>JAKAOB010000060.1 GCA_021812305.1 Thermoplasmata archaeon
AGTACACCCCCGCGACCGCGGCCGGATCCCGGGCGATGGGCCGGCGCGCGCCCGGCCCGAGCGCCGCCGCGAAGACGCCGACGCGCAGCCGGAAGGCGGAGGCGTACTCCGTCGTGAAATACCGGGGGCGGTCGGAGAGATCCGCCGCGGTGACACCGACCTCCTCCTCGGCCTCCCGCAGCGCGGTGTCGACGAGGCTTCCGTCGGACGCCGCGACGTGGCCGCCGGGCAGTCCGACCTGGCCCGAACCGGGATCCCCCGGGCGGTCCGCCCGTTCAATGAGCAGCGTCTCCACGCCGCTGCCGAGCTCGCGAAGGACGATCAGCACCGCCGCCCCCGCGCTGGACGCCGGCGGGCTCTCCGGCGGGAGACGGCCGATCCACGAAAGGGAGCGGACCGGCGGAGGGTCCGAAGTCGCCGGGGACGTCGCGCTCACGCCTGCCAGTCGTAGGCGACCTTCTCGCGGACCGTCGCACGATCGACGGGATGGTCGAGGCGGGGCGCGAAGGTCTGCTCCAGCCAGGCCACCCGGGCCCGAAGTTCGCGGACCTGGCGCTCGAGCTCGGCGAGGCGGCGGTCGACATCGCTGGGGGCCGGGAGCGACATCCCCGGAGGGATGGCTCCGTGGATAGAAAAGGTCCGGCCCCGGTCCCGGGGGCTCCGGCGGGGCGGTCGGACCGGCCCGCGTCCTATCCTGAGGGGCTCGCCTCTACCCGATGGAAGAAGGCCGAGAGGGCCTCGGCCGTCTCCTTCGGCCGCTCGACCGGGACTAAGTGGCCGGTCTGAGCGAACAGCTTGAGCTCCGCACCGGGGATCGACTGGCGGAGCAGGCGGCCATGGGCCGCGTCGATGATCTGATCGTCCATCCCTTGGAGGATGAGGGTCGGCAGGCGCAGGCGACCCACGCGTCCCCGCAGGTCGAACGTCCGGACGGCGAGACCCCAGGCGACGGCCCCGCGGAGGTCCCGGCCCCGCATCTCCTCGCGCA
Source organism: Thermoplasmata archaeon (assembly GCA_021812305.1). GTDB lineage: Archaea > Thermoplasmatota > Thermoplasmata > Lutacidiplasmatales > UBA184 > Lutacidiplasma. The sequence continues at coordinate 989 of JAKAOB010000060.1, forward strand.
GAACGTCGGCGCGGTCGAAATGGCTCTCGATCCAATCCGGATAGAACAGGTCCTTGAGCAGGCGGAGGGCGTACGCGTCGTACCCTTCGTCCCGATAGGTGTCCGCCCAGTTCTGGGCCACCGCCCGGCTGTGCGCGTCGCAGTGGCTCGCGGAGCCGACCAGCGCGAGACTGCGAAGGCGCGACGGCTGGTCGAGGGCGAGCTGGAGGGCGAGGAAGCCTCCGGCCGACAGCCCGACCACGTGGCACCGGTCGACCCGCCTCGACTCGAGCAACGAGAGGAGGTCGCCCTCGAGCTCGGCGAACGAGTAGGTCGAGCCGGCGGGCGCCGGGCTCCGACCGTGACCGCGCAGGTCGGGGGCGAGGACCCGGAACCCCTTCGCCAGCGCCGGCACGACCGCGTTCCAGACGAGATGGTCTCCCCCCAGTCCGTGGAGCAGAAGGACGGCGGGGCCGGTCCCCTCCTCGCGGCAATGCAGCGGTACCGCAGCGCCGATCGGCTCGGCCATCGCGCGCGCGAGCGGAGCGGTCTATTTACGCCTCGCCCGCCCGCGGGGCGTCCGCGGCGGCCACCGGCGAGCTTCGGTGGCTCGTGCCCGGCAGCCTCAAATAGCCCCCGCACGCTCGAAGAGGCGTGGCGCGCGGCGTGATGCTGATGAGCGGGGGGATCGACTCGCCGGTCAGCATGTACTACCTCCTTCGGCAGGGGCACGACCTGCTCGCGGTCCACATGGACAACCGCCCGTTCACCGACGACACCCCGCTCGAGAAGATCGTCGACCATCTCCGGGTGCTGGGGGAGCGCTTCGAGCGCAAGATCCCCCTCTACGTCCTGCCGCACGGCCCGACGCAGATCGAGCTCATGCGCAACACCGATCGGCACGTCGGGTGCGTGCTCTGCCGCCGGTTCATGTGGCGCTCGGCCGAGCGGATCGCCGAGCGCGAGCACGCGACGTTCCTCGCGACGGGAGAGTCGCTCGGCCAGGTGGCGTCGCAGACGCTCAGCAACATGCGCAGCGCGACGGCCTCGGTGAGCCTGCCGATCGTGCGGCCCCTGGTCGGGTTCGACAAGCAGGAGATCGAGGCGGTGGCGAAGTCGATCGGTACCTACGGGATCTCGACCCGTCCGGGGCTCTGCTGCCAGGCCGTCCCCGACCGCCCGGCCACGCGCAGCGGACTCGTCCAGATCCTCCAGCAGGAGGAGCGCATCGACGTCGAGTCGCTCATCGACGACTGCGTCCGGCGCGCCGTCGTGATGTGACGTACTCGACCCTGCGGCTCTGCAGCGGCCGGGCCGCGTTCGAGGCGGTTCCCCGCCCGAAGCTCTCCCTAGACCTGGGCCAGATCCGAGGGCGGCTCGAACGCGCGGGGATCCCGGTCACGGACGCGCGCGTGCTCCTCATCGCGCGCATGGAGCGCGAAGTGACGGTCGCCCGGGACGGCCGGATCCTCATCAAGTCGGCCGACGCGCCCGAGGCCGCCCGGATCCTCGCCCGGCTGCGGAGCCTGATCGACCTTCCGGCGTGACGGAGGCCGCCCCAGTGAAGCGTTATCATCGCTCCGGGCGTACCCGATAGCGGCCATGCGCGAGACGTGGGTCGTCGGCGCCGCGTCGAACCGGTTCGGCAAGATGGCCGAGTCGGGACGTGAGGCGGCCGCCACGGTCGCCCTCCGCGCGATCGAGTCGGCCGGGCTCGAACCCCGCGACATCGGGATGACGTTCGTCTCGAACGCCTTCGGCATCGCCGAGCGACAGGCCCACCTCGGACCGCTCCTCAACACCGCGCTCGGGATCCCCGAGGTCCCTTCCGCCACGATCGAGTCGGCGTGCTCCTCCTCCAGCGCCGCCCTCCACGAGGCGTACGTCCACGTGGCGGGGGGGTTCCTGGACGCCGCCCTGGTCGTCGGGGTCGAGAAGCTCTCGCACCTCGATACCCTGACCGCGACCAGCTACTTCGCCATCGGGGCGGACTATCCGTTCGAGGCACGGAACGGCGCGACGTTCCCGGGGCTGTACGCCACGATCGCGAGCGCGTACCGGCAGAAGTACGGGACCCGGCCGGAGGAGCTCGGGGCGGTCGCGGTCAAGAACCACGCGAACGGCGCGCGCAATCCGCACGCGCACTTTCAGAAGGAGATCACGATGGACATGTATCTCCGCTCCCCGGTCATCGCCTCGCCGCTCCGGCTTTTCGACTGCTGCCCGTTCTCCGACGGGGCCGCGGCGATCGTCGTCGCGGCGCGCGAGCGACGGCCGTCGCCGGTCGGCGAGCCGCTCGTGATCCGCGCCAGCGTGCGCACCGGCTCGATCGCCGACATGCACGACCGCCCCGGGCTCACGGGGCTCCCGGCCTCCCGGCTGGCCGCCGAGCGGGCGTTCCGCCAGGCCGGCCTCTCCCCGAAGGAGATCCAGTTCCTCGAGGTGCACGACTGCTTCACGATCGCCGAGATCGCCGCGCTCGAGGACCTGGGTTTTTACCCCCCGGGGACGGCCGGCCGGGCGACGCGGGAGGGCGAGACCCAGCGGGACGGACGGCTTCCCGTGAACCCCTCCGGCGGCCTCAAGGCCAAGGGCCACCCGGTGAGCGCCACCGGCGCATCGCAGGTGGTCGAGATCTTCGAGCAGTTCAACGGCCTGGCGGGGGGCCGGCAGGTGCCCCACGCGGAGGTCGCCCTGGCCCACAACGTCGGGGCGACGGGCGGTTCCTGCTCGGTCCACATCTTCGGGAGACGGTAGGGGCCCCGTCGATGCTCGAACCGACGGTCCCGACGGTCCATTCGATCGCGGAGTTCCGCACCGCCTACGAGGACGGCCAGCGCCTCCCGGGCCTGCGCTCCGGTTGCGGGTTCGTCACGGCGACCTGGGGGCTCGTCTGCCCTCGGTGCGGGAAGGCGGACCTCTCCGAGGTCGACCTGTCCGGTCGCGGCCGGGTCGTCGCCCTGTCGATCCAGCACGTGCCCAGCGACGAGTTCCTCAACGAGGTCCCGTACGCGTACGTCATCGTCGAGCTGGAGGAGGGGGGTCGCATCGCCGGCTGGGTCGCCGGGGTCGCCGACGAATCGGTTCTTTCGATCGGCAGCCGGGTCCACTGGGCACCGAGCTACAAGCCCGGCGTGCAGTTCGCCCGGGACGACCCTTCGCCCGAGGGGGGGAGCGCGCCGTGAGCGCCGACGCCGGCCGCCCCTGGGTCGCCCACTACGCGCCGGGCGTCCCGACGGACATCGAGATCCCCGGCCAGCGGATCCCCGACCTCGTCGGGGAGGCGGCCCGGCGCTGGCCGACGCGCAGCGCCCTCGTCTTCCATGGGGTGCGAACGAGCTACCGCCGGCTCTGGGAGGAGTCCGGCCGGTTCGCGGCCGCGCTCTATCGGGACGGCTTCCGGGCCGGCGACCGGCTCGCGCTGTACCTTCCCAACGTCCCGACCTACGTGGTCGCCTACCTCGGAGCGCTCCGCCTCGGGGTGACCGTCGTCCAGGTGAGCCCGCTCTACATCGGACAGGACCTCAGCCATCTCCTCGCGGACGCGCGCCCGCGCGGGCTGGTCTGCCTGGAGATCCACCATCCGAACCTCGCCAAGCTCGCGCCGGCGGAGCGGCCGCCGATCGTCTACGTCGCCCGGCTAAGGGATTCGTTCCCCGTTCTTCTGCGGCCGTTCGTCAACGGGCGCCTGCGCCGCACCGGGCTGACCACCGAGATGCCGCACGGGGCGGAGGTCCGGCCGTTCCGGCCGGCCCTCCGGGACGGCGGCGAGTTCCCTCCCGGCCACGGGGACCCGGCCGCGGAGATCGCGGTGCTCCAGTACACGGGGGGCACCACCGGCCGACCGAAGGCGGCGATGCTCACGCACCGCAACCTGATCGCCAACGTGCTGCAGTGTCGCGCGTGGTTCCGGGCCGATCCCGGCTCGTCGGTCGTCCTCGCGTCGATCCCGTTCTTCCACATCTACGGCCTGACCGTGGCCCTCAACTACCCCCTGTTCGAGGGGGCGACGATCCTCCTCGAGCTCCGCCCCGAGCCCAAGGAGATCCTCCGCCTCATCGCCCGGTACCATCCGACGCAGTTCCCGGCCGTCCCGGCCCTCTATCAGGCGATCAACCAGCACCCGGACGCCTCCCGCTACGATCTGAAGGGGATCCGGGCCTGCCTGAGCGGCTCGGCGCCGCTCCCCCTCGAGGTCAAGCGCCGGTTCGAGGAGCTCACCGGGGCGACCCTGGTCGAGGGCTACGGGCTCACGGAGACCTCACCGGTCACGCACGCGAACCCGATCGGGGGCGAGCAGCGCGCCGGGTCGATCGGCCTCCCGCTCCCCGGCACCGACCAGCGGATCGTCGACGCCGCGACCGGCGCCGGACCGCTGGCGACCGGGGAGGTGGGCGAGCTGGCCATCCGCGGGCCCCAGGTGATGGCCGGGTACCTCGGCCAGCCCGAGGAGACCGCGATGGTCCTCAAGGACGGCTGGCTCGTGACCGGCGACCTGGCCCGGGTCGACGCGGACGGCTACTGCTACATCGTCGACCGGAAGAAGGACATGGTCGACGTGGGGGGCCTCAAGGTCTTCCCCCGGGAAGTGGACGAGGTCCTCTACCAGCATCCGGACATCGCCGAGGCGGCCGTGGTGGGCGTTCCCGATGCCGAGCTCGGCGAGGTGATCAAGGCGTTCGTCGTCGTGAAGCCCGGTCGCTCCCTCACCGAGGAGGCGGTCATCGCCTTCGTCCGCGAGCGCATCGCGCACTACAAGGCGCCGCGGAGCGTCGAGTTCCGCACCGAGCTGCCCCGCAGCGGCGTCCAGAAGGTCCTGCGCCGGGTCCTGCGCGAGGGGGCCGCCGCGCCGTCCGCGGCTACAGCCCCCGCTCGATGAGGTCCCGCGAGATCACGAGCCGCTGGATCTCGTTCGTCCCCTCGAAGATCTCGGCGATGCGGGCGTCGCGGTAGGCCCGCTCGACCGGCGTCCCTCGGATGTAGCCGAGGCCGCCGTGGATCTGGAGCGCCTCGTCGATGACCGCCACCGTCCACTCCGACGCGAGGCACTTCACGATCGCCGCCTCGCGGGTCTTTCGGCGCCGGTCGAGCCGGCCCCAGGCCGTCGGGTCGTGCCCCATCGCGTCCTGGTGGGCGGCCGCCTGGTAGACCATCAGCCGCAGCGCGTGGGCGTACATCGCCATGTCGGCGAGCTTGAACTGGATGACCTCGTACTCGCTGATCGGCAGGCCGAACTGCGTCCGGTTCTTGGCGAAGTTCAGCGCCTCGGTCAGCGACGCCTCGAGGCCCCCCAGCGAGGCCGCCCCGAGCGAGACCCTCCCCACGTCGAGGGCCGTCATGGCCGCGACGAACCCGTGCCCCACGCCGCCCAGCACGTGGTCGGCCGGGACCCGGACGTGGTCGAGCAGCAGCTCGGCCGTGGACGAGCCGTGGAGGCCCATCTTCTTCTCGCAGCGGCCGACGGAGAACCCCGGCGTCCCCTTGTCGACGAGGAAGCAGGTGACGCCGCCGTTCGGTCCGAGCTTCACGTCGTTCGCGGCCATGACGAGCACCGTGTCGGCCTCGGCGCCGTTCGTGACGTAGATCTTCTGGCCGTTCAGGACCCAGCCGTCGCCCTCGGGGGTCGCCGTGGTCCGGACCGACCCGGAGTCGCTCCCGCTCCCCGGCTCGGTCAGGCTGAAGGCGAGGAGGCGCTCGCCCTTCGCGGCCGGGACGAGCCAGCGCCGCTTCTGCTCCTCGGTCCCGTAGTACAGGAGCGGGGTCGTCCCGAGGGAGGTGTGGGCCCCGACGATCGCCCCATGGGACGCGTCGACGCGGCCGATCTCCTCGACGAGAAGGCAGTAGCCGACCTTCCCGAGCCCGAGCCCGCCGTACTCCTCGGGGATGGGGACGCCGAAGTACCCCTCCGACTGCATCCGCTGGATCGTCGCTCGCGGGAACTCCTCCTTCTCGTCCATCTCGACGACGATCGGGGCGATCTCGTCCTGGACGAACCGGCGGACCGCGTCGCGGAACGCCTCCTGGTCCGCCGAGAGGGTGAAGTCGAAGCCCATGGGCCTACGCCCCCGTGAACTTCGGGGGGCGGTGTTCGAGGAACGCCGCGATCCCCTCACCGAGGTCGTTCGACGGCAGGACCTCCTTCTCGAACTCCGCCGCCTCGAGCGCGAGCCCGTCCGCGAGCGATCGCTCGAGCCCTTCGCGGATCGCCCGCTTCGCGGCGCGCACCGCCCGGGGCGCGCGCTTCGCGATCGTGTGGGCGAGGTCGCGGGCCGCCCGAAGCTCCTGGCCGGCGGGGACGGTCTTGTTCACGATCCCGATGCGCAGCGCTTCGGCGGCCGAAAGGACGTTGCCGGTGAAGATGAGCTCCCGGGCCTTCGCCGCCCCGACGAGCCGGGGGAGCCGCTGGGTCCCCCCGTACGACGGCATCAGGCCGAAGTTCACCTCGGGGGCGCCGACCTTCGCCGACTCTCCCGCGACGCGAAGGTCGCAGGCCAGGGCGAGCTCGAATCCTCCGCCCAGGGCGGGGCCGTTGAGGGCGGCGACGACCGGCACCGCGAGGCCCTCGAGGCGGGAGAACGTCGCCTGCCCCCGGGCCACGACCTCCGGCGCCGTCGCGAGATCGATCGTCGCGAGCTCTTTGAGGTCGGCCCCGGCGCTGAAGAACTGCCCGTCGCCCACCAGGATCACGCAGCGGGCCGCGGCGTCCTGGGCGACCTCGCCGATGCGGCCGTCCAGCTCGCGGAGGAGGGCCGTCGAGAGCGCGTTCACCGGGGGGTGCTTGAGCGTGAGCACGTGGACCCCGTCTTCTTCGACCTTGCGCGCGACCAGCTCTTCCCCCGTCATTTCCCCCTCGCCTCGCGGACCGGTCGAGCCCTCTTAATCTCAGGGGTGGGGGGCGGCGGCACGGCCGGCGCGCAGTTTACAACCGACCGCGCGTTCCGCCGCTGTGGCCCGCAGCGATCTCATCCCGCTCTCGCTGTACGTGCTGCTCGCGAGCAACCGCTCCGGGATCTGGAGCGTCTACTTCCCCCTGTTCCTGGTCGAGTCGCGCGGGGCCAGCGCGCCGTTCGCCCTCGCGATGCTCTCGGCGGCCTACGTGGCGTCCAGCCTCCTCGGACCGGTGGCCGGACGCTGGTCGGACCGGCTCGGCCGGCGCCGCCCGTTCCTCCTCGCGGCCGAAGCGGGGGCGCTCCCGCTGTTCTTCGCGGTGCCGTTCCTGCCCTCCGCCCTCAGCGCGGGGGTCACCTTCGTCGTCGCCATGGCCGTTCTTTCGCTCGGTGCCCCGGCGCTCAGCGCGTACGTCGCGGACCTCACGCAGCAGAGCGAGCGGGGCCGCGGCTTCGGGCTGCTCAATGCGGTCTCGGCCATCGGCGGCATCGCCGGGTTCGTCATCGCCGCCGTGCTCTCCCAGACGGTCGGCTATCCGTCGCTGTTCTACTTCACGGCGTCCGTGATGGTCGTCACCATCCTCGTCCTGCTCACGCTCGTCCCCGACCGGCCCACGACCCGCCCCGCGGGGCGGCCGGCGCTGCGCGAGTACCGCTCCCTCACGGTCTTCTCCGTGGCGGTGTCGATCCGCTCCCTCGGGGTCGGTGCCGTCGGGACGTTCTACGGCCTCTACGCGGTCGCCCTCGGGGCCACGCCGCTCGGTGTCTCGATCGTCGCGATCTCGGGAATGGCGGCCGTCGCGCTGGCGTCGCTCCCCGCGGGCCGCTTCGCCGACCGGGCCGGCGAGATCCGGACGATCTGGGTCGGCACCCTGCTGACCTTCGGGGGGATCGCCCTGTTCCTCGTCGCGTCCCAATGGGTCTACCTCGTCCCGGCCCAGGCGATCCGAAGCCTCGGGTTCGCCTTCCTCTCCCCCGCGATGCTGGCCTACGTCTCCAAACGGGCGCCCCCCGGCCGCCGGGCCGAGCATCTCGGGATCTTCGCGCTGGTGAACTCGACGTTCTGGAGCCTGGGCCCGCTCCTCGGCGCCGGCGTCCTCGCCGTGGGCGGCTCGGGGGCGGTGTTCGTGTTCGCGCTCGTAGTGACCCTCGCCTCGCTCGCCGCGATCGAACTGCTGTACGGGGTCCGGCGCCGGTCCGGACGGGCGGGCGGTCCCGCGGCGGTCGCCCCGTCGCCCGGTGAGCCCGCGGCGTCCGCAACCTGATATAGCCGCCCCGGGGTCCGGGGCCGTGGAGCGCAGCGGCACGTTCGCGGACGCGGACGCCGAGTTCGAGGACGCTCAGTTCGTCGTCCTCGGGGTCCCGTTCGACCGTACCACCTCCTTCCGGCCCGGCGCGCGGTTCGGCCCCGATTCGATCCGGCAGCACTCGTGGAACTTCGAATCTTACGATCTCGAGACCGGCGTCGACCTGTCCGAGGTCCCGATCCACGACATGGGCAACGCCGGGGAGTACGGGACCGCGTCCGACATGGTCCAGGGCGTCCGCGAGGAGGTCGCCCGGGTCTACGCCGCCGGCAAGATCCCGATCACCCTGGGCGGGGACCATGCCTGCTCGCCGCCGTGCGTCGAGGCGTACCCCACGCCGGAGTCGCTCGGGGTCCTCTACATCGATGCCCACATGGACTTCCGCTCGAGCTACCTCGGCGACGCGCGCAGCCACGCCTGCTCTTCGCGCCGCATCGTGGAGCGGGTCGGCGCGCGCAACGTGGTCGTCCTGGGCGTGCGGTCGGTCTCCCACGAGGAGGTCGACGACAACCGCTCGATCGGCATGGCCTACGTGACGGCCCACGAGGTCGCATCCGAGGGGATCGAGTCCGCGGTCCAGCGGGCCCTGAACATGCTGAAGACGGACCGGGTCTACGTCTCGCTCGACATCGACGCGATCGACCCGGCGTACGCGGGCGGCACCGGCACGCCCGAGCCGTTCGGCCTCACGCCCCGGGACGTGAAGTACGCGATCGGCCAGGTCGCGCCCCGCCTCGCCGGCCTCGACATCATGGAAGTGAGCCCCCACTACGACAGCGGCAACACGAGCGCGCTCGCGGCCCGGCTCGCCCGCGAGGCGATCGTGCGGTCCGTGCACGCGCGCCGGACCCGGTAGCCTCGCATGGACGAGCCGTCCGCTCCCCCGGTCTCGCGCGGCGCCGAGGCGTCGCTCCGGCGCGTCGACTGGCTCGGCCTCGCCGCCCTGCTCAAGGAACGGGACTCCAAATCCTACCGCCCGAAGGCGCTGGACGATCGGCTGAGGCGGGAGCGGACCCGGACCGAGGCGCGGCTGCTCGTCGATGCCCGCCGGCTCGGGGTGCGCACGCCGATCCTCTACGACATCGACCTGCCCCGGCACCGCCTCGTCCTCGAGGAGCTCCCCGGGCCCACCCTCAAGCAGGTCCTGGAGACGTCCGAGGACCCGGCGGTGCTCGGCCCGACGGTCCGCGCGTTCGGGGCGGGCCTCGGCCGGCTCCACGCCGGCGGGATCTCGCACGGGGACCTCACGAGCTCGAACGTCCTGTTCCCGGACGGGCCGGGCGGCGCCCCCGCGTTCATCGACCTCTCCATGGGCTCGCGCAGCGCCGGCATCGAGGAGCTGGGGATCGACCTCCATCTGGTCGAAGCGGACCTCAAGGCGCTGCACGCCCAGGGCGACGCGCTCTTCCGGCACTTCCTCGCGGGCTACGCCGAGGGCAACCCCTCCGGGCACGAGGCCGTCCGGGCGCGGGCGAAGGCGATCCGCGGACGGGTCCGCTACGCGTAGGCCGCCGCTACGGCGGGACGCCGACGCGCCGCAGGCCGGCGACGAGCGCCGCGGGAAGGGCCTCGATCAGGTCGGTCGCGACGAGGCCGAAGCCCCGGATCTCGGCGACGGCGTGCCCCGCGTCCGAGACCCAGTGCGCGCCGAGCCGGGCCGCCTCGATCGGGGAGAGCCCCTGGGCGAGGAGGCTGCCGACGACCCCGGCGAGGACGTCGCCCGCCCCCGCGACCGTCATCGCGCTGTGGTGGTGCAGGTTGAGGTGGGCGCTGCGCCCGTCGGTCACGAGGTCCGCCTCCCCCTTCACGAGGAACGTCACGCCCCAGGAGATCGCCCGTCGCCGCGCCTCCTCCAGCCGGTCCTCCGGACGGGTCGAGGCCTCCGGCCCGAACAGCCGCTCGTACTCCCCCGTGTTCGGGGTCGCGACGACGAGGCCGGGAGCGGTCCCGCCCGCCGGGTCGAGCGCCGCGAGCGCGTCCGCGTCCACCACCACGGGGAGCTGTCCGCGGACCGCCCGGAGGATCTCGCGCAGGGCCTCGATCGTCTCGGGGTGGCGGCCGGCCCCCATTCCGAGGAGCACGGCCCGGACGGGAGCCTGCTCCAGGGTCCGGAGGACGGCCGGCACGTCCGCCGGACGCAGGTGGCCCCGACCCGTGGGGACGACGACGAGGTTCGGCGAGAACTGCTGGACGTGGTCGGCCGCGGGAACGGGGGTGGCGACGGTGGCCCGCTCGGCCCCGGAGCGGAGGGCGGCGAGCGCCGCGAGGGCCGGGGCGCCCGAGTACGGTCCGCCGCCGACCACGAGGACCCGCCCGCTGCGCCCGCGGCTTCCGCGCGACGCCGCGGTCGGAAAGAGGAGGTACTCGCCCGGACCGGTCCGTCGCCGGGCCTCCGCCGGGATGCCGATGTCGCGGACCGTGATCGCCCCGGAGTTCTCCGGGGTCATGCCCTGCTTCGGGGCGGTGAGCGCCACCGTCCAGCGGGGGCGGAGCGCCGTCGGGCCGCCGAGACCGGTCGGAACGTCCACCGAGAGGACCGCGACCCCGCTCTCCTCGATCGCCGCGACGCTTTCGCGGTAGGGCGGCCGCAGCTCGCCGGCCTGCCCGCTCCCGAGCAGGGCGTCCACCAGGAGGTCGAACGGCCGCAGCTGCGGCGCGGTCGGGGCCCCGACGTGGGTGCGGAACAGGCCGGCCGCACGGTCCCAGCAGCGGCGGGCGCTCGCGCTGCGGATCTCCGAGGGAGCGCGCACGATCCACAGCTCCGGTGCGTAGCCCCACTGCCCGAGGTAGAACGCGGCGCAGCTGCCGTCCCCGCCGTTGTTGCCCGTGCCCGCGAGCACGGCGATGCGGCCGGGCGGGGGCGGAAGATGGGCCGCCACCTCCTCCGCGATCGCACGCCCGGCGCTCTCCATGAGCGCGTCGAGCGAAAGGCCGAGCGCGAGGGCGTTCTCCTCGATCACCGCCATCTCGCGCAGA
>JAKAOB010000149.1 GCA_021812305.1 Thermoplasmata archaeon
CGCCCTCGGTCCCGGAGGAGACGACGGTCTCGAAAAACCCGTCGATCCCCGCGCGGCGCAGCAGGTCCCGGCTCGAGCCCTCGGAGCGCGAATTGCTCACGACGCCCAGGCGCCGCCGTGCGCCCGAAAGATCGTGAAGGCAGCGGCGCGTGTCGGAGAAGAGCTGGGAGACCGGCGGCAGCTCGCGGGCCGCCGCCACGAACGCCTCGCCGACCTCCGGCGAGACCGGTCCGCCGCTCGCCCGGGAGAGGACCTCGGCCCACCACCGATGGAACGGCGGGACCGGCGGAGGATGGTCGAAATCCCGCGTGACCTCGTCGTAGGCGTGGGCGAGATGGGACGCGTCGACGTCGATCCCCCAGCGGCGGGCGAGCTCGGCCCACCCGTCCAGGTTCCGGTTGTCGATCAGCGTTCCCCCGAGGTCGAAGAGGACGACGCGCACCGGGGAACGGACCATGGCGCCGGCGGTGGAATCGTCTCGGGTTACTCAAACCTGCCGACCTCCCGGAACCGCCGGGCGGCGGCCGACCCCGACGCTCGGTCAGCCGGGCGGTGCCTCGACCTCGAAGGTCGAGTGGACGATGCCGAACTCCCGCTCCATGCGCCCCCGGAGCCGCTCGACGACCGCCACGCTCTGGTGCAGGCTCATCTCCTTCACGCCGACGTGCGCCGTCATGCAGACGAGCGTGCTGCAGAGGGACCAGACGTGCACGTCGTGGAGGCCCGTGACCCCCGGTTCGGCGAGCGCGCTCCGGGTGATCGCGTCGACCGACAGCCCCCGGGGCGTGCGCTCGGTGAGGACCTCCCAGCCCTCCCTCAGGAGGGGCCACGCCTCCCGGACGAGGACCGCCGCGACGAAGAGCGCCGCGACCGGGTCCGCCCACGCGTCGGCCGGTCGCACGAGCAGGACCACGCCCGCGACGAGGATCGCCCCGGTGATCGCGAGGTCGGAGGCGAGGTGGACGACCACGCTGCGCAGGTTGAGGTCGCGCGCCCGCGCCGGAATGCGGCCGAGCACCCGAAGGTTCGCGAGGCGCAGTCCGAGCGTGGGGGCGGCCACGGCGACCAGCCACACGGCGTCGATCGGGCCGGCGAACGAGCGGCCCTGGTACAGGTCCATGCCGGCGGCCAGACCGAACCCGACCCCCGTGGCGAGGACCAGGAGACCGTTGAACAGGCCGGCGAAGACCTCGAGGCGGTGGGTCCCGAAGGTGAACTCGTCGCTCGAGCCGTGCCGGGTGCTCCGCAGCGCCGTGTACGAGATCGCGAAGGCGAGGATGTCCGGGATGTTGTGGACGGTGTCGACGGTGAGCGAGAGGCTTCGGGAGAACACCGCGCCGACGGCCTCGACGGCGAGGATCACCGCGGAGAGCGCCACGGCCGCGCGCAGGCCGACGAGGACCTCCTCCTGCGCCTCGCGCTCGCCGTGGTGGGGGACCGGCATCGTGCCTCCGGGTCGCCCTAGAGGGCACGGGCGACGACCGCGCCGAGCTCCTCGACCACCGGCCCCACCGGTCGGCGGTTCACCGCCGCCTGGACGCTCTGGCCGACCAGGTCCTCGACGATCGCCTGGACCACCGAGTCGAGCGAGGCGCGGACGGCGGCGATCTGGTGGACGATCTCCGGGTAGGAGCGGCCGTGGTGGGCCATCTGGTGGACGGCGTGGATGTGGCCTTCGATGCGGGCGAGCCGCTGCTCGATCGCGTGGCGTCCGTTGTCCGGCATATCCCCTCGGGGGGGAGGGGAGTGGTTCCGCGCAGAAGAACCTTTCGGGACCCGGGGGCCACCCCGGGCCCGGCCGGGGGAGGCGCCGGCGCCAGCGCCCCGTTAAGGGCGGACGTCGCCTCCGGGGACGGGGCGACCATGGCGAAGACGACGCGGTCCGTCGAGCGGCTGTTCACCGGCGCCGATACCCTCGAGGGGGCGGGGGTCCGGCTCCGCCGCATGTTCGGCAACTCCGAGGTGCCGCTGCTCGACCCGTTCCTCCTCCTCGACAACTTCGGCTCCGCGAACCCCGCCGACTACCTCGCCGGCTTTCCCTGGCACCCGCACCGCGGGATCGAGACGGTGACCTACATGCTCGAGGGGCGGACGGCGCACGAGGACTCCCTCGGCAACAAGGGCGTGATCGGCACCGGGGACGTCCAGTGGATGAGCGCGGGCAGCGGCATCCTCCACCAGGAGATGCCCCAGCGGACCGAGGGGCGCCTCTCCGGCTTCCAGCTCTGGGTGAACCTGCCGCGGGAGCGGAAGATGGAGACGCCGGCGTACCGGGGGGTCTCCGGGCCCACGATCCCGATCGTGCACGGGGACGACGGCCGCGACGTGCGCGTCATCGCCGGGACCTACGCGGGGGTCGAGGGGCCGGTCCGGCACATCCCGGTCGACCCGGTCTACCTGGACGTGACGCTGCCGCCCGGGGCGGTCTTCGCCCAGGACGTCCACCGCGGCCACACCGTCTTCGCGCAGAGCCTCGAGGGCTCCGGCCGCTTCGACCCGGTCGGCGTCCCGGCGGTCCGCGA
>JAKAOB010000061.1 GCA_021812305.1 Thermoplasmata archaeon
CACCGTGAGGCCCGTTGGCTCGGCCAGGGCTACGCGGACATCACCAAGCTGCGCGAGATCGCGGCCAAGCACCAGCGCCTCGCGACGAAGAACGAGCAGCGTGCCGCGCGCCTCAACACGAGGATCGAGCGCATCCGCCACCAGGCGACGATCCTTCGCGAGAAGGCCCAGACGACGCTCCAGCGGATCCCCGATCTCGAGCAGGAGATGTCCCAGCACGAGCGGGACATCAAGGCCCGGACCGAGCACACCGGCGGCATCTCCGTCGGCTCGGACGTCACGAACCTGCAGTACCGGATCCGCAAGCTCCAGCAGAAGGTGGTGGACCTCCAGCACAAGTCCCGTACGCTCGAGCACAAGGCGGCGATCAAGACCCAGAAGACCGCGGAGCTCAAGGTGAAGGTCGACCGGTTCCTCGAGCTCGCCCGGCTGGAGGAGCAGGAGGCCGCGAGCTACCAGCAGCGCGCGGACCGCCTCCAGATGGCGACCCAGGGAGAGGTGGCCGAGCGCCTCACCGGAACCCCGCAGGGCGGGGCCGGCTCCGGCCCGTCGGACACTCCCGGTTCGCCATGAAGCTCGTCGTCACGGTCGGGATGCCGGGCTCCGGCAAGGACGAGCTCGTCGAGGTCGCGCACGCGATGGGCCTCGCGACCTTGAAGATGGGCGACCTCGTGCGCGACGAGACGCGCCGGCGCGGGCTCCCCCTCACCAACACCCACGTCGCCCGCGTGGCGAACGAGGAGCGGGAAAAGCACGGCCCGGGTATCTGGGCCCAGCGCGCCCTCCCGAAGCTGACCGAGACGCGGATGCTCGTCGACGGCTGCCGCTCCGACAGCGAGGTCACGGTCTTCCGCCACCACTTCGGCGACCTCTTCGTGCTGGGGATCTTCTCCTCGCCCGAGCACCGCTACGACCGGATGATGAAGCGCGGCCGCGGCGACGACGGGCAGGGGCTCCAGGAGTTCTTCGACCGGGACCGGCGCGAGCTCAAGTGGGGGATCGGCAACGCCTTCGCCCTGGCCGACGGGATGCTGATCAACGAGGGGAGCCTCGCCGAGTTCCGCGCCGCCGGCCGCCGCATCCTCGAGGAGATCCTCGAGCGCGACGACTAGCGGTCCGCTCCCGTGGAGCTCTGGCTCGTCCGCCACGGCCCCGCCGAGGAGATCGACCCGCGTCGTTGGCCCCGGGACGACGACCGACCGCTCACCGGGGCCGGCGCCGCCCTGGTGAGGCGTGTCGCTCCCGTGCTCGCCCGGGCCATCGGGGGCCCGCGCGTGATCGCGACGAGCCCGGCGGCCCGGGCGCGCGCCACGGCGGAGCTCCTGGCGGCGGCGTTCGACCCGCCCGCGCCGATCGAAGGCTGGGCCGAGCTCGCGCCGGGCGCCCCGGCCCCGCCGGTGCTGCACCGTCTCATCCCCCGCGCCCACGCCGGGCGGCTCCTCCCGGTCGTCGTCGGCCACGCCCCCACGATCCACGAGCTGGTCGGCCTCGCGGTCGCGGGGGAGCCGGTCGAGCTCGTCCGGATCCCCCGCGGCGGAGCCGGCCGCCTCGAGTTCCCCGCCGTACCGCGCCCGCGCTCCGCGACGCTGGCGGGGCCGTGGTCTCCCGAGGAGATCCTCGCCGGGGCGATCCGGGCGTAGCGCGGGGGCGGCGGGGGGCTTCCTTAGGCGGTCCGGTGCGGGCCGACCGCTCCGCCCGGCGCCCCGTTCTCCGAGAGCCGGGAGAGCACCCCGTCGTAGCGCTCCCGGTCGACGACGAGCGCGACGCGCCCGGCGCGGGCCGTCAGCGCGCGGGCCGCCCGCACGAACGCGCGATCCCGAGCGTCCGCGAGCGCCTGCGAGCCCCGCCCGTCCCCGACCTGGCCGTGCCAGCGCACGGCGAACTCGTCGGCCGTCGCCGCCGTCGGAGGGGTGCGCGTGAGGCGCCGCTCCCGCAGGGTCCGCCCCACGAGCTCGAGATAGCCGACGTGCTCGGTGAACAGGCCCGTGTACTCCTCGTCGGACGGGTCGAGCCCTTCCACCGGGACGCCGGTTCCCCCGGCCCATTCGAGGAGAGCGACCACGGAGGGGTTGGGGATGCGGACCTCCCCAAAGCGGCAGAGGCCGTGCACCTCGGCCGTCTCGTTCTCCGTGAGCGGGACGAGCGGTTCGGCCGCCCGGCCGGCGAAGTGCTCGGCGAGCCCGCCCAGCTCCTCGGGGGAGAGGCCGACGCCGACGGCCGAGGGCCGGAACCCGTCGAGCGACGCCAGCAACGGGGGGACCTCGGTGAAAAGGCCCCGCACCGGGCCCGCGAGCAGGAACGGGGTCGGACCGGCGACCGCGGCGTGGATCACCGCTGCTCGCGCTCCTCGAGCAGGTCGACCAGCTCGTGGCGGTCGCGGTGCCGCGCGAGCTCCTGCACGGTGACCAGCGGCATGCCGTCGATCGCCACGCGCGGGGCGTCCTGCACCACGAACAGGACGTGGCCCTCGATGACCCGGGCGAGCTGGCGGAGGATCTCCGCACGCTGACGCGCGGTGCGGACGCTGCCGACGGAGGTCAGGAGGACCTCCTCCTCGGACGGGCGCGGCCCCTGCGTGAAGGCATCGAACGGGCAGCGCAGCGTGACGGTGACCTCCCAGCCCATGCCGTTGAGCTGCCGCAGGACGACGTCCCGCATCGCGTCGCCGGTCCTCGGAACGGCGGCGGGCGGCCGCTCGGTGGCTCGGCCCCCCCGGCTCTCCTCCCCGGGTCCGCCCTCGGCGTCGTCGGGGCCGCTGCCCCCGGCGGGCGGCCGCCCGAACCGGCCCCCGAACAGGTCGATGGCCAGCGCGATCGGCTCCCCGAGGAACGCCTCGAGGCGCTGGATCACCTCCACCTCGCCGCCCGCGCCGTCCTCATAGAGCTGGATCGTGCGGCGCGAAACGCCGGCGACGCTCGCGAGCGCGCCCAGGGAGAGCTGCCGCTCGTCCCGGATCGCCCGCAGGCGGGCGCCGTCGACCCGAGCGAAGATCCCGCCCGGGCTCGAGAAGAGGAACGGGGGCAGGCCCTTCAGGAGATAGTCGTGCAGGCTCTCCTCGGCGAGGATCGGCACGTCGTAGCGGCTGTAGACCACCCCGGTCTCGAGGGGGGTCGGACCCGAGGTGCGGCCGACGACGATCGGCAGCGCCGGGAACAGCTCGCCCAGCTCCTTGAGTCGCTCCGCCTCCCCGGCGTCGAGCGCGTCGATGTTCTTGAGGACCTTGATGAGCAGGAGGAGCGAGTCGCGCCGCGCGACGAGGTCGAAGCTCGTCGGACGGACCGCGTGGACGTCGGAGACGAAGAACCCGGCCTTCTCGAGCGAGGACCGGACCCGGTCGATCAACTGCTCGCGCGGCCGCTCCATCGGTCCCCCACTGTTCCATTACTTCTTCTATATAAAAGGGGACGGTTTCCGCTGACGGGGGTCGGAGCCAGCTTCGGTCCGAGCGGTGACGCAGGTCGCGACCGGGGCGGACGCAGGGGGCGGCGCGCGCCTCGCGCCGGTGCCCGACCGCCCGGTCCTCGAGCTCCGACCGCCGGGCCGCTCGGCGCGGCCGCTCCTCCTCCTCGCCGATGTCCACCTCGGTCTCGGGTCGACCGAGGGGTCGGGCGGGATCCCCCCCGAGGGCCTCGCGCGGGCGATGGCGCTCGACCTGGTCGAGCTGCTCGATGAACGTCGGGCGCGCGGCTTCGTCCTCGTGGGAGATGCGAAGCACCCGATCGTCGGGACGCCCCCCCGGCTGCGTCGGGTCGTCTTCGACTTCTTCGCGACCCTGTTGGGGGCCGGCGCGTCGGTCGAGCTCGTCCTGGGCAACCACGACGTCGGCATCGAACGCCATCTTCCCCGCGAGGTCACGGTCCACGGGGCCGAGGGCGTCGTCCGCCACGGGGTGGGCCTCTTCCACGGCCACCGTTGGCCGTCGGATCCCGTGCTCGGGGCTTCCCGCCTCGTGACCGGACACCTTCATCCCGGCTTCCGCTTCGCGCCGACCGCCGAGACACCGAGCGCCAAGGAGCGCTGCTGGGTGCGGGTCGCCTACGCCCCGGCGGCCCCCGACGGCCCAGGGCGGCGGCGGCGCTCGCCCGCCCGGGCCCGCGAGCTCATCGTGCTGCCCGCGTTCAACCCGATCGCCGGGACCGAGGCGCTCAACCGGAACAAGCCGGCGCGGGGCCGCTCGTTCCTCTTCGGTCGCTTCCTCGCCGGCCACGCCGCCCGGGCCTACCTGTTGGACGGGACCGACCTCGGACCGATCCTCACGGGACCGTCGCCCGGCCCGCGGCGAGCAGGACCCGTGCGAGCTCCCCGGGGTCGGTGACGGGCGGAAGGCAGCGGGTGCCGAAGCAGACGAGGGCTCGGGCGGCTCCTCCCCCGCTCTGGGCCCGGACCTCTTCCGGAAGTGCGAACGGCTCCGGCGGGACCCCGCGGAAGACCCAGAGGTTGGGGTGCCAGGCGCCCTCGGCCGCGCGCGCGAGACGGTCCGCCGCGGCGCCGGTTCCCTCCACGACGATCCGCGCCGGGTCGGTGTCGAGCAGCCCCGCGGCGAGCGCGGTGCCGGCCGAGAAGAGCCCGCCGTCGCCCACCCGAGGGAGCAACGCCGCGACGAGCTCCCGCGCCCGCCCCGGCCCTCCCGGTCGGTCGGTCAACGCCGAGCATCGCAGGTGGGCGAGCGCGACCGCCGCGTTGGCGGCGAGATGGGGATTGTCCTCGATCGGGTAGGTCGGCTCGGCGAGGGCACCGATGACGGGTCCGTCGTAGAGCCGCGGGGCGAGATCGCGCAGGAGACCGGAGTCGCCGGGGAACTCCCGGTCGACGACCGCGAGGATCGATGTCGCCGCCTCGAGATAGGACGGATCGAGCGTGGCGCCGGCGAGCTCGATCAGCCCGAGGGCGAACTCGGCCTGGTCGTCCAGATGGCCGAACCCGGTCGCCCCGTCGGGGCCGAGGAGGTGGGCCACGCCCCGGTCCGGCGCGTACGCGGATCGGAGGAAGAGGTCCGCGGCCCGTCGGGCGTCCGCGAGGAGCGTCGGGTCCCCACGCAGCCGGGCGGCGGGAACCAGGGCCCGGATCAGTGCGCCGTTCAGGTTGGCGTAGCGCGCCCGGTCGATGAACGGCGTCGGGCGGGCGTCGCGCGCGGTGCGCAGCTTGTCGACGGCCGCCGCGAAGAGCCGCTCGGCGCTGCCCGCCGGAAGCTCCAGGCCGGCCGCGGCGTCAGCGATGGGCTGGAGGCGGTAGAGGACGTTGCGGTCCGGGTCGTGGGGCATGCGACCGTCCGCGCCGACCCCGAAGACCCGTCCGACGAGCTTGAGCTCCTCCGGCGCGAGGAGGGCCTTCAGCTCCGGGCGGCTCCAGGTGAAGTAGCTGCCGTCGTCCCCCGGGGCGTTGTCGGCATCCTGGCTGGCCCCGTACCCTCCCTCGGGAACGCCGAGGACCCCCCGGATCCATCCCACCGTCCCATCGATCGCCTCGACGAAGCGCCCATCGCCGAAGCGGCGGGCCCCGTCGACGAGCGCTCCGAGGAGGGGGGCGTTGTCGGCCGCCATCTTCTCGAAGTGCGGGATGTGCCAGCCCTCGTCCACGGCGTACCGGTGGAACCCGCCCCCGATCTGGTCGTAGAAGCCGCCGTCGACCATGCGCATCAGGGTCTCTCGGGCCCGTGACGCCGAGACCTCGTCGCCGCGGGCGAACGCGTGCCAGAGCAGGAACGACACGGCCGTCGGATGGGGGAACTTCGGGGCGAACCCGAACCCGCCGTTCACCCCGTCGTAGCTCTGGTGGAGCTGCTCGTGCACGGACGCGATCAATCCCGCGGCGGCGGGGGGACGGGCGGAGACGGTCGGGTCGGGTCCCTCGACCCGGGCGAGGGCCGCGCGGATCGCCCCCGCGTTCTCGCGGGCGCGCCCGGGCTCCTCGCGCCAGATTCGGGCGACCTCCTTGAGGACCCGGCGGAAGCCGGGCCGGCCCATCGCGTCCTGGGCGGGGAAGTACGTCCCCCCGAGGAAGACCTCGCCCGCGGAGGTCAGGAAGGCGGTCAGGGGCCAACCGCCCTGGCCGGTGAGCGCGCTCACCTGGCGCTGGTAGCGTCGGTCGACCTCGGGATGCTCGTCGCGGTCGACCTTGACCGCGACGAAGTGCTGCAGGATCAGTCGGGCGACCTCCGGGTCGGAGTACGTGCCCTCGTCCATCACGTGGCACCAGTGGCACCAGACCGCTCCGATGTCCAGCAGGATCGGTCGGCCCGTCCGTACCGCAAGCTCGAACGGCTCGGGACCCCACGGGTGCCAGTCGATCGGCTGCTCGCTCGCGCTGCGCAGGTACGCGGATCGGGACCGGGCGAGGCGATGGGCGCCGCGACCGTCCGGCGACGCGCTGGACATGGGGAGGTAGGCCCGGTCGCGGGTTATACCGTTGCCCCCGTAGCGTCCGGCGCGCCGACGGTCCGAGCCGCCTACCCGGACACCACCGGCCGGGATTGGCTTATAAGGGGGCCGAAGGTGCCCCCGACCGCCCCGAGGACATTCCATGGAGATGCAGCCCGGCCAGATGGCCTACGACCGCGCGATCACGGTCTTCTCCCCGGACGGCCGGCTCTTCCAGGTCGAGTACGCCCGGGAGGCGGTCCGGCGCGGGGCGACGACGGCCGGGGTGGTCTTCGCGGACGGGGTCGTCCTGGTCGCCGACCGGCGCATCCCCAACCCGAAGCTCGCCGAGCCGGCGAGCCTCGAGAAGATCCACCAGATCGACGAGCACGTCGGATGCGCGACGGCCGGCCTGGTGGCCGACGCGCGGGTCCTGGTCGAGTACGCCCGCCTGGCCGGACAGATCAACCGCGTGACGTACTCCGAACCGATCCCGGTCGAGCTGCTGGTCCGGCGGATCTGCGATTACAAGCAGCAGTACACACAGTTCGGCGGCGTCCGTCCGTTCGGGACGGCGTTGCTGGTCGGCGGCTACGACGACGACGGCATCCACCTGTTCGAGACCGAGCCGTCCGGTTCGCTCACGAGCTTCAAGGCGACCTCCACGGGGGGCAACAAGGGCCCCGTGATGGAGCTGTTCGAGCAGAAGTACCGCGAGGGGATGGAGGTCGACGCGGCGATCCTCCTCGCGCTCGAAGGTCTGCGCACGTCCCTCGATGAACCGGCGAGTCTCGCCCAGGTCGAGGTCTGCACCCTCCAGCGGGGTCGCGGCCTGCACCGGTTGAGCCCGGAGGAAGTGCAGAAGTACGCGGCCCGCCTTCCCCCCGCCACCGGGGCCCCCCGCGGCGGACGGTAGGAGGCCGCCGGCAGGCCCGGGAGGGGTCGCCGTGGTAAAGGTCGAGGACGCGGTCGTCGCCCGGTGGGAGACGCAGGGCTCTCGGTTCGAGGTCCTGGTCGACCCGGCCGCGGTCCAGGAGCTCAAGGACGGCAAGACGGTCGATCTGTCCGACAAGCTCGCCCTCGACCAGGTCTTCAAGGACGCCCGCAAGGGCGACAAGATCTCCGAAGAGCACCTCGAGCGGATCTTCCACACGCGCTCGCTGCCGGAGATCGCCCGCCAGATCATCCTCAAGGGCGAGGTGCAGGTCACGACGGAGCAGCGCCACCAGCTGCAGGCCGTCAAGCACCGCCAGATCGTCGCCTACATCGCCCGCAACGCGATGAATCCCCAGACCGGGGCGCCCCACCCGCCGGCCCGCATCGAGGCCGCGATGGCCGAGGCGAAGGTGCACGTCGACCCGTTCCGCGCCGCCGATGCCCAGGTGCAGGAGATCCTGCAGAAACTACGGCCCCTGCTCCCGATCCGCTTCGACTCGGTCCGTGTCAAGATCCGCATCCCGGCCCAGCATTATCCCCGGGTGATCGGGGAGCTCAAGGGGCTGGGCAAGCTCACCGACGAGCAGTGGCTCGCCGACGGGGCCTGGACCGCGATCCTCGAGATCCCCGCCGGCGTGCAGACCGAGCTCTACGAGAAGCTCAATGCCCGTACCCGCGGCACCGCCGAGACCGCGCTCGTTAAATAGGCCGCCCCCGTCGCGCGCCCCGGTGCAAGCACTCACATGGGTAGCGGACATCGGTCGGGCCACCGAGGTCGTGGCCGCGAGGCAGAGCCCTCGCATCCCTCCGGAGAGAGGGTTCTAGTCCTTCCGGGCGAGGAGATCCCCGGGCAAGGGTTGCGCCCCGGGCCCGGCACGTACCGGGTCGACGGTCGCATCTACGCGAGCATCCTCGGCCTGCTGCAGCGCCGCCCCCCGCTCGTGCGCATCGTGCCGCTGTCGGGCCGGTACATCCCCAAGCCGAGGGATGTCGTGGTCGGAACCGTCACGGACGTGCAGGGGACGTTCTGGCTGCTGGACATCGGCGCCCCGCGCTGGACCCCCCTGCACATGACCGGCACGCCGTGGAAGATCGACTTCGGCGAGACGGAGCAGTACCTGCACGTCGGGGACGCCGTCGTGGTCGCGGTCGAGAGCATCGAGGCGACCGGCCGGATCGGGGTCACGATGCTCGGGGAAGGCCTCGGCAAGCTCGAGGGCGGCACGATCGCCACGATCTCGCCGGCGAAGGTCCCCCGGGTCATCGGGCGGAGCGGTTCGATGATCCGCACGATCACCACGCTCACCGGCTGCAAGGTCGTGGTCGGGCAGAACGGCCGCGTCTGGGTCGATGGCCCGGCCGAAGGGATCATCCGGGTCCGCGAGTGCCTCCGCCTCATCGAGGAGGAAGGGCAGCGCAGCGGTCTCACCGAGCGGATCCAGGCCTACCTCGACTCGACCAGCTCCCCGGGCTCGACCCACGAGCACCGCAGCCACGTCCTCGAGGAGATCCCCCACACGTCCGGGCCCTCCCGCGAGGAGGAGGTCCGGGTTCCCCCCCCCGCGGACGACACCGAGCCCGCCCGGCCCGGCGAGGGATCCGAGGAGGAAGGGGGACCCGACCCCGCGCCCGGGGACGACTACTGAGATCACGGTCACCAGGAGAACCACGACTATGGGAAGCATCGGAGCCAAGGAGGTCCCGGTCCTGCTGAGCCCGGAGGGCCGGCGGATCGACGGACGGCGTCTCGACGAACTGCGGGCGCTCAAGATCACGGCGGGCGCGCTCCACGAGGCCGACGGGTCGGCCTACGTCGAGTGGGGAGCGAACAAGGTGATGGCCGCGGTCTACGGTCCGCGCGAGGTCCATCCGCGCCACCTTCAGCAGAACAACAAGGCGATCGTGCAGTGCCGCTACAACATGGCGGCCTTTTCGGTCGACGAGCGCAAGCGTCCCGGCCTCGACCGCCGTTCGCAGGAGATCTCGAAGGTCATCAGCGAGGCGTTCGAGTCGGTCATCTTTGCCGAGGAGTACCCCCGGACCAGCATCGACGTCTACATCGAGGTGCTGCAGGCGAACGCGGGGACCCGGTGCGCCGGGATCGTGGCCGCGTCCGTGGCGCTCGCCGACGCGGGCATCCCGATGGTCGACCTCTTGCCGGCGGTGGCCGTCGGGAAGGTCGCCGGGGAGATCGCGCTCGACCTCAAGAAGGAGGAGGACAACTTCGGGGAGGCGGATCTCCCGATGGCCCTCGTCCCGCAGTCCGGCCGCCTCGTCCTGCTGCAGATGGAGGGCCACATGACGGCCCCCGAGCTCGCGCGCGCCCTCGAACTGGGGGTGCGCGGCTGCCGGTCGATCTACGAGACCATGAAGCAGGCCCTGCGGGAGCGGTACGCGACCGGCACAGGGGCCGAACCCCAGGGGGCGGCATGACGGACGAGGTCGCCGCCGAGATCCTCACCACCCACATCCTCGACCTGGCCCGTTCGGGCCGGCGTCTGGACGGCCGGGGCACCGACGACTATCGGGAGGTCAAGGTCGAGCCCGGGTTCGTCGCGACGGCCGACGGCAGCGCGCTCACGACGATCGGGACCACGAAGGTCGTCTGCGGCGTGAAGCTCGAGTCCGGAAAGCCGTTCCCCGACACCCCGAACGCGGGGGTCCTCACGACCAACGCCGAGCTGGTCCCGCTCTCGTCCCCGACCTTCGAGCCGGGCCCGCCGCACCCGCGCGCGATCGAGGTCTCCCGGGTCGTCGACCGCGCGATCCGCGCCGCCGAGACCATCGACCTGACCCGCCTGTGCGTCACCCCCGGGGAGAAGAGCTGGGTCTGCTACGTCGACCTCCACGTGATCGACCACTCCGGCAACATCATCGACGCGGCGCTCCTCGCCGCGCTCGGGGCCCTCACCCACGCCACGGTCCCGGCCAAGCGCTTCGGCGTGCGAGATGCGGACTATCCGCTCGAGGTCCAGCACCTCCCGGTCGAATGCACGTTCGTCCGGCTCGGCGACACGATCGTCGTCGATCCGTCGTTCGACGAGGAGCAGGCCGCCCAGGGCCGCCTGACCGTCGCGACCGATGAGCTCGGCAACGTGGTCGCGATGCAGAAGGGCCTCATCGGGGCGTTCTCCCCCGAGGACATCACCTCGATCGTCGATCGGGCGCTGCGCCACGGCGAGCGGCTGCGGGCGCTCGCCCGGGGGTCGGCCCCATGAGCAAGCGCACGAAGAAGGTCGGCAATACCGGTTGGATGGGGCCCCGCTACGGCATCCGCATCCGCCGCCGGGTCCTCGACCTCGACCGGTCGCGCGGCGAGTCGGCGGCCTGCCCGAAGTGCTCGACGGTCACCGTGTCCCGGATCGCCTCGGGGGTCTTCGAGTGCTCCCGCTGCGGCACCCGGTTCGCGAGCGGCGCCTATCTGTTCTCCGCCCCACCGCCGATCACGCGCTCGGAGAGGGGCCCCGAGGCCTCCCCCGCGGCCGCGGGCAAGGGTTAAGCCCCCGCGCCGGGTGGAATCGACGATGTTCCGGTGCATCCGGTGCGGCGAGCCGCTTCCCAGCGACTCGAACCTCTTCGGGGTCCGCTGCGACAACTGCGGCGGGAAGATCTTCACGAAGGAGCACCCCAACGTCAAAAAGACCCTCAAGGCCCGGTAGGCACCGGGGGTCGCGCGACGGCGAGGGCTTAAGGGCCGGCGCCCTCCGGCGCGCGTGCGCGCTCCCCGACTGAGGTTCCTCGGGGGCGTCCGGGAGATCGGGGGCAGCAAGGTCCTCGTCGAGGACGGCGCCGACCGCCTGCTCTTCGACTTCGGGCCGTCGTTCTCCCCGCGGTTCGAGGACTACTACGTGAACTTCCTCCAGCCGCGGTCGACGAGCCCCGTCAAGGACCTCCTCGAGTTCGACCTGTTGCCCCGCGTCGAGGGCCTGTACTCCGCCGAGGCGCTCTACGGCTCGGACCTTGCGCACGTGCCCGCCGAGGTGCACGGCATCTTCCTCAGCCACGCCCACATCGATCACGCCGGACACCTCGGCCTCGTCGACCCCGAGATCCCCGTCTACGTCGGCGAGCGCACGAAGAAGCTCCTCGACGCGATCGAAGGCTCCGGGGGGGGCCACTACGGCGAGCACGACTGGCGGGTGCTCGCCCCCGGCGGCCGTGCCCGTGTCGGCGGGGTCGAGGTCGAGGCCTGGCCCGTGGACCATTCCATCCCGGGGGCGACGGGGTTCCTGATCCGCACCAGCGAGGGGACGGTCGTCTACACCGGCG
>JAKAOB010000062.1 GCA_021812305.1 Thermoplasmata archaeon
CTCGCGGCCGCCCTCCTCGTTGCGTCCGACGCCCCGATCGAGACGATCTACTCCCCCCTCATGGCGACGACCGCCTCGGTCCGGTCCCGAGCGGGGGCCGGAGTCCCGGCGGTCAGCGTCGCGACGGTCCTCCACCTCCTCCCCCGCCCGGACGGGACCCCGGCCCTGGAGGCCTACCTCGAGCTGCGGCGGGCGGTGGCGACGGAGGAGGGGGCCGCGATCCTCGCCGCGACCGGCCGCCCTCCGGCCGAGCTCCTGGCCGACCGCGGCGACCTCCTCGCGCGACTCGCGGGGTCGGGTCCGCCGTCGCAGGACGCGCGCGTGGCCGCCGGCTTCCTCTCGGCCACCGGGCGGCCGTCCCCCGCGGAGCTGGAGCGGCTCCGGGCGCTCGCCTCCGGGCTGGCGTCCCGCTTCGCGGGCCCGCTGACCCCCGCCGCGATCGTGACGGGCCTCGACTGGCTGTCGCCGCCCGAGCTCCTCAACTGGTGGGGAAAGGCGGTCGAGATCGCCCGCGCCCGCCAGCTCGCCCCCACGGCCCCGGAGCTCGCGACCCTCGGGCTCGCCTTCGTGCTCGGGATCCGACCGGACGAGCTCGCGGGGACCGGAACCGTCGCCGTCCCTTCGCGGCTCGGTTCCCTTGCGCGGCTCGTGGCGGTGAGCGCCTGGGTCTACGGACCCCTGCTCGGCGCCGCGGCCCGCCCTGCGGGCGCCGTCACCGCGTGACGGGCCCCCCGATGGCCCACGGCTAGGCGGACCCTTCGTCCCCCGCGGGCCCCGGCGCCCGAGGCGAGGAGCGGCGGCGCGCGACCATCCAGCCCACGACGACCCCGACGACCAAGAGCCCCGCCAGGAGCCCTAGGTCGAGCGGCATCCCGGCCGTCGAGCTCGCCGCGGCGGGGGCCGGGGGCGGCGTCGGGCTGAACGCAGCGGTTTCGGTGATCGGCGCGGTCGGAGTGACCGAGGTCGACGCGGCGGCGCCGGTGTAGGAGCTCGTGCCGTTCCCCGTCCAGCCGTCGAACTGGTAGCCGGTCTGCGCGGAGGCGCTCAGGGTGACGGGGGTTCCCGCGGCGACCCATTCGCTCGAGGGGGTGGCGCTGCCGCCGCTCGAGGCCGTCACGGTCACGAGGAACTCCTCGCTGAAGGCCACGCTCGCCGAGACCCCGGTCGCCGTCACGGCGATCTGGAACGTCGAGGCGTTCGGCACGAAGCGGATCCCGGGCGAGGGGTAGACCGTCGGGACGGTGAAGGTGTAGGTCCCGTTGAGCCCCGGGATCGTGAGGGAGCTCCCCGTCCCCGAGGCCCCGGCCGCTCCGGTCGCGACGGACCAGGTGGTCCCGCTGGGCAGCCCGGTCGCGCGGAGGCTGAAGTTGTAGGTCGACGCGGGAGGCACCGGCCGGACGGCGAACTGCGCCGTCTCCACCACGGGTCCCAACGGGGTGACGCTGATCGAGGACGCGGTCGCGTTGGTGCTCCCGGCCCCGCTCCCGGTCCAGCCGATCAGCTCGCTGCCCGTGGACGGGGTCGCCGTGAGGGCGAGCGAGGCGCCGGCCCCGGTCCAGACGACCCCGGGCAGCGGGCTCGTCGTCCCCGGCCCGCTCGCGGCGATCGTCACGGCGTACTCGGTCGCGTAGGTGACGTTCACCACGCCGTCGGCCGAGATCGTCAGCTCGCCGCTGGCCGGCTGCCCGAGGGTGGTCGAGATCCCCTGCGGCACGAAGCGGGTCTGGTCGGAGGAATTGAGGTAGACGTACGGCACGGTGAGCGGGTAGGTCCCCGTGGAGAACCCGGTCGCCGTGAACGACGCCGATCCGCTGAAGCTTCGATTGCCGATCCCGATCGTGGCGACCGAGCCCGCCGGCAGCCCCACGAGGTTGACGGTGACGTTCCAGAGCGGGGCGGGCGCGGTCATGAACGTCGCGAGCTCCGTGACGGGACCGTGGGGGTCGATCGTCACCGGGTTCAGCGTCCGCTGCGCGGCGGAGGTCGCCCCGTTGCCGCTGCCGGTCCAGCCGACGAAGACGTAGCCGGGATCCGGCGTCGCGCTCAGCGTCACCGGCTGGCCGTTCTGCACCCATTCGCTCGCCGGCGCGGCGCTCCCGCCGCTGCTCGACGTGACGGTGAGCAGGTACATCTCCGCGAAACCCACGGTCACGATCGCGCTGCCGTTCAGGGTGATGGAGGCCGGCACGCGGGAATACACGCGCGTCGCTTCGCCGACGACGAACGGCTGGACGGTCACGTTGATGACATAGTAGCCCGTCGAGTTGTCGAGGTAGACGGGCTCCCCGCCCACCGTATAGCTGCCGCCGGCGAGCGGGATCGACAGCGCGGTCGATCGGACCCCGAGATAGCTCGAGGAGAGGTTGAGGGTCCACGCGCTGCCGCCCGGCAGGCCGAGCTCGCGGAAGGTCGTGGAGAAGCGGGCGGCCGAGGCCGCCTCGCTCGTGAAGTTCACGTTCACGATGTGATCGAGGGGCAGCTCGATCGGCGAGAGGGGGGTCCCCGTGCCCACGAAGTAGCTGCCGCTCCCGTTCGGGATCGTCCAGACGGTGTAGTTCACCGCCCCGATGGTGGCGTTGCTCTCGAACGTCAGCCACGGCGTCGTGCTGTACTCGGTGTCCGTGCCGAACGCCCCGGAGAGCGTCACGGACCAGTTGGTCCCGCCGGGCAGGTGGTCCTCGTGGAAGACGAACGTCGCGTTGCTGGCGAGGCAGTTCAGCGGTGGCGTCAGGTAGGCCTCGTACGAGCACCAGCCGACCTCGACGAAGTTCGCCGTCTCGTTCACGGGCCCCCGCGGCGTGAGGGTGATGTTGCGGGCGGTCGTGTTGACACTGCCCGCCCCCGTCCCGGTCCAGGACTGGAACGAGAGGTTCTCGAACGTGTAGTAGCAGAAGGCGTAGTAGCAGTAGTACTGCGGGCCGGTGATGTTGATCGAGACGGAGCCGCTCAGGTTGACCCAGTTCGCCCCGACCCCCGGCGTGATGTTCTGGTTCACGGTCGAGAAGTAGGAGTTGTCGAAGCAGGGGGTGTAGGTGTAGCTGTTGGGCACGCACTGGGGAATGGCCGGGACCGTCGAGATGTTCACCAGCACCTGCTCGCTGAAATTCTCGTAGATCGTCGGGCTGGTCGTGAACGTGGCCGGAGAGGAGATCGACGCCACCGGCGCATACCGGGTCCCGTACGCCGAGCCCGTGACGCTGACGGTCCAGTTGAGGATCTCACCGCTCGCCACGCCCGACAGCGAAAGGCTCGCGGGAGCCCCGGCGCTGCGGACGTTGCCGAGCACGTTGACCGCCCAGGTGACCCCCGTGGGAAGCCCGGCCTCCTGGAACGTCACGGTGAGCCCGGCACCCCGGACCGGTTGGGAGATCATCACCTCGGCGGAAAGGGTCGTCGAAGGGTAGTAGCCGCACGTGGCGATCGGCACCACGCAGACGTCGATCGTCCACCCGATCCAGAGCCGGCCACCGGCCGCGACCATGGTGTCGTACTCCCCGTCCGGAGCGTAGGGGTAGCCGGTGGCGTTGCCGGAGATCTCGATCGGGGAGGTCCAGGACGTTCCGTTGTCGGTCGAGTTGAGGTAGATCTGGTACTGCGCTCCGCAGGAGCTTCCGAACACGGTCGCGAAGCACGCGGTCAGGTTGACGAAGGTCATCTCGACCTGGACCGTACCGTTCCGATCGACCGCCAGGGAGGGGTTGTAGAGGTTGAACCCGCCGTCCGTGAGGGTGCGGTCGTAGGCGTGGGTGATCGGCGCCGGCGCTGACCACGACGCCCCCAGGGTGGAGGAGTTCTCAAAGTAGACGTTCGGCTCCGCGGTCGACCCGCAGTAGCCGTAGTAGTAGCAGACCGTCTCGGCGGTCGCCGCTCCGTAGATGAGGTAGAGCTGACCCGTCACGGCGGAGTACGCCAGCTGCGGCGAGGGGTCCACGGCCGGGCCCCAGCGGTACGGGCTCGCCAGGAGGTCGGTCGCCGCCGCCGTGTAGGTGAAGGACGAGCCGTTGTTCGTGGAGGCGGCGACCTCCACGTTCGTCGAGAAGACGTAGCTCAGGTTGCCGAACGTCAGCTGGAAGGTGAAGTTGGTGGCGTAGGCGACGAACAGCTCGCCCGAGGGCGTGACGAGAACGTCCGGGTTCAGGCCGTTGAGCTGACCGGCGACGCCGAAGGCGGTGAGGTTGATCATCGCGCCCCACGTCGATCCTCCGTTCGTGGAGACGATCAGGTGGGTCTGGGTCGAGCTCGCGCCGACGTAGGGGTAGGTGAGGTAGTTGTACCCCCCGGGACCCCGCGTCTCGTTCATCCACGCGAGGTAGATCGTCTGGCCGTACGCCGTCACCCAAGGCCGCTCGGGGGCGTAGGCGGTCGCGACGCCGAGAGGGTTGTTGCTCGTGTTGAGGACCGTCGGCGCGGTCCAGACCGTGCCGCCGTCATAGCTCTCCGTGACGACGAGGCGCGCGTAGCTCATGCTGAACGGGCTGTACGGGTACTCCCCGAACTCGACGTACGGGACGGTCGTGAACGGGGTGACGTTGTACTCGATGTAGGCGAGCACGAACGTGCCGTTCGCGAGCGAGGTCAGGCTGGGCTGCCAGGCGTCGACGTACTGGTTCGCGACGGAACAGTCGCTGTTGCCGAGGTAGACGGGGGCCGACCAGGTCGAGCCGAGGTTCGTAGAGACGCTGAACCCGATCTCGGTCTGCGCGTAGGTCGTCACGTTGGCGCACGGCGTCTGGTTCGTGTAGGCCATGTAGGCGACCCCGAGGTCGCCCCCCGTGGTGAGGTTCAGCGAGGGGTTGTTCGAGTCGTTGTAGCAGAGCCCGTAGTAGGTGCAGGCCCCTTGCGTCGAGCTCGGCAGCGGCATCGGGGTCGTGGAAAAGAAGGTGCCGCGGCCGCTCGCGGCGAGCGGTCGCGGCGCGGCGGCGGGGCCCGCGCCGTACGACCCGACGGCGGACGCCCCGGGGTGCCCCGGGGACGCCGCGGGGACCGGGGGGACGTTCCCCGCCTGGGCCCACGGCAACGGCAGGACGGACAGCGCGAGCACCACCGTCATCGCGACCAGCGCCAGGTGGCTCCAACGAGGACGGGCGTTCGACGGGGCGAGGGGCCGGCGCCCGGCGCTCATGAGATGCCTCCCTCAGAGCCCGGTTCCGCCGATGCCTCGTCCGGCCCGGGTTCGTAGGTGGTCGGCTCCGGGACCGTCTCCTCCCCCGGCGCCGTCGTGGACGGGCCCGACCCGCCCCCGCGACGCGCCCGGACGAGGACGACCCCGATCACGACACCGACCACGATCCCGACGAGGGCGAACAGCGCGATGTACGCCGGGCTCTCCCAGACGCTCGTCGCGGCGGCCGCCGGCGGCGAGGTGGCGGGAACGAAGGTCGCGGTCTCCTGCAGCGGGCCGAGCACGGACAGGGGCGTCTCGGCCGTGGACCCGTTGTACGCGCCGGTGCCCGATCCCGCCCAGGCCACGAAGACCCCGGTCGGCCCGGGCGTCGCGTTGAGGTGCAGGACCGTTCGGGCGGCGTACCAGCCGCTGGGCGGCGTCACCGAACCGGGGCCGACCGCGGTGATCGTGACCCAATAGGACGTGACGAAGGACAACGGGACCGTCATGTTCCGCGCGACCGCGACCGTGGACGGAGCCCCGGTGGGGACGTACTCCGTCGTCCCCTGGGGCGACACGGCGGTCCGTACGGTGAGCCCGTACGAGGTCGGGGCGAGCCCCGAAACGTTGAGCGTCGTGCCGGTCGAGGAGTAGCTCCCGGTCCCGAGCGTCACCCCCCAGGCGGTCCCGCCGGCCAGCGGCGAAGCGAGGGTGAACTCGACCGTGTACGTCGGCGGCGGCCCGACGGGTCGGATCACGGCGAAGGCGGCGATCTCGGTCACCGGTCCGTACGGCTGGACCGTGGTCGAAGCCGCGCCGCCCGTGTAACTGCCGTCCCCCGTTCCGTTCCAGCCCAGGAAGCGGTACCCGGCCAACGCCGTCGCCTGGAGGGTCGCCGTGTAGTTCGCCCCGATCCACAGCGAGCTAAAGCTCTGCTGCGCCCCGGCCTGGATCGTCGCGCTGCCGCCCTCGGTCGACCCGATCGTCACGAGGACCTGGGTCGAGAAGGTGAGCGCCACCGGCGCGGAGCCGCCGCAGATCTGGGCCGGGTAGGCGCCGGGAACGTAGCGGACCCCCCCGGTGAGGTTGGCGTAGGCGTAGGGAACCGCGAGCGCGTAGTGCCCCTGGGTCCCGGAGAACGTGCAGGAGTAGAGGTCGGGGACGGTGAGGTTGGCCGCGTTCGAAGAGTACCCGACCCCGTTCAGGTAGACCGTCCACCAGGTGCCGTTCGGCACGCCCGTCTGGTTGAACGTGACCGAGAACCGGTCCGGTGCGAGAGGATAGAAGTTCGCCGTCTCGACGATCGGTCCGTTGGCGGTGACCGTCGCCGTAAGGTTCGTCCCGGTGTAGGCGCCGTTGCCCGTCCCGCTCCAGCCGACGAACTCGTAGCCCGGCAGGACGGTCGCCGTGAAGGTCCGTTGGGACCCGGGGGCCAGCCAGTACGAGGTGTTGGCCGGCGCGATCGTCCCGCCGGCCCCCACGACGACCTGAAGCCGATACGCGTTCGAGAAGTTGATGTCGTAGCTCTGGCCGGTGGTGACGTTCATCGACGCCGCTAGGTTGAACGGCGCGTAGCCCACCGAGCCGTTCTGCGCGACGACGGGGTAGCCGGCGACCGGGTAGTCGCCGGGGTGCATGGTCAGGTTGATCCACGGCGTGGAGGAGCTGTAGATCGTTCCGTTGAAGGCGAACTGCCAGACCGTCCCCGGCGTGAGCCCCGTCGCGTGGAGGCTCACCGTGCCCGTGCTCGCGCCGACGTCCACGTAGGCAAAGGAGAGATTGACGACCGGGGACAACGGGACCAGGATCGGGTTGCCCGCGTCGGACCGGCCGAAGTACTGCCATCCGGCGGACGTCGAGGTCGCCTGGATCGACGTAAGCCAGTGGGGCCCGGTGGAGACGTTGGCGACCGGGACCACCGACCCACCGGCGCCGGAATAGCCGGCGCCGTCGAGCTCGAAGGAGTAGGTGGAGGTCGTGGGCAGTCCCGGGGCTTGGAACGACTCGGTGTAGGTGCCGTAGGAAAGGAACCAGACCGTCTCGTTCCACGGGGAGGAGATCTTGAGGTTCGCCGTCGTGCCGCTGCCCGTGTAGCTGCCGGCGCCGGTGCCGTTCCAGTAGCCGGCCGTGAGGCCTTCGGACTGGTAGTAGCCGTAGACGCCGTTCGCGAAGTTGTAGCTCGGCGTCAGCTTGAGGGTCGATCCCACCGGCACGTACCAGGGGAAGGGGCACCCGCCCTGCGCCGAGTACGGGATGCCGCCGTATCCGAAGTACGTCTCCCAGTAGTAGTAGTAGTCGAACAGGTACCCCGCGCTCGCCGAGTAGTCCTCGACGACGAGGTAGAGGTAGCTCACGTCCTGGGGCTCGAGGCCGAAGGTGATCCCGTCGAACTGGGTGAAGTTCTCATACATCGTCGTCGCGCCGGTGAGGCTCGTCTCGAGCGGGAGACTGAAGAACGGCATCAGGACCTCGCGGTATCCCAGGAACAGGTACGGTCCGTTCCAGGCGAGGTAGACCGTCGGCCCCGAGGGTACGTTCGCGACGGTGAGGTTCGCCCCCGTGGAGGAGAACTCCTCCCCGTCGATCTCGATGTTCCAGCTCGTACCGAGGGTGAGGCCGTTCATCTCGACCGTGAGCGACGTGGTGGCGCCGCGGTACTCGGTCGCCACCTCGATGCCGGTGTTCGCGGTGAACGTGCCGGTGTAGACGTATCCCGCGTCCACCGCGAAGGCCGGCACGGTCCGACCGGAGGTGTCGAACGTGATGCTGGCCGTCCACCCCGCGAAGTTCCAGAAGTCGAACGCATCGGGCAGCAGCATCAGGAGCGAGGGCGCGTTCCACCCGCCGGCCGTGAAGTTCGTCAGCCACTGCGTGCCGGCATAGTTGCCGTAGGGGTTCGTCGCCACCCCGCAGGAGGAGGATTCGTTGGTGTAGGAGTAGGTCACGTACGCCACTCCCCCGTGCGTCGCCACCCCGGGATTGTAGTAGTTCTGGCCGTACGGATACTCCAGCCCCTTGGGCAGC
Source organism: Thermoplasmata archaeon (assembly GCA_021812305.1). Taxonomy (GTDB): domain Archaea; phylum Thermoplasmatota; class Thermoplasmata; order Lutacidiplasmatales; family UBA184; genus Lutacidiplasma. The sequence goes on from JAKAOB010000062.1 coordinate 8,129, forward strand.
GCGGGGCTGAGCTGGGTGTCGGTCCAGGTGAGGCCCCCGTCCGTCGACACCCCCGCGAACACGCTCGTTTCGGAGTAGTCGTAGAAGATGTAGCCGCTCGCCGCGCTCGAATTGAGCGCTCCGGCATAGGCGACGTAGAGCGCCGTGGCCGAGCCCCAGGCGACCGAGGTCTCCGGGGCGTCCTCGAAGAGGGCCTGGAGGTAGATCCCCAGGTACTCGTAAGATTCGCCGATCCCGTGGGCCACGGTGTGCGGACCCGCCCAGCTCGTCCCGTTCGACATCGAGGTGGAGACGACGATGTCGTCGCCCCAGCCCATGCTGAACGTCGCGCAGTAGGCGATGCACGAGCGGTTGGTCGCGTAGGCGACCGCGACCTCCCCGTTCGGGCTCACGGCGATGGACGGGGTCATCGCGTTGTAGCCCTCGGTCGAGTTCTGGCCCGGAAGCGCATAGGGACCGTGCCAGTTCGCGCCGCCGTCCGTGGAGTACAGGAGATACAGTGCGATGGAGCTCGACACGCCCGTGTAGGTGCTCAGGGTCGTTCCGTTCGAGATGTTCTCGTAGACGATGTAGACCGTCGAGCCGAAGGCGGCCAGCGCCGGCCGGGAGATGTTGCCCCCGGACTCGATCGTCCGGACGGCCGCGAACGACGAACCGTTGTTCGTCGATTCCGTGAACGCCAGCGCATCGCTGCTGCGGCTCGTATAGCCGATGAGCGGTCCGTAGCCGGAGGGGTTCATCTGGGTCGGGGTCGCGTTCGCTTCCACGAACGTCCCGTAGATCACGCCGCCGCCGCCCACGGCGAACGAGGGTTCAATGGCCTGGATGTACGGACAGGTGTCGTTCGCGATGTAACTGAGGGCTCCCCAGGTCGTCCCGTTGTCGCTCGAGGTCGCCCAACCGATCTGGGCGGTGATGTTGCCGCTGGCGAACGAGCAGGTCGAGGCCGAGTAGCTCGTCTCGATCGAGAAGGCGATCCCCAAGCTGCCGTTCGCGAGGGTCATGATCGACGGGTTCTGTGCCTGGTTCAAGCAGTTCGGGAAGCTCGTCGGGTTGCAGTAGTCGTTGGCGCTCGGTTGCCGAGCGATGTTCGACGAATTGGTGTAGAACGTCCCGTTCACCCCGCCCACGGCGGGCAGAGCGGGCCGGGCGGGGGTGGGGGGGCGCGCCGAGGCAACGGTCACCGGGTTCGCCGGCGCGTGGGACGACCCGAGGCCGAGAGTCACGCCGCCGGCGAGACCGGACAGCAAGAGAAGGCCCACCACGCCGAGCGCGACGGACCACGCGGCCCCTCGCGCGCGAGCGGGGCGACCGGTCGGGATCTCGTTCGTCGCAGGAAGGGCACCCTCGTCGCCGGGTATTCCGCGCATGCGCTCGCATCCGCTCCCGTGGGGTTCTCCGCCCGCGCGAGGGAGCCGGCGCGAGGGCAGGACGGGGAAGGGGTTGGCCACCGCTGGGAGTGGATCCTTACTGCGTCTCGGACGGCTCCTCGTTCCAGGTCGGGCCGTTCGCACCGTCGGACGAGGGATCGCCGGCGGGGGCACTCTCGGCCGGTGCCTCCGGCCCCGAGTACGGCGTGGGGGGTGGCGGGCTCGCTCCGCGTCGGCGTCCGACGAGGAGGCCGATGAGGGCCCCCACGACGAGCAGGACGATGAGCAGGACGATCGCCATCAGCGGCGAGCTCGATGTCCCGCTGCCCTGGGTTCCCTTGGTGGTCGGGGTCAGCTCGAACGACGCCTGCTCCGTCACCGGTGCGTTCACGGTGATCGTGGTCGAGGTGGAGGCTCCGGTGTACGACCCGGACCCGTTCCCGGTCCAGTTGAGGAACTGGCTCGTGGCGTTCGGGGTGGCCGTGATCGTCACCTGCGTGCCGGCCGCCACCCAGCTCGTCGCGGGGGTGGCCGTCCCGCCGGGCCCGGCCACGACCGTCACGAGGTACTCCTCGCTGAACGACACGGCGAAGCTGCCGTTGGCCGAGATCGTCTTCGAGACGTTCGTCAGGTTCGCGACCCATCGGGCCCCCGCGGAGACGTAGACGCTGGGAACGAAGAGCGTGTAGGTGCCGTTGAGCCCGTTGACGGTCAGGGTGGCGTTCGTCCCGGACGCGCCGTACCCTCCCAGCGAGACGTTCCACGCGAGGGTGGTGGGCAGGCCTGTCTCCTGGACCGTGAGCCAGTAGGTGGCCGGCGGCGCAGGCGGGCGCAGGATGAACTGGGCCGTCTCCGTGAGCGGACCGTTCATCGTCGCGCTTCCGGAACTGGTGGCGCTCGTGAGGGACCCGTTGCCGGTCCCGTTCCAGCCGCCGAAGTAGTATCCCCGCGACGGCGTCGCGGTCAGCGCGACGCGGACGCTCGCGTTATACCACGTGAGCCCGACACCGGGGTTGACCGTTCCGCCCGAGGTCGATACCACACTGAGCGTATACTGCGTCTGGTAGCTCACGGTGAGCGTGCCGTTCGCGATCAGGTCCAGCTGCCCGTTCGTCAACGTCAGGGACGTCGCCACGACGCTGATCGGGACGAAGCGGGTCGTCTCGGTGGCGTTGAGGAAGAGCATCGCGACCGAGATGGCGGTCGTTCCGTTGGGGAGGTCCGGGATGCGGAAGGAGCCGACTCCCGTGTAGGTCGTGCCGCCGATCGTCACCGAGAACGGAGTGGTGGCCGGCAGGCCCACGCTCACGAGCGTGAGGTTCCAGGTGGGGGGCGAGTTCGGGCGGAAGGTGGCGTACTCGCTCACCGCCCCCGTCGGTCTGACGGTCGGTGCCGCCAGGCCGCTCGACACCGAGCCGCTGCCCGAACCGGTCCAACCCACGAAGTGGTAGCCGGTCGCCGCGGTCTCGTTGAGCGCGATCGAGCTGCCCCCGTCCACCCATTGGGACGCCGGGGTAACGCTGCCGCCGACACTGCCGGCGACGGTGACGTAGTACATCGGCTTGTACCCGATGATGACGTTCGCGCTCCCGTTGAGGCTGATCGACGCGGGAACCCCATAGGTGGCGGTCGTCTCGTTGATCACGAAGGGGTTGACCTCGACCGAGGCCGCGTAGTAGCCGGTGCCGTTCGCGAGATAGACGAACGAACCGTTGGCGGTAAAGTTCGTGCCGCCGACCAGGTCCAAGGTCGTCGTGTTCGCCGTCACGCCGTAGGAGGTCCCTCCGACCTCCACGGACCACGCGGTCCCGTTCGGCAGGCCCGTTTCGCTGAACTGCGTGGGGAAGAGCGCCGAGGTCGCGGCGCCGAGCGTATAGACCACGTCGACGGCGGTCGTCTGCGGGATCACGATCGGTTGCGCGGCGGTCGTG
>JAKAOB010000002.1 GCA_021812305.1 Thermoplasmata archaeon
CGGATCGCGAGGTGGCGCTTGTCGAGGAGGAACTCCTCGGTCTGATTGGCGAAGATCGGGAACGCCTCGCCCGCGTCGACGACCTCGATGCGGTCGGCGCGCAGCTCGCGCCCGCCGGGGGCCCGCGGGTCCGCCGCGACGCTCCCCTCGACGACGACGGCCCCCTCGACCTGCACGCGCTCCGCGGCGGCGAACGCGTCGGCGCCCACGCGGTCGCGCTTCGCGGTCACCTGGAGCGCGCCGGTCCGGTCGCGCAGGACCAGGAAGAGGATCCCCCCGCTCGACCGGGAGCGCAGGACCCAGCCCCGGAGCCGTCGGCGCCCGCCGAAGGCGTCGGGGTCGAACGCGCTGCGGACGCTGTCGAACGCGGCGGGCGGGGCTACTGGTACTCCCGCCACTTGTGCCCGCACTTGGTGCACTCGAAGATCCGGGTCTCGGGCTCGTCGGCCCCCCGGGTCTGCCGGAGCACCCAGTACGCCTCCGGGTTGCCGCACTTCGGACACTCCTCGTTCGCCTTCGGGAGCGTGGCGGCGGCGCGTTCCTCGAGGACAGGCATCTCGCGGGCCGTCGGGGTCGACGAGCCCACGACGCGGCCGTTCCCGAGCGGAACGCGCGTGCCGCACGCCGCGCACCGCCAGACCCCGGCCGACTTGTCGGGGCGCATGAGGCGCTTGCACTTGGGACAGAACATGCGTCCGGTCGAGCCGGGGGAGCGTATTTGACGGTTGGGGGCCGCGCCCGGGGCTACGCGGACAGGACCTGATCCGGCGTCCCGGCCGAGGAGGGCGGGGCATCCGGCGCCGCGACGCTCAGCGGGAGCGGCGAGGCCTTCGCCCCGGGAACGAGGAGCCGCCGCAGGTGCTCCGTCCGGCGGACGAGGTCCTCGCCCGTTCCGATGTCGTGGCGCACGAGGTAGTCGCCCGAAACGAATCGCAGCGCGGCCTCGACCCGAACGGCCGCTTCGTGCACGGCGCTCGCCTCGCCGACGAGCGCGAGCCCGCGCGAGGTCGACAGGCGCACGCTCGCCGGCCCGGCGGGCTCGACGGAACCGTAGCGGACCCGGACGCCGGCGGACTCGATCGCCGGCAGGTCGAGCGTGAGCAGCCCGCCCGCGGTCGGCGCGGCGGGGTATCCGGGGGGGACCAGGTAGCGGACGACGGTCGCCCGAAGGCGGAAGTGCAGCAGCGTGGGGTCGACGCGGCCGGTCGCGACCCCGTAGAGCAGCTCGGCGAAGTTGCCCTCCTCGTAGAGCGAGAGCACGTTGATCGATTCGGGGTCGCCGAACCGGGCGTTGTACTCGAGCAGGATCGGCCCCTGCTGGGTGAGCATGAATCCGCCGTAGAGGATCCCGCGGTAGGGGATCCCTTCCTGCCGGAGCGCGTCCACGGTCCGGACGAGGATCTCCACCGCCCGGTCGCGCATGGACGGGGAGAGGAACGGCAGAAGGTGGTCGCGCTGCGAGTACGAGCCCATCCCGCCGGTGTTGGCTCCGGTGTCGCCCTCCCCTACCCGCTTATAGTCCTGGACGACGGGCATCGGGTAGATCCCCGAGTCGGTGACGAACGCCATCAGGCTGAACTCCTCGCCTTCGACCCGCTCCTCGAGCAGGACGCCCTCGCGGCCGCTCGCCGTCGCGAGCAGCTGCTTGGCGTAGGACGCACCCTCGGCGGGCGTCGCGAAATCGGCGCCCTGGACCCGGACCCCCTTGCCGCTCGTCAGGCCGACGGGCTTGACCACGAACGGCCGGTTGAGCTCGGCGACGCGCGCGTCGACCTCGTCCAGATTCATCACCGGGACCACCCGGGGGGCCGCCGGGATCCCGTGCTTCGCCAGCAGCTCGCGGCAGAACTGCTTCGACGATTCGATCCGCGCGCCGGCACGCGAGGGACCGACGACGGGGACCTCCGCCGCGCGCAGCGCATCCCCGACGCCCGCGGCGAGCGGGGCCTCGGGACCGATCACGGCGTAGTCGACGGCGCGTTCGCGGGCGACGCCGACGACCGCCTCAGGGCGGTTCGGGTCGACGCGCGCGTAGGCCTTCGCGAGGGCGCTGAGGCCGGGGTTCGTCGAAGCGGCCGCCACCACGACCTGCGCGCCGGCCGCCGCGAGGCACTCGCCGATCGCGTGCTCCCGGGCGCCTCCGCCGACCACAAGGACGCGCATCGGGCCGCCCAACCATGGGGTTCGCATATAGCCGTGTTGGACGGCGCTCCGCCGGCCGACACGCGGGCCGCCACCGTTAAGAAGGGGACCCCCGTGGCCGCGCCGACGCGCATGGAGATCCACGTCGCCGAGAAGGAGCACGATGCGCTGCGCATCGAGCTGCCGAAGGGCGAGGAGACCCTCTTGATCCCCCTCGTCGAGGCCCTCCAGGCCGAGGAGAAGGTCGTCGAGGCACGCTACTACCTGGGCCACCCCTTCCTCGACAAGCCGAGCCTCTACCTCCGGACCAAGGGAGAAAAGCCCCAGGCGGTCCTCAAGCGCGTGCTGAAGGACCTCGCCGACGTCTACGGCGATGCCCTGCAGGACTTCGACAAGAAGGCGGACAAGATCAAGTCGTAGGGGGCTCCCCGCCGATGCTCAAGGAGTGCGCGCAGCACGGTTACTTCCGGGCCGAGAGCTGTCCGGTCTGCAACGCCTCCGGCCGCTTCCTCATGAACGACCGGGAGCTCGACCATCTCGGGCGGGTCATGACCGGCATCCTCCGGCATTTCCCGGAGAAGTACGGCCTTACCGTCGACGCCCACGGGTGGATCGAGCTCCCGCGGCTCGTCCAGGCCATCCAGGGCCACCACCGCGGCTACCACTGGTTGCGCACCCACCACCTGGTCGCGATCGCGGAGAGCGACGCGAAGGGCCGCTACGAGGTCAAGGACGATCGGGTCCGGGCGACCTACGGTCACACCGTCGAGGTCGACCTCGACCTGCCCACCGAGAACATCCCGGACGAGCTGTTCTTCCCCGTCACCCCCGAAGAGGCCGCGATCGTCCTCGAGGTCGGGCTCAAGCCGTCGGACCGACGCAAGGTCCACCTGTCGCGGACGGCGGCCGACGCGCGCGCCGCGGGGGCCGTCCGCACCCCGGAGCCCGTGATCCTCGAGGTGGACGCCCGCCGCGCCCGCGCGGACGGCATCGTGATCATGCAGGCGGGGAAGACCGTCTTCCTGACCGACCAGGTCCCCCACGACTACCTCAAGCGCCACGAGGCGCCCGGCGCGCCCGACTGAACGCGGGCGGTCCTCAACCGAGGACGACGTTCGACTGGTAGTTGGTCGCGACGTACACGGTCTGGACGATCCCCGACGAGGGGAGGTAGGGGTTCTCGAAGACGAGGTAGAACGTGTCGGTGTACGGCGCGGCGAAGACGAGCGGGGCCGAGGAAGCGCCGGTGCTGTTCCACTGCGCTACCGTCGGCTGGCCGTGGACGAACGCCACGAACTCGGAGGAATTGTACACCTGGAAGGTGAGCGACGTCCCCACCGGGCTGAGGACGGTGTAGTTGCCGTCGATGTAGTCCTCGCCGGTGATCGACCCGCTCAGGTAGGTGTAGCTCCCCGGGGCGATCGTGTAGGTCCCCCGGGTCGTGAGGGGATCGGGGAACGTGGGCGGGCCGGCCAGGACCGCGCTCAGGATCGCGTAGGCGATGCCCACGGCGACCCCCACCACGATGAGGGAACGCACGCCTTGGCTGAGCCTCAGGTGGCGGCGCTGGCGCGCCGGCAGGCGGGGGATCTCCTCGGGGCGGACCGCGGCGCCCGTCCCGCACCTCGGGCAGACCGTCTCTCCCGGCGCGACGGTCCCCGCGCAGAAGCGGCAGGTGCGCCAGGTCGTGTCGTCCGGGTCGGTCACGGGGGCGGCGTCCCAGCCGGCACGGGGGTTTTCCCCGTTTCGTATGAACCCGGCGCCACCGCCCCACCGGCCCGGGCTACGCGGACCGGCGCGGCTTCGCCGCGCCGAGATTGACGAGGACGTTCTTGCGGCGGGTGAACTGGCGGACCGTGTCGGTCCCCTGCTCGAAGCCGATGCCGCTGTCCTTGAACCCGCCGAACGGCGTCTGCGGGTAGCTGTTCGGTGGTTCGTTGACCGAGACCATGCCGGCCTCGAGCTGCCGCGCGACGGTGTGCGCCCGGACCAGGTCCCGGGTCCAGAGGGCCGCGAAGAGGCCGTAGCGGGAGTCGTTCGCCAGGCGGACCGCCTCGTCGGCCTCGTCGAACTCCTGGACCGTCAGCACGGGACCGAACACCTCCTCGCGCACGATCCGGGCATCGGGCGGAGCGTCGGCGACGACCGTCGGCCGCACGAAATTGCCCCGCGCGAGACTCGGCTCGTCGACCTTCACCCCGCCGGTCACGATCCGCGCCCCCGCTCCGCGCGCCTCCTCGATGAACCCGACGACCCGCGCCAGGTGATCGGCGGCCACGAGCGGTCCCATCTCCGTCGCCGGGTCCGTGCCGGGGCCGAGGTGGTAGGCTTCGGCGAGCGCGCGGACCTTCGCCAGCAGCTCGTCCCGCACCGGCCGCGCGACGAGCAGCCGGCTCCCCGCCCAGCACATCTGGCCGGCGTTGCCGAAGATGCCGAACGCGATCCCCTTCGCGGCCCGGTCGAGGTCCGCGTCCGGGAACACGATCACCGGGCTCTTTCCCCCGAGCTCGAGCGTGACCGGGATCACGCGTCGGCCGGCGAGCTCGGCGATCCGCTGGCCGACCTCGCCGCTGCCCGTGAAGGCGACGGAGCGGCCCCGCCGGTCGCTGACGAGCGCCTCCCCGACGTCGGTTCCGCCCCCGACGACCACGTTGAGTATCCCGTCCGGTATCCCCGCCTCCTTCGCCAGACGGGCGAGCGCGAGCGCCGTGAGGGGGGTGGCGCTCGCCGGCTTGAGGACGGCGGCGTTGCCCGCCGCCAGGGCCGGCGCGACGGAGCGCATGGCGAGCAGGAGCGGGTAGTTCCAAGGAGCGATGTGCACCGTCACCCCGAGCGGTTCGCGCAGCGTGAAGTCGAAGCGGGGGCCCGGAACGGGGATGGTCTCCCCCTCGATCTTGTCGGCGAGACCGGCGACGTACTCGAACGTCCGCACGACGTACGCCACGTCGCCCCGCGCCTCCTTGAGCGGCTTGCCCATGTTGCGGGTCTCGAGGAGGGCGAGCGGCTCGGCGCGCTCCTCGATCAGGCGCGCCAGGCGATACAGGGTCCGCCCGCGTTTGGCGCCGTCGTCCCCCGCCCAGGCGCTCTCGCGGAACGCGCGCTCGGCGGACTCCATCGCGAACCGGGCATCGTCGGCGGTTCCGAAGGCGACGGTCGTGAGCGGATCGTTCGTCGCCGGATCGAGGAGGGTCCGCGTTCCGCCGCCGGAGGCCGGGACCTCCGCGCCGCCGATGAAGAGGTTGTAGCGGGGCTCGATGGACGCCGACATGCACCGACCGGCGCCGCCGAGAGAGCTCGGTCGCTTAACCTCGTCGCGCCGCATCGCCCGGTCCCTCGCCGGGGTCGAGCGGGTAGGTCCGGCCCTTCCATAGCAGCGGTCGGCGCGCGACGCCGCGACGGATCGAGGCGCCGACGAGGACGACGTAGAAACCGACGGCGACCGGGAAGAGCAGGCCGTAGGCGGCCGGGCCCCGCGCGCCCGCGGTGAACGCCACGTGCTTGACGAAGAGCAGGGCGGCCAGAACCGCCCCGACCCCGGCGACGAGCGGATCGTGGAGCGCGATGCCGAGCGGGAGCAGGCCGAGCGGGAGCCAAAAGAGCCCCACGAGCGCGACGAGGAAGCCGGTCTGGCGGGCCGCCGAGAATCTCAGCCCGTGGACGTTCTTGAGGAGGCCCTCGAACATCTCGTGCCGGTCGCGGTACATCCGGGTGGTGAGCAGCTCCGGTGCCCAGGCGACCCTCAGCCGCCGGCCCTTCGAACGGAGCTCCTGGGCGAGGCGCACGTCCTCGAGGACCGCTCCACGGATGCGGGCATGCCCCCCCACGGCGTCGTACGCGGCCCGTCGGACCAGGGTGTACTGCCCGTTGGCCATCGCGGCCCGGGAGTTCGCCCGATTGACCCGCGGGGTACGGAAGTACGTGAGGACCATCTGGGTGTAGAACGGCAGCACGACCTTCTCCCAGAACCCGACGGTCTCGATCCGGGGGGCGAGGGTCACGAGGTCGGCCCCCTCGGCCTCGGCCCACTCCACGCTGCGGCGCACCGTCTCCGGTCCGTAGTGCATGTCCGCATCGGTGAAGAGAAGGTACTCCCCCGAGGCGGCGGAGGCGCCGAGGTGACAGGCCCAGTTCTTCCCGACCCAGCCCGCGGGTAGGGGAGGCTCTTCGAGGAGGCGCACCCGCGGAGCGCGGGCCCGTGCGACCTCGCGCGTCCCGTCGGTCGAACCGCCGTCCACGACGAGGATCTCGAGGTCCGGGTAGTCCTGCGCGATCAGCGAATCGAGGCACCCGGGAAGATCCGCCTCCTCGTTGCGGGCCGCGATGACGGCGCTCACCCGGGATCTCCGCTCCGGTAGGGTGGCCGGGGCCGGGTCGAGCCGCGGCATCTGGAGGGCGAAAACGACCGCGACCCCATGGAAGACGAGGACCGCCCCCGTCCCCGCGAGCAGGAGGAGGATCCCACCGAGAGACAGCATCGGCCGCGCGAGCGCTCGCCCTATTAAGGCGCGCCCGGTCCTTGCCGTCGACCCAGTGATGGACCGCGTGGAGCACCCGCGCATCCGGCCGGGCGTCCTCGAGAACCGCCTCTACCAGGAGCGGATCAGCGAGACGGCGGCCCACCACAACACGCTCGTCGTCCTACCGACCGGGCTCGGCAAGACCGCGATCGCGCTCCGGGTGATCGCCCAACATCTGCTCGACCACCCGACGCGCTCGGTGCTCTTCCTCGCCCCCACCCGTCCGCTGGTGGTCCAGCACGCCCGAAGCGTTGGGGAGAGCCTCTTCGCACCGGAACCCGTCGTCCTCACGGGGACGATCTCCCCCGAGCGCCGACTCGCCTTGCTCGCGCCGCCCCAGGTCGTCGTCGCGACGCCCCAGGTGATCGCGAACGATCTCCGGGGGGGGGCGGCCTCCCTCGACGCGTACTCCCTCATCGTCTTCGACGAGGCGCACCGCGCGGTCGGCGACTACCCCTATGTGATGATCGGCCGAACGAACCGGGACTCCCCCCGCGCCCGGGTGCTCGCGATGACCGCCTCGCCGGGAAGCCGGAAGGACCGTATCGAGGAGGTCTGGGCGAACCTCGGGATCGAACGGTTCGAGTACCGCACCGCCGACGACGACGATGTCCGGCCGTACTTCCACGGCATCGGCGTCGAGAACATCGTCGTGCCGGTCCCGCCGGAGGTCCGCCACCTCGGCATCCTCTTGCGCGCCGCGGTCCGTCGGCAGGCGGAGCTGCTCCGCCGGTTCGGGCTGCTCGCGGACGGGGAGGCCACGCGGCGCGACCTCCTCGTGATCAGCCAACGCCTCCAGCGGGAGGTGCAAGCCGCCCGCCACCGGGGCGAGAACGCGGCGAACGGTGTGTGGGCCGCGCTCACCGCCGAGGCCGTGGCGATGAAGGGCCTGCACGCGCTCGAACTGATCGAGACGCAGGGTGTCGAGGCCCTTCGCGAGTTCTTCGAGAAGCAAGCGCCCCGCGCCGGCGCCCGACCGACCCCCGCGCAACGGACGTTCCTTGGGGATCCGGACGTCCAGAAGGTCCGGGAGCTCCTGCGCTCGCTCACCCTCGAGCACCCCAAGGTGGCGCGGGCCGTCGCGGTCGTGACCGAGGAGCTCCACCGCGCCCCCGGGTCGCGGGTGATCGTCTTCGCCCAGTACCGGGACACCGCGTCGCTCCTCGTCGAGGAGCTGCGTCGCGGCGCCGACCCCGTCGTGCGCCCCGCCCGGTTCGTCGGACAGGCGAGCCGCGTGCGCGACGAAGGGCTCAGCCAGAAGGAACAGATCGCTCTCCTCGATGAATTCCGCACCGGACGGATCAACTGCCTCGTCGCGACGTCGGTCGCCGAAGAGGGGCTCGACATCCCGTCGACGGACCTCGTCCTGTTCTACGAACCGGTGCCGAGCATGATCCGCACGATCCAGCGCCGGGGGCGGACGGGCCGCGCGCGGGCCGGCCGAGTCGTCGTCCTCGTGGCGGAGGGGACCCGCGACGTGAGCCTGGAGCGGTCCGCCCGTTCCAAGGAACGACGCATGCACGATCTGCTCGAGGAGATCCAGTCCGAGATGGATCGGGGGCGTCCTCCCCCTCCCCCGCCGGCCCACCGTGTCCAGAGCGTCCTCGACGAGTTCGGCGGCCGCCCGTAGAGCGGGCGCCTATCGGCCGGTGCTGCCGAACCCGCCCCGGCGCGACCCCATCGGCCGGACGGTCCCCGGTCGGAACACCGCGATACGGTCGGCGACCAAGCGGATCTGTCCGATCCGGTCGCCGACCTCGATCTCGTACGACCCCGGGAAGAGGTAGGTGAGGGGAACCTTCACCTCGCCGGCGTAGTCGCGGTCGATCGTGCCCGGGGCGTTCGCCATCAGGACGCCCTTCGTGCTGAGCCCGCTGCGGGGGCGGACCTCGAGAAAGGTGCCCGGTGGGGCGCGCATCCTCAGGCCCGTACGCACCAGGGTGATCTGGCCGTACGTGAGAGCCGCGGCCTCGGCCGCCCGGAGGTCAAAGCAGGCCGACCCGTCGGTCGCCCGAGCCGGCAGCGGGACCGACGCGGCGCCGTCCACCCTCTCCACGACGATTCGGCCCGGGCGCGCCACACCGGGGGACCGGCGTCCGTTCATCTACCTTTTGGCGCGGGGGCGGGCCCCCCCTGCCCCGCTCAGGGGACGAGGTCCGTTGGACCTTCCGACGGGCCCCCGGTCTCCTCCGTGGAGAGCGCCCGCGCCACGAGAAGCCCCTCCGCCCGTCGAAGCATCTTCCCGAGCGCCGGCGGGCTTTGGCCTGTCAGGCGGGCGAGCCGTGTCAGGGTGATGCGACGCGGAACGGCGAAGTAGCCGAGGGTCCACGCGCGGGCGAGAACCTCCCGCTGTCGGGCCGTGAGCCGGGCCTCGCCGGCGTCCGCGAGGTACGGGTGGGCGGAGGCGCGGACCACCCGGAACGGCATCTCCTGCCGCTGGAGCCAGCGCAGGACGCGGCGCAGCCAGCGCTCCTCACCGTGGAACGTGGCGACGACACGGGTCGGGGTGAGCCGGAACGGGATCGTCGGGGTGATGTGGCCCCCCGCGAGCTCGAGGAGGCGCTTGAGGCCGGGGGGGTTGCGTTGCCGCACGAGGAGGATGTAGTCCCGGGTCCGAGGGCGACGCTCGACCAGCTCCAGCCGCTGGAGCCCGTACAGGCTTCGGATGCGCCGGGACTCGCGCTCGAGCTCGGCGGCGCTCCGCAGGGCTCCGCGCCGTCGGACCCGCAGCAGCTGCAGCCGCCAGCCGTGCTCCAGCCGGAGGGTCTCGAGCAGCTCCACCTCCTCGTAGCGGGCGAAGAACCCCTCGGGGACGATCCCGAGGACTTCGAGATCCGGGGTGCGGAACTCGAGCGTGACGGTCTGCATCGGCGCCGCCAGGGAGGGTTTCCGTATGAACCCGAGGCCGTTCGCGGCGGGTTCCCCGCCTTAAATACGCCGGCCGGCCTCCCGCCGGCGATGGCGTTCCGGTCCCTGGGGGAGTTCCTGAACGAGCTCGAGTCGCGCGGCGACCTTTTGCGCGTCCGCTCGCCCGTCTCCCGGGACCTCGAGATCACCGAGGTGACCCAGCGGGCGGTGCGGAAGGACGGGCCGGCCCTCCTGTTCGAGAACGTTCCCGGGGCCACGATGCCCATCGCCATGAACGTCCTCGGCTCCCCCCGACGCATCGCCCTCGCCCTCGGGGCCGAATCGTTGGACGCCCCCGCCGAGCGCATCTCCCGCCTGGTCCATCTCCGGCCCCCGAGCGGGGTCCTGGGGGCGATCCGGGACCTCTCCGGTACGATCGAGGCGCTCGACACCTTGAGGAGCCTTGGACCCAAGCGGGTCCGTTCCGGCCCCTGCCAGGAGGTCGAGCTCGACCGCGTCGACCTCGACCGCCTCCCGATCCTGAGGTGCTGGCCGAACGACGGAGGGCGAACCATCACGCTCCCGGTCGTGATCACGAAGGATCCCGAGACCGGCGAGCCGCACACCGGGATCTATCGGCTCCAGCAGTACGGTCCCGACACGCTCGGTATGCACTTCCAGGTGCACCGGATCGGGGCCCAGAACCACCGCAAGTGGGCCGCACGGGGCGAGCGGATGCCGGTCGCCGCCGTGATCGGGGCGGACCCCGCGACGGTCTTCGCGGGGCTTGCCCCGGTGCCCGAGGGGATCTCGAACTTCGTCTTCGCGAGCTTCCTTCGGAACGAGCCGCTCGAGCTCGTCCGCGCGCGGACCGTTGACCTCGAAGTACCGGCGCAGGCCGAGATCATCCTCGAGGGGTACGTCGACCCGTCCGAGCGCAAGATCGAAGGTCCGTTCGGCGACCACACCGGTTACTACTCCGCTCCCGAGCCGTTCCCGGTCTTCCACGTCACCCACGTGACGCACCGCGAGCGGGCGGTCTACCTCGGCACCGTGACCGGAAAGCCCCCCACCGAGGACGCCGTGCTCGGTAAGGCCGTCGAACGGGTCTTCCTGCCCGTCATCCGCCTCGTCCTCCCCGAGATCGTCGACATGAACCTCCCGATGGAGGGGCTGTTCATCAACCTCGGGATCGTCGCGATCCGCAAGCGCTACCCCGGGCACGCCCGCAAGGTGATGCACGCCCTCTGGGGGCTCGGGCAGATGATGTTCACTCGCTACCTCATCGTCGTCGACGCGGAGGTCGACGTCCACAACCTGCGCGAGGTCCTCTACCGGGTGGCCCTCCAGGCCGACCCCGAACGGGACCTCGAGCTCGTCCATGGTCCGGTCGACCAGCTGTCGATCTCGAATCCCGTGCCGAACTTCGGCGCCAAGATGGGGCTGGATGCGACCCGCAAGGGGCCCGACGACGGCTTTCCCCGGCCGTGGCCCGAGGAGATCGCCATGGACGCGGCGGTGACCCGACGGATCGACGAGCTCATCGCGCGCGACCCGGGCCTCGGGAGACTGGGCAGCCGCCCGGCGCCGTGAACGCCGCACCGGCCGGTCCGACCGCGGAGCTCGGACGGTTCCTCGAGATCCAGAACCTCGGCCTGAACCTCCCGTTCGCGCTCGCGTTCCTCCTCCTTGCGGCCCGGGGCGTTCCGTCGCTAGTGACGACCGGACTCCTCGTCCTCGCGTTCGTCGCCGCGCGCAACGCCGGCCACAGCTTCAACCGCTTCGCGGACCGGGAGCAGGATGCCCGGAACCCCCGTACGCGCGGCCGGGCCTTGGTCACCGGCCGGCTCAGCCCGGCCTTCGCCCTGGTCTTCACCGCCGTCAGCGCCGCGGTCATGGTCCTCGCCGCCGCGCTCCTCAACCCCCTGGCCCTCGCGCTCGCCCCGGTCGCGCTCGTCCTGATTCTCGGCTACAGCTACACGAAGCGGTTCACCTGGCTCACCACGGTCTTCCTCGGCCTGGTCGAGTCCATCACCCCGGCCGCGGCGTACGTCGGGGTCACCGGGACGCTTGCGCCCACGGTCCTCTTGGCCGTCGGGGCGATCCTTCTGTGGGGGACCGCGTTCGAGACGATCCACAGCCTGGGCGACCTCCCCGCCGATCTCGCGCTGGGCCTCCGGTCGCTGCCGGCGCGCTTCGGGGTCCGGCGCTCCGTCGCGCTGGTGCCGGTCCTGCACGCCGGTGCGCTCGCGCTGTTGGCGGCGTTCGGCGCGGCGGAACGTCTCGGGCTCGCCTACTTCGTCGCCCTGGCCGCCATGGGGGCGCTCGCCGCCCGGACGGACCGCGTGCTCGCCCTGCGCCCCGAGGAGGCGGCCAGGCCGTTCCGCGCCCACTTCGCGCTCGGGGCGCTCTTCTTGGCCGGCATCCTTATCGCGCTGTTCGTGCCGTTCCCCTGAGGGGTTCGGCCAACCACTCCCATACTATTGAGAACACTACGGGATTCGTAGGACAACTAAATAAGGCGGAAGGGACTGGCCCGTTCGAGGCGAAGATGCCGCAGGTGATGATTGGCCTCTCGGCCAGAGATTACCGAACGACGAACGAAGTATGGCGAATGGCGAAGCGACACCTCAATCCGCTCGTCCGGAGGCGCATTGGTTGGCGCGGCCGCTCGAGCTTCCTCCGGCAGCTGATCCTGTACGGGTTCGAGAAGGCGAGCGAGAACCCCGGGGAGTTCCTCCGCTCCGTCCGGGACACGCACGACCCGCTCGTGGGCAAGCGGGGCCGCTCCGAAGCGGGTGCGGATCGCCGCGAAACCCTCGTCACCACGTGGGAGTCGTTCTTCCCCGGGACCCCGCCGGCGGGCCGCCGCGGGAAGAAGGCCGCCAAGTCCGAGACCCCCTCGTAAACCCCGAAAGCGCCTTCCCCCCCCGGCGCTGCGCCCGGCGGGGGAAGGCGCACGAACCGCTCCGTCGAGCGCTTAGAGGGGCTGCTCCTCGCAGGACGGGCCCGGGCCGGCGCGCTCAGCTTTCCGGTCCCGGCGCTGGGCAGCCTGCGCCCTCCCCGGAGCCCCGACGGGCGCTCGATCGATTTTGAGATCGCGTCCGACCCCACCGCGCCGGCGGGGCGCCGACGCCTGTCGCTGGCGACCGGCGACGCGCACCTCGACCTGGAGTATCCGATCCTGGCCCCGGAGATCTCGGGAGTTCCGGGCGCGGCCATCGAGGCGGCCCCCGGCGCCTGGCTGGTCCACGCCCCGCTCAGCGCCGAGGACCGCGACCGGCTGGCCAAGGCCCGACCGGAGCTCATCGTCCTCGCGAACGCGCGGAGTCTCTTCGCGGAGGGGGAGCCGTTCGTCGAAGCCCTCCGGGAGATCCGCGACAGCGCCGGCGCACGCCCCGTGCTGTGGACCCCCCGGGTCGCGCTCCCCCACCGCCTCGCGCTCCTGAGCTACCTGGGCATCGACCTCGTCGACACGACCGAAGCGCTGTGGCGAGGCCAGCAGGGCGAGATCGTCGATGCCACGCTCGGTGTCGCGTCCGGACCGGACGCCCCGCGGAGCTGCCGCTGCCCGGCCTGCCGGGAGATGCCCGAGACCCCGGGGAGCGAGCACGCGCTGCACGCCATGCTCGACGAGATGGACCGGATCCGAGCGGTCGTTTCGGCCGGACGGCTGCGCGAGCTGGTCGAGGCCCGGCTCACCGCCGAGCCGTTGCTCGCCGAGATCCTCCGATATGCCGACCGCGACCTCCGAGGACTCCTCGACGAGCGGGTGCCCGTGGTGTCCTCGGTCCAGCGGGGGTACGTCCTGCGGGAATCGCAGCGGCGCCCGGAAGTGCTCCGCTTCCGCGCCCGGCTCCTGGAGCGCTACCGCCCTCCCGCTTCCAAGCGCTGCCTCCTCCTGGTCCCCTGCTCGAAGACCAAGCCGTACCGTTCCTCGCGCTCCCACCGGCGGTTCCAGCGGGCGCTCGAGGGGGTCCCCAACCTCGAACGGGTCCACACGGTGTCGGTTACCTCGCCCCTCGGTGTCGTGCCCCGTGAGCTCGAGGACACCTATCCGGCGCGTCACTACGACATCCCCGTGACGGGCGAGTGGGACGAGGCCGAGCGCGAGGCGGTCCGCGCGGCCGTGGGCCACCTGCTCTCCAAGGGCCGTTACGACCATACTGTCGTCCACCTCGACCCGATCGAGTACGGCTTCCTCGCCGACCTGTTCGAGTCCGCCCCGAGGGTCACCTGGACCGCGACGGATCACCGGACCACGAGCGGTCCCGCGCTCGCCGCCCTTCGGTCCGCGGTCGAGCAGGCCGTGGGCGGTTCTCCGCCCACCCCCGGCGGCCCGCTCACGGTGGTCCGCGAGGAGCTCGCGCAGGTCGCCGCGTACCAGTTCGGGGCCGCGGCCGCCGAGCTCCTCTTCGCTGCCCCGGTCCGTCTCGCCGGCCGGCCGTGGTTCCAGCGGTTGACCGACGGAAACGGCACCGACCTCGCGACCTGGCGCGAGCCCCGCGGGCTCTTCCAGCTCACCGTGGCCGGTGGGCGCCGCCTGGCGCCCGCCCACCCCCTCGAGGTCCACCTCGACCCGAACGTCCGGCTGGCCGGCGACCTCTTCGCCCCCGGCGTCACCTCCGCCGACCCGGCGATCCGGGCCGGGGACGCGGTCCTCCTCGTCCAGAACGGCGAGCTGTTCGGGGTCGGCGAGGCGGCCCTGCCGGGGCGGCTGATGACGGAGCTCGGACGAGGGATCGCCGTGCACGTGCGCCATCGCGCACGGCCGGAAGCCCCCCCGACCCCACCGACACCCACATGACGCTGCCGCGCACTGGGAGAACGGGGCCGGTCGTCTAGCGGTGAGGACGCCGCGCTTACAACGCGGAGATCGGCGGTTCGAATCCGTCCCGGCCCACTCGATCCTTGCGCTATACTACGGAGGCCCGTAAGTAGGTCCACTTCGGCTCGCCTCTCGGCCCTCTAAATATCCCCTCAGATGGCGCGGGCCAGTGGATCGCGCGGAGGCCCTCAAGGACGGCGTTGCGCCTTCTGTTGGGCGACGGCGAGGCGCAAAATATCGGCCGTCGCTGAATCGATGAAGTACACCCCGGTTCTCGGTTTGGTGACAGAGAGGACGGCCCCGGCTCGTCCATAGCTACGAGAGACCGAAGCAGCGTCCAGCGAACACTCCTCAACGTGGCCCCAGAGTCCGAGCTTCATGGAGGTCAAGGACAACAATATCGAACGGGGCACCGCCAGCTTACTGAGGAGCAGGGTCGCGGCGAAAACGGCGATCAAGAGGGCGGCGGTGTACTCAAACAGGAACGTGCTTGAGGGCCGGTAGTACGGCGGCTCCGCAAGAAAGAGATAGATGGTCAACGGCAAGGTCACGGCCGTCACCGATCCCACTATCACGGGGAGAAATGTCCGCAACGGGTTAGGCGTAAGCTCCCGAGTCAGTGGCAGGGCCCCCGTCGCCATGCGATTGCCCCTCTGTTGCGGAGTTGAGTAGACTCTCCCGAGTTCTAACCTCTTGACCCTGGCCTTGAAGCTCCTCCAATCAGCGCCCACTTCAGCCTTCGAAGAGCATCCCCGCGAAGCGCCCCCGTCCTACGAACGGTCCACTTCCAGCCCCCCACCCGATTCCACGGAAGCCCCAGCCGACGTGCCTCGGCGCGGCCCATCACGAGGAGGCGGCGCTTCCAGTCGATGAAGACCGAGGGGTCGGCGGAACCGGCCTTACCGAGCTTCAGGCGGGCGGTGAGCTGGGTGCCTTCTTTGCCGAGTCCGACGAGAGAAGGCTTCCGAACAAGGACATTGCGGCGGACGATATGGCCGTCCGTCCCGACCTCGTACTTCCGATCTCGGTGCTCCGCGTAAGCTTTGATGACGTGAGCCCACGTCTTCGCCCCGTCCTCCTCCGCGAGCGCGAGCCAAGCAGGCTCCTTCGCCGAGACGAACGGTCGCCGCTCAAACGTCTCAGCTCGTTCGAGGAGCGCGGCAGGGTCGAGGTAGCGTATCGTCAGGAAGCCGAACGGACGAATCCCATCGATCTTGCGTACGTGCGGGAGCAGTGCCGGTGTCTTCAACGCAAACTGCGCCGTCGCGGGAAGGTGGACGAAGTCTCCGAAGCCCTGTTCGCCGTCGCCCGAGGTTCGAGTCGGCCGTTCCCAAACCCTCTTCGTGAACGTCTCTCGGTCTTCTGGGACCTGAAACATCCTGAGACCGTGGTCAGACGCTCCCGTCTTGAAGACGACAGGCGCCCAGAGCGGTCGTGGGCGAACAGGCAGTAGCGTTTCGAGGTGAGCCCGAAGAATCGAGGATGCGAATCACGCGTAAGATTCCTCCTGGCATCCGCGGCATCCGAGCGGAGGCCACATAGCGGTGTTACCCCCCACTCGGTCCGACGTATGGCCCCCGAACCGGCGTGGCCCGCCCGCTCCTATCTGACGAGGATGACCTCCCCACCTCGGAACTCCCCGGAGGGGGGCGTCGATCCCGTGCGCTCCGGGAGCCCCTAGCGTACGGTCTCGTAATGCAAGAACAGCTCGCCCGCCTCGAAGCGCCGGACCTCGACCAGGCGCAGGGTCTGCTGAGCTTCCATCTCGCCGAAGAACGCGTGTCCCTTGCCCAGGATCACCGGCGCGATCGCGAACAGGTACTCGTCGATGAGTCCCCGGCGCATGAGCTCCCGCCCCAGCGCCGGTGCGACCACGACCATGGCCTTGCCCGGCTCTCCTCGTAGCCGGGCCACCGCCGCCGCGACGTCGCCCTCAAGCGACCGCGAGCGGGCCCACGGGGTCGGTACCGGCGAATCCGAGAGGACGACCTTCTGGGCCCTGTCGGCGAACTCGGACATCTGCCGAAACCACGGGTGTTCTCCCGTCGTGCGCTTGGACTGGGGCCAGAACTCCGCCCACTGATCGTAGGTTTCCCGGTCGAAGAGCAGCGTGTCAAAATCGCCCCAGCGCTCGACCCACATGGCCTCGGCCACCCGCTCGGGCTCCGAGGCCGGCGGTTCCGACCCGGGGTAGCTCGGAAACTCGTTGAATCCATCGAGGGTGAGGTACATGCTCAGCAGGATCTTCCGACGCGCGGGCATCGTCCGGTTCACCCGTCCTTCTTCGACCGAAGGTCGTGGCCGCTCTCGAGGACGGACTTCAGGTTCATCGCGAAGTAGGTCCAGCCCCACTCCGCGCCCCCGTACAGCTCGACCCACTTCTCCTGGCGGGGGAATCCGGTGTGGGCGACGCGGAGCAACGTGCCGCCCTCCTGGGGCTCGACCTCGAGCGAAAAGACCGTCCCGTGGACGGGGACCCCGGGCCAGGTCCAGGCGAGGGCGATCCGGGTCCCGGGTACGAAGTCGACGATCGCCCCGGCATGGGTGGGCCCGTCCGTCCACCCGAGCCGGTAGGACCCTCCTTTCCGGGGAGATATCTCCGCGGAGTCGCAGAGCCAGCGGGTGAGCCCGGCCGCCTCGGTGAGCGCCCGGAAGACCGCGGTCGGAGCTGCCCGGATGAAGTACTGGTGTTCCACGGCACGGCCGGACCTCTCCGTCACGTTCCGACTCCGATGGGTCTATCGCCCCCTTGGGATTTAGCCACGTAAGGGAAACGAAGTAGGGCAGCGATGGCAGCGCGACGATCCCTCTACCCTGCCGGCGAGATGAAGGTCGAGTTCCTTTCCTGCCCGGTCCAGGCCAGCCTCAAGGTGCTCGGTCGGGAGTGGGCCTTCCTCGTCATCACCTCCATTGCCCTCTTCCGGGCCAACCGCTACAACGACATGCTGCGCGCCATGCCCGGACTGTCGAAGCGGTTGCTCTCCCTGCGTCTGAAGGAGCTCGAGACCGCCGGCTTCATTGTTCGCGCGGAACGCCGAAGGGGATTCGTTCGTTGGGGGCTCACCGTGAAGGGCGCCGACGTGGTGCCGATTCTCCTCACGATGGTCCGGTTCGGTGCCAAGTGGTACGCCGACGAGCTCTTCGACGATCGATCTCCGCGCGCCCTGGGGGAGATCTTCGATGAGGGGTTCATTCGCAGGGCCTTCGGGATTCGACCGCGGCGAGGGCCCCGCGCGCGGGCGGGGCCGGCGAGATCCGGTGTACCCGTCGCGTAGCGTCCTCGATGCGCCGGGACGCACCGCGGGCCGGTACCGGAGCGCCCCTGCCGGCCGGTCACGCCACCTCGCCCGGCGGTTCGGATCATCCAGGCACGGTCCCTTGGCAGCGGGCCCCGAGCCACTCCCGACGGCGGCTCGGTGCGACACCGGGTGGACCGACGCCCGACCCGGCCCTATCCACCGGTCCCGGGGGCTCGGGCCGGTACCGACCATACCCGTGACGGCGCCGGTCCATCCGCCGAGATCGGCCATGGCGGTAGCGAGGGGTGACGGAAGACCGACCCCGGTTCGAGCCACGCCGCCAGCGCACGGCCGCCCGGCTGGGCGACGGGAAGGACCAGGCACTCGCGGAGCTGCGCCCCGCTTCCCGAGCCGGTCCAGTCGGTCCCGGGGATCATCTGGAACCGTTGGCGGGTGAGCCAGCCGATGAGCTCGAGGTCGCTTTGGCGGACGGCATACGCCTCGGGGAGGGCCACGGACCGCAGCGTCTCCACCCGGTCGTAGAGGTCCCGAATCGGCACCTGACGACGTTCGCCCGAGACCCGGTCCCGGACGGTGGCCCAGCTCGACCGGTGCGAACGAGCCCAGCGGCCCGCGATCGGCACCCGCTCTCCCGGCCGTGGCGAACCCATATCGGGGGCGTCGAGGCTCCCGCGGTGACGGGCCGCCCACCGGAGGACCGCGAGCAGCGCCCGGCGCTGCGCGGCCCGCAGCCGGGCCCGTTCCGAAAGGGCGTCCTCGGACCGGGGGGCCCGACCTTCGAGGAGCACGGTGAAGGTGTCGTAGCGCAACGCGATGGAGTTCCTGAGGTCGGGGCTGGTGAAGGAGCTCGCACGCAGGCGGCCCGACGGCTGAAACAGTCGGTACTCACCGGCCGCGTATCCTTCCCGGGCGAGCTCGCCGGAGATCTCCGGCAGGAATCCCTCCACCTCGTCGGGCGTGAGGCGGGTCCGCACCCCGGGATGGGTGGCCGTCGCGACCAGCACATCGTCGTCCAGGACCCACCCCCGCCGTAGGGCGGCCCGCCGCCGGGACGGATAGTTGTGGAGGTCGATCACCACGTCGGGGCGCACCGTGCGCACGATGCGGTGGATCGCCCGGGTCTCCTCGGAGTCCAAGGCGATGTGGTCGCGGTTGAGGTCGACCCCGTCCCCGTTCGTCCGCGAGCCGTTCGTGAGGCCGTCCGGGTTCGCCACCGCGATCCAGCCGAACCCGATCCCGAGGCCATCGATCTCGGGCCGGTCCCGGCCCACCGCCTCGCGCAGCGACTCGATCGCCGCCGCCTCGTCCCCGTGCTGCCCGGCGACGGCGAGCACATAGGGCCGGCGCGGGTGGGGGGCCAGGGTCTCGAACCGGATCGGGGTTCCGCGGGCCGTCCGTCCGATGACGGGCGCGCGCTCCGACCCCTGTCCGACCGGGCATCCGGGGGGAGATCTCTCGTCCGCGAGCGTTCCGGCGGTCATGCCGGCACCCCGCTCGGGACCTGCGGACGTTCCCGTCGGGCCTCGCGGGCGGTCGCCGCGGCCGCGGGCCCGGCCGGGCCGAGGCCGGACGGCACGACCCGCCCTTGCTCCATCACGACGACCTGGTCCGCCGCGTCCAGGATCCGGTCGGAGTGGTGGGCCACGACCAGCACGGTGAGCCGGCCCTTGAGACGCTCGAGCGTCGCGACGAGGCGCGCTTCCGCTTCCGGGTCCAACGCAGAGTTGGGCTCGTCCAGGAGGAGGATCTTCGGCCGTCGGAGGAGCGCTCGGGCGATCGCGATCCGCTGCGCCTCGCCGCCCGAGACGTTGCCGCGGCCCGGACCGACCCGGCTCGCGAGGCCCTCGGGAAGGCGCGCCACGAGGTCGAGGACGCCCGCATCCCGGCAGGCCTCCCACAGCTCCCCCTCGGTCGCACCGGGGCGCCCCAATCGGAGGTTCTCTTCCACGGTGCCGGCGAAGAGGACCGGACGCTGCGGGACCACGGCCACCTGGGCCCGGAGGGAGGCGAGCCGCACCTGGCGCAGGTCCTGGTGGTCGATCCGTACCGAGCCGGCCGCGGGGTCGTGCAGACGGGAGAGGAGCTTCAGCAGCGTGCTCTTGCCCGAACCGTTCCGGCCCAGTACGACCGTGATCCCCCGGGGCGCGAGGTCGAGCGAGACGTCCCGAAGGACGGGGCGGGAGGCGTAGGCGAAGGAGACGTGCCGGAACTCGATCCGTCCACCGTCGATCGTCAGGTTCGGCGCGCGCGGGTCATCGACGATCGAGGAGGGGCTGTCGAGGACCTCCCGGATCCGCTCGAACGCCACCAGCCCGCGCTGGTAGACGTTCAGCACCAACGTGAACCGCTGCATCGGCGTGTAGAGCAGCACGACGAACCCGGTGATGGCGACGAGGGTGCCGAGCGTCATCGTGCCGGCGAGCACTGCGGACCCGCCGAGCCACCACGTCAGGGCGAGCCCGAGGCTCGTGATCGCCCAGGTCGACCCCGTGATGAGGCCGCCGTAGACCTTCGCCGCGATCTGGTCGGTGGCCAGGCGGTCGCTGTCGCGCCAGAGGCGGCCCACGGCCACCGCCTCCGCGCTGGAGGTCTGGATGGTCTCGATGCCGTCCAAGTGCTCCTTGACCGAGGCGGTGAGCTGGCCCTGCGTGGTCCGGGCCACCCGCGTCGCCTCCCGAAGGCGGGCCTGGAGCCGACGGGTGATCACGTACTGCACCGGAAGGAACGCCGCCGCGATGAGGGCGATCTCCGGGTTCAGGAGGAAGAGGATCGCCACCGGCCAGGCGACGCGCAGGACGTTCTGGATCGTATTGAAGAACACCCGTTCGACGAACTCGCGCATCGATTGCGTGTCGACGATGATGCGATTGAGCAGCTCGCCCGGCCCGAAGCGATCGTGGACGTCGATCGAGGAGTGGGCCAGGTGCCGGACGATCGACTTGCGGAGGTCCGCGACCGTCCGCCGGCTCAGCTCCGAGACCGAGGCGGTGCTGAGGTAGGCGGTCGCGCCGTAGGCCCCGGCCGTCAGGACCAGCCCGGCCACCGAGACGGCGAGCACCGTTCCGGGGTCGGAGATCGGGACGAGGCCGAAGAAGAGCGCTCCGTGTCCGGTGATGCCGGTGACGAGGTCGCCGGTGAGGAGGGGGACCTGCATCGGCACGATCACGAACAGGAGCGACCAGAGGAGCGCCTGGACGAGGGTGGCCCGGTGGGCGGCGAGCAGGGGGAAGACGGCACGGAGGGGCGGAGCCGCGGGGGGGGACGGGCGCCCGCGCTCGGTCACGGAGACAGGCACGGTCGGTCCGGCCCTCAGGCCGATGGGGCGGCGATCGGCGCGGTTCCGTCGACCCGGGCCCCGGAACGAGCGGCGGCTTGCAGGGCCGGCAGGACGGCCGCGGCGAGCTCGCGGCCGTCGTCGGCCGAGGACGCCACCGGGATCGGGGAGTGGGCGGTGAACTCGCGGACGTAGAGGGGCGCGGAGGTGAGCGCCCCCGAGACCGCCTCGGGGCGGTAGCCCCATCCGACCAGACGGTCCACGGCGGCGAGCGCACCGAGGGCGCTGTCCGCCGCCAGCAGGAGACCGCTCACGTGGTCGCGGAAGCCGGGGTCGGTGAGGATCATCTCCGTCTCCCGCTGGAGGATCCCGTCCGCGATCTCCATCACCGTCACGTCCGGGTGGGCCGCGGCGACGTCCGACAGCATCGTCCGCCACAGGTGGCGCAGCTCGTCCGCCGACGCGAGATAGGTCGAGGGAAAGCCGTAGTCGCTGAAATCGACGACCACCTCGGCCGCGGCGGCGCGCATCTCGTCCTGGTCCCGGTTGGAAACGCTCCCCGTGAGCTTGGTGGCCGCGACGTGCAATCCCCGGGTGGAGAGGGCGTGGATCAGGCGGGAGGCCACGGTCGTCTTGCCGGCGTTCATCCCGGTTCCCACCACCACCAGGAGGGGGCCCGGAGACGGCCGCCCGTCCGTCGGGCGGAACCGGAGCTCCTTGAGGTTGAGACGGTCGCCGTGCGCGTCCCTCAGGTAGCCTTCGAACACCACGGAGGTCGCCCGGGCCATCTCCCGATGGCGGCTCAGGATCGTTCCGATCATTCCGCCCGCGGTGAGCAGGCTCAGCTCCTCGAGCCCGTCGACCCGCGCCTCGTAGGCGTCGGTGGCGTAGCGGTGGCCGAAGACGCCGACGATGCGGTCGCCCTCGTAGATCCGCAGCTTGCGGTTGTCCGCGGTCACGACGGTGGAGTGGTAGCCCAGGGACGCGATGCGGACGATCGCCAAGTCCCCGGGGCGCGGGGCGTCCGCGCCGCGCTCCGGATCCGAACGGACACCGGACGGGTCCAGGCCGCGGCAGGCCCAGGACCACTTCACGTCCGGTCCGATCGGCGCCAGCGGTCCTCGGCCCCCCGTGCGGCCGAGGCCGGGCGGCGGGTTCGGGCCGGCCGGCCCCCGCGGCCGGGGTGCGGTTCCAGTACCGCCGAGGGACGGGATCGCGTTCAGGCCAGGGAACGGTGTGAGGGGGGTCGCGGGGGCGGCCATGTTCTTCTCGAGGCCCCTTCCGCCGAGAGGGGGGTTATGGGTTTTGGCGCAACCCCCGAACTCATTGGGTCGCTCCCCGAACCGGGGGTCGTCCGGAGCCCCCGGTCCCCCGCCGTCGACGTTCCCGCCGACCCCGGCCCGGCGGGTGATGCGCCCCGCGGGCTCACCGACGCACGACCCGCTCCATGAAGCGATCGAGGATCGCGGCCATGCGGCCGCCGATGTCCCGGTAGTCGTACCGCACCGTCACGATCGGAGGGGTGACACGGATGAGCCGCTTGAGATCGACCGGGCTCCCGTCGACGACGACCTCGGGCGCCGCGCGTTCGATCGTTGCCTCCAGTTCTCGGACCTGGGCCGCACCGTAGCCCATCGCCGGCAGGACCGCGGCGAGGTGCGGATAGGCCGCGTAGACCTGGGCGATGGACCCGACCGCGAACGGTCGGGGGTCGATGACCTGGGCGCCGTGGGCCCGGGCGAAGAGCACGCCGGCGCCGAACGCCATGCCCCCGTGGGTCACCGTCGGCCCGTCCTCGATGACGAGCGCCCGCTTTCCCGCCAGCCGGTCGGCCCCGTCCGCCGAGATGTCCAGGGCCGCCCGCAATAGCTCGGCCCGGGGATTGGCCCGGGCGGCGTTCTCCTCGACGGTCCGTATGCCCTCCGCGGGAGCGGAGTCGGTCTTGCTCACGATGAGGACGTCGGCGGCGCGGAAGTTGGCCTCTCCGGGGTAGTAGGACATCTCGTGCCCGGCCCGGTGCGGGTCGGCGACGACGATCTGGAGATCGGACGCGTAGAACGGCTGGTCGTTGTTGCCTCCGTCCCACAGGACGAGGTCGGACTCCGACTCGGCCCGGCGCAGGATCGCCTCGTAGTCGACCCCGGCGAAGACGACCGCCCCGTCGCGGAGGTGCGGCTCGTACTCCTCGCGTTCCTCGATCGTGCACTGGGCCCGGTCGAGGTCGTCGAACGTCGCGAACCGCTGGACCGCCTGCGCGGCGAGGTCCCCGTACGGCATCGGGTGCCGGACGATCGCCACGCGAAGCCCCTTGGACCTCAGATGGCGGGAGACGAACCGCGTGAGCGGGCTCTTCCCGGCGCCCGTGCGTACCGCGCAGACGCTGATCACCGGTTTGCTCGAGCGCAGGCAGGTCTCCCGCGGGCCGGCGAGGAGGAAGCTGGCACCGGCCGCTAGGGCGATCGACGCTTTGTGCATCACCTCCAGGTGCGGAAGGTCCGAGTAGGCGAGGAGGACCAGGTCGACCTGCTCGCGCCGGACGAGATCGGCGAGCTCCGCCTCGGGAACGATCGGGATGCCGCTCGGATAGCCCGGCCCGGCCAGCGCCGGAGGATAGGCTCGGCCGGCGATGTTCGGGATCTGGGCGGCGGTGAAGGCGACCACCTCGTACTCCGGCCGGTTCCGGTAGAGGACGTTGAAGTTGTGGAAGTCCCGGCCCGCCGCCCCCACGATGACGACCCGACGACGCGACATGCCCTTCCGTTCCCTTGGGAACGGTATAGGCTCGCCGTCAAATAGCGAGCGCCGAACCGGGCTCAACGGCCCCGCTGGGTCCGCGGAGGTGCCTCACGGGGGTGCCCCGTGCTATCTCGCAACGAGCCGACCCGTCAATCCGGCTTGACGCGCACGCTATGAACCCGGCTCGGACACGGGAGGGCTGAGGTAGGCCCATGTCGTCGACCCCAGCCCACCGGCTGTCTCCCCTCGATGAGGCCCCGCCCCCCGCCTATCGCTCCCGGAGCGATGGGCCGCGGGGTCTGCTGCCCCGGGGGGTCTACGCCGTCCTGATCGGCGCCTCGTTGGTGTGGATGGCCAGCGCGGCCGTGCTCGGCCTTGGTGTCTCCCTGCCGAGCCTGCCGTCCTCGACCGGTTCGGGGGGAGGCAGCTCCACCGTCGACTACCTGTACCTCACCATCGCGTTCAACCCCCTCAACGGGATGGACGAGTACTTCCCCGCGAACTTCACCGTCCCCGCCCACGCCGCGGTGGTCGTCACGATCACCAACTACGACAACGGCACCAACCTCGTGCCGTCGCAGTACGGCCAGGTCGTGGGGACCGCCGGCGGAACCGCCCTGGTCTCCGATCCGGTGACCGGCCAGGTCGCCACCGTGACGAGCGTTCCGCTCGCGGAGATCGCGCACACCTTTACGCTGCCCACCCTCGGCGGGTCCGGAGCGTCCGGCACCCCGGCCGTCAACGTCCCGATCCCGGCGGCGGCATCGGGCCTCGAGCCGACCCAGGTGACGTTCACCCTTCACATCGGCGCGGCCGGTTCGTACACGTGGATGTGCATGGCCCCGTGCGACCCGGGCTCCATGACCACCCCGGGCTTCATGACCGGCACGCTGGACGTGGAGTAGACGGCCGGGCGACCCTACGGTCCCGAGCGGCCCGCGAAGATCGGTGGCCCGGGGCGGCGGGGGCTCGCCCGGGACCGGGCGCGGCCCGCCGACCGCCGGCGTCCCGCCGATCGGACGATGATCCCGGGGCCGGTCCTGTCGCGGAGTAACGGTCGGCTAGAGCCGGGCGCGCCCGCCTCGCTCCCGTGTCGGGGCCGAACCGCCCCGGGCGTCGGCGGAGGGGAGCGTCCGCCCTGCCTTGAGCTCGATCTGGACGGGGGGCGCCACGCGCGTCAGGTAGCCCACGAAGTGGCCGTCCTGGTAGACGCGCCACCGCTGCGGCTCCGGCTCGCAGAGGACCCGGTGGTGACCGGGGAGATGCAGCAGCGCCTCGATCGGGAGCGCGAGCGGCGGTTCGCGTTCGCCCAGAAGGGGAACTTCGGTATGCGGCTCCTCCAACATCGCCGGGAGCTCGCCCTCGGCGATCCGGGAGGATCGGGGGTCCTTGCGGCGCGAGAGGAACGCGGGCGTGCGGGCGGCCATCCGCCGTTTCAGCCGGGATACGGTATATGATGGGGGGGTCAACCGCGATTCACCGGCCGAGGGCCGTGTCGCCACCCTCATACCCGTGGGGGGTCTAGTACCGGAGCATGGCGGACCGCCCGACGGACCCCGCCCTTCTCGAGGAGATCCACCGCCGCGTCCCGGTCGGGATCCTCACCATGGGCCCCGACGGGCGGCTCACCTCGGCCAACCCGAACGCGCGGCGGAGCCTGGCGCTCGGTGACGCGCCGGAAGGGCTCGACCTTCTCGCGGATCCGCGGGTCCGCACGGCGGGGCTGGACGGTCCGCTTCGCAAGGCCGTCGAGGGAACCCCGACGACCATCCGGGCCGTCTCCTTCGCGCCGGAGCCCGGTCGCGCCATCACGCTCGACATCGAGCTCGTCCCGATGCCCGGGACCCCGGGCTGGCACCAGGTGCTCGCGATCGTGACGGACGTCACCGAGCGCCTCAATGTCCAGCGCCGGGCGGAGCTGTTCTACCAATCGTTCCTGCACAGCCACGACGTCATCGAGGTGACGGACCGCCAGGGGGTCCTGGTCGACGTCAACCCGGCGTTCGAGCGGGTCTACGGCTACTCGCGCGAGGAGGTCGTGGGCTCGAAGCCCCGCATCGTCCGCAGCCCGCGGACGCCGGACGACGTCTACCAGCGCCTCTGGAACGAGATCCTCGACCCGAAGAAGGGGCGCTGGTCGGGGGAGATCGTCAACATCGATCGCCAGGGGCGCGAGCACCCGATCCTCCTCTCGATCGACGCCATCCGCAACGCGGCCGGCGAGATCACGCATTTCATCGGCGTCGCCACGGACCTCTCCGAGCAGAAGTCGTTCGAGCGCCAGGTCGCCCGGGCGGACCGGCTCGCGTCGATCGGCCAGCTCGCCGCGGGGGTGGCCCACGAGCTCAACACGCCGCTGGCCAACATCATGCTCATCGCCGAGAGCCTGCACCGGCGCGCCCCGAGCCCGTGGGTCCAGGGCCGGGCCGACGCGCTCATGAAGCAGGTCGATGCCGCGAGCCGCATCGTCCACGGCCTCCTCGACTTCTCGCGCAACTACCCGCCGAGGGTCGACGAGGTCGACCTCACGGAGATCGCGGCCGAGGCCGTGTCGTTCGCGCGGGGCAAGCAGTCGATGGACATCGAGGTCGTCGAGCACTACGAGGTCGCCTCCCTGCCGGTCCGGGGGGACCGTCTGGAGCTCCTCCAGGTCTTCGTCAACCTCATCAACAACGCCTACGACGCGATGGAGGGCAAAGGGACGCTCACGATCTCCTCCGGGGTCGCCGAGGGGCTCGCCGAGGTGAGCATCACCGACACGGGCCCGGGGATCCCGCCGTCGATCCTCCCGCGGATCTTCGAGCCGTTCTTCACCACCAAGACCGACGGGAAGGGCACCGGCCTCGGGCTCGCGATCTGCCACGGGATCGTCCGGGCCCACGGGGGGGTCATCGACGTCGCGACGGAGCTCGGGCGCGGCGCCCGGTTCACGGTCCGTCTCCCGATCGTCCCCGGTCGCGCCCCACCGGAGCCCGCGGAGGGGGCGGCGGCCCGCGGGTCACTCGCTGCGGACGAGGTCCGCTAGGCCCGTCGGCTCCTCGTGGGTCCCCGAGCGCAGGAGCGCCCGGGTGACGTCACCGTGCCGCACGAACCCGACGAGGTGGCCTTCCTCCACGACGGGGAGCCACTCGAGCCCGCAGGCGTGGAAGAGCCGCTCGGCGTCGCCGATCAGGGTATCGGGGTCCAGGGCCGGCGGGGGAGGGTGCATGAGCCGCCGGACCCGGTCCGGGTCGGCGCACGCCCCCGCGGGGGCCGGGCCGGGCGCCCGCGCGAGCGCCCCGGCCCTCAGGAGCGCGGAGATGAAGGCGTCGCCATCGGCGGCTCGCTCCGCGCGGACCACGACCGTCGCTGTCGGCCGGGGCTACTTGAACCCCAAGTCAAGGCCGGCTGACCTCAGGGGTCTTAAATCCCGGGGCCCCCGTGCGGGCGGCATGCGGATCCTCGTGGTCGACGACGACGCGACGTTCCGGGAGGAGGTCTCGGAATTCTTGGCCGAGCAGGGCCACGACGTCGCGGTGGCCCCGTCGGCGCACCGGGCCCTCGATTACCTCCAGGGCGAGGAGCGGGACGTCGTCTTCACCGACCTCAAGATGCCCCGCCAGAGCGGCCTCGACCTCCTCAAGGAGGTCCGGCGGCAGTGGCCGCGTACGTACGTCGTCGTCGTCACCGGCTTTGCCACGGTCCCCACGGCCGTCGAGGCGATGAAGCTCGGGGCGTTCGAGTACATCCAAAAGCCGTTCCGGTCCGAGCAGGTCCTGTCGGTCCTCCACCTCATCGAGGAGGAACAGCGCTACGCCGGCGGCGCCCTCCCGCCCCGCGAGGCGGTGGCGCTCGCACGGACGCTCCATCGCGAGCAGGGGATCGCGATCCTCCTCCTCACCTCCCCGCCGGTCCCGGCGGGCGACGGGATCGAGGTCCGGCCGTTCGACGGCACCGAGCCGGCGCTCGCCCGCGACGAGGTCGAGGCGTTCCTCCGCGACCACGAGCGGGGCGGCGTCGTCATCGCGCATGCGGAGCGGATGCTCGCGAACCATCGGCTGGACGACATTCTCGAGCTGCTGGCCGATCTCCGCGAGCGCCTGCGCGGGCGCGGCCCGTTCGCCCTCGGGCTCGACCCCGCCCACCTGTCGAACGTCCAGGCGGAGGCCCTGCGGGCCGTGATGGTCGCCGAGGAGGTCCACGGGGCCATCGAGGCGCTCTCGAGCCCGATCCGACGCCGGGTGCTCCTGCGCCTGCACGACGGGCCGGCGCCGTTCAGCGACGTGATGCACGCCGCCGAGCTCGACGACTCGCCGAAGATGTCGTTCCATCTCCATCGGCTCGTGGACGAGGGGCTGATCTCCCACGCCAACGAGGTCTACCGGCTCACCCCGAAGGGCCAGGGGGCGGTCGACGTCCTTCGTTCGATGGAGCGGCTCGCCGCCGGCCGCACGGGGGAGGCGCTCGTCTTCCAGCCCCCGCTGCACGCGGGCCCGCACGCCTGATCGCGCGGAGAGCGCCCCCGCGGCGGGTCCGTGCGGCGCACTCTTGATTAGCCGGAGCGCCGATGCTCCCGCGTGGCCGGCCGCGCAGCCCCGGGGTCCGTCCCGGAGCTCCGGGCCGCCCTCGCCGAGACCGGGGCGATCGGGTCGACGCTCCGCCAGCTCGCGGGACGGCTTTCCCAGCCCCTTCCCCGGGTCCGGCACGACCTGCACGCCCTGCGGGCCGCCGGGGACGTGCTGGAGATGGGCCGGGGGCTCTGGATCCTCCGGGACTTCGAGCGGCTGGAGCGCCGGGAGGACTTCGTGGACCCCGCGGAGTACGTCGAGCGATTCCTCCGCGACGGCGGCGTGGCGCTGGGCACGTACCGCGGTCCGATCACGTTCTCCTCGAACGAGCGGCTCGCCGTGCACCGGTGGTGGCCGTACGTCCAGGGCTATTCCGCCGAGTTCGTCCGCGGGCTCCTCGACCGGTCCGGCCTCGGCCGCGGCGGGACCGTCCTCGACCCGTTCGCGGGGAGCGGCACGACGCTCGTCGAGGCCCGCCGGGCCGGTCAGCGGGCGCTCGGGGTGGAGATCCTGCCGCCCGCGGCCCTCGCGGCCCGCGTCAAGACGCGGTTCGAGCTCGACGGATCGTCGCTCGCGGCGAGCGCGGAGGGCGTGCTGGCCCGGGCCCGGACGCGTCCCACGGGGGACCTGCCGTTCCTTCGGGAGACCCCGCGACAGTTCGCGCCGCGGGTGCTGGCCGACCTCACCCGTCTGCGCGACGCCCTGCCTCCGGAAGGTCGGCCGAGCGATGAGGCGCTGCGCCTGGCCTTCGGCAAGATCCTCATCCCGGTGAGCCGGCTCCGGCGCTCCCCCTGTCTCGGCTACGGGGGGCCCGACCGCCCGGAACGCGACGTCTTTCACGAGTTCGACTCCGCGGTCGCGCGGATGCGGGAGGATCTCCGTGCGCTGCAGGCCGAGCGGCCGGACTGGGGGCCGCCGGCCCGAGTGTACACGGGCGACGCGCGCCGCCTCCGGCTCCCCCCGGCCTCCGTCGATCTGGCCGTCACGAGCCCTCCGTACGTGAACGGGATGGACTACGTGACCAACTACAAGCTGGACCTCGCCTGGCTCGGGTACGCCTCGAGCTATCCGGACCTGGTCGCGTTCCGTCGGGCCATGATCGCCTGCGACAACCTCCCCCGCGGGGACTCCGACGCCTTCCTTTCCCCGGCGCGCCTGCCGGATCCCTGGCTCGAGGAGATCCTCGGACGGATCCGCCGGAACGTCGAGCAAAAAGGGACCTACCGCCGCAACGATGTGCACGGGATCGTGCTGCGGTACTTCCTCGACCTCCTCGCCGTGCTCCGCCGGACGTTCCGGGCCCTGCGGCCCGGGGGCGGGTTCGTCCTCGTGGTCGGCGACTCCCTCCTGGCCGGGACGTATGTCCCGGGCGACCTTCTGACGGCGCGGCTCGGCGCCCGGGTCGGCTTCGAGATCGGGTCGGTCGAGGTGGCGCGCGAGCGGCGATCCGGTCAGCGCCGGAGCTTCCGGCTCCGCGAGTCGATCGTCACGCTCCGTCGCCCGCGCGGCTGACGGGGGGAAGGTTCTTTTCCGAGCGGCCGTTCGGCCCGGTGGATGTTCTGTCCGGTCTGCGGCCGAGCGATGGCGGGGCCCGCGAACCCGGCCGTCGCCTACCCGGTCTTCGTCTGCGCGGCCGACGGGGTCATCTTCGACCAGCGGCGCGCCGAGTGGCACGGCATGCCGGAGGTCCGCGACCGCCTCTGCTGCCCGGCGTGCGGCGCTCCGATGGAGCGCGAGCCGAAGGATCCGCCCGCCCGCATGTTCCTCTGCTACCAGTGCGGGACGACCTACGACCGCACGCGCGCGGTGTGGTACGGCCTCGCCTACCACGCGGCCGGCCCCGCGTGAGCCCGTCGTGCCACTGGACGAAAACCCTTACCTAATCCCGGGCCGGTGGATCGCCCGCGGGGACCCGATGCCGAACGACGGCGAACCCGACTACGTCGAGCCGATCCTCGGGATCGTCTTCGACCTGGACGGGACGCTCGTCGTGAGCCGCCACGACTTCGACCGCATGCGCCGGGAGGTCATCGCGACGGCCGTCCGCCACGGGGCCGATCCCGGCGCCCTGTCGCCGAAGGAGCCGGTCGCCCGCCTCTTCGAGGCGGTCCGCTCCGATCTGACCTCGCGCGGGAGGCCCGAGGGCGACCTCTACCGGTTCGAGGCCGAGGCGAACCGGGCGATCGACGCGATCGAGATGGAGGCACTGCCGCGGACGACGGTGCGCGACGGCGCCGCGCCCCTCCTCGCCCACCTCTCCGAGCGCGGATACCGTCTCGGCCTTCTCACCCGCAGCGCCGAGCCGTTCGTGCGCGCCGCCCTCGCCCGGACCTCGCTCGCCGAGTACTTCCCGTACCTCCGGACCCGCAGCGCCCCGGGGCCGGCCAAACCGTCGCCCGAGGCGCTGTTCCTTCTCCTGAGCGAGATGGGGGTTCCCCCGGACCGCGCCCTGTTCGTCGGGGACCACCTGATCGATGCCGAGTGCGCGACGCGGGCCCGCGTCCACTTCTACGCGCTGCTGCCGGTGCCGGGCGACGACAACGGGATGACGCGCGAGCGGTTCCTCGCCGCCGGGGCCGCCGCCGTCGCCGAGGACCTCCCGGACCTCGGCCGCATGCTCGGTCTCCCGGCGCGGGGCCCGTCCGCGCGGCCGGCCTGACCCGGACGGTTATATCGGGGCGTTCCCGCCGGGGGGAACGGTGCAGGTGGTCCTCGTCCGCCACGGGCCGGCCGCCCCCCGGGACCCTCAGCGGTGGCCCGACGACGAGCTCCGCCCCCTCACCCGTGAGGGCCGGTCGCTCGCGCGCGCCGCCGCACGGGGCCTCCAGCGCGCCGGGGTCCAACGCCCCTGGATCGCGTCGAGCCCGCTCGCCCGGGCGCGGGCCACGGCCGAGATCGTGGCGGGGGTCCTCGACGCCGACGGGTCCATCGAGACCTGGCCGGAGCTCCGGCCCGAGGGGACCGGTGCGGCCGTCCTCCGGCGCCTCGCCTCCCGGCGCGCGCGCGAGGGCCCCCGGCTCCTCGTCGGGCACGAGCCGAACCTCGGTCTTTTGGCCGGGCTCCTCCTCTCCGGCGAGGAGGTCCGACCCTTCCGCCTCGCGAAGTCGGGCGCGGCGCGCCTCTCCCTCCCGCGTCGGATCGCCCCCGCGGCGGCGAGCCTCGACTGGCTCCTCACCCGGAAGCAGCTCGTGCGCCTCGGCGAGTAGACGGCGCCCGCAGGGAGGCCTCCTCCGCCTCCTCGTCGCCGGCGGCGCGCCCGTAGAGCGGTTGGACGAGCGCGCGGACGTCCCGATGGACGAGCGCGGGCGGCCGGTTCCCGTCGACGGAGCGGAACCCGTACTCCCGGCCCATCCAGTCGAACTCCTTGCGCAGGAGGTTCTGGTAGAGGAAGAAGCTCTCGAAGCGGTCCCGCGAGAGCGACAGGTCCATGCCGCTCTCCCAGTAGTCGAGTGAGCCGTACTTCCCGATCGCCCGGTGGAGGAGGATCTCCGGCTTCGCATCGAGGTAGATCGTGAGGTCCGGGACGACCGCGAACCCGTAGAGCCGCCGGGCCCAGTCGCGGGAGGCGCCCCGCACGACCGCCCGCGCCATGAGGGTGTAGATATAGCGGTCGGCCAGGACCGTCGAGCCGGCCGCCAGGGACGGGAGGATCTTGTTCTCGAGCTGATCGGCGAAGTCCGCGGCGTACATGAGCGCCATCGTGGTGGCGGCGAGGGTGTGTCCCTGCTTCGCCTGCGCGATCTGCTCGCCGACGAGCGTCGAGCGGCGAAGGCCGGTGTCGACGACGGGGTGGCCGCGGATCTCGAGCCACTCCCGCAGCAGCTCGGCCTCCGTGGTCCGACCCGAGCCGTCGGCGCCCTCCAGGACGATCAGGCGGCCGCGGTAGTGCTCCTTCGACAGCCCCGGGAGGGGCGTGCCGTAGGTCCTACGCATGGACGAGCGCCTCCGTCCGCGGGAGGCCCGCGAGGAGGGGGCGGATCTCCCGGCGGACGACGTGGAGGACCTCCTCGATCGGCCGGTCGGCCGGGATCACGACGAGCGGGTCGGTGTCGGCGAGCCGGTCGTAGGCGCGCTTGAGCCGCCCCTGGAACCGCTCGTAGCTCTCGATGAGGTCGTCGGCGAGGCCGAGGTCCATGCCGGCCTCGTAGTAGGAGATCTTCTGGCGCGAGGCGAGCTTGCGCTTGAGGGACGTCTCGACCGTCACGCGGAAGTAGAACGTCTTGTCCGGGAGCGGGGCGAACCCGTAGAGGTTCCGCACCCAGCCCGGATCGCAGCCCCGGACGGTGTCCCGAGCGAAGGCCGTGTAGACGTAGCGGTCGCACACCACGATGTACCCCGCGCGCAGGGGCGGGAGGATGTGCCGCTCGAACCGATCGGCGAAGTCCGTGGCGTGGAGGAGCGAGAAGGTGGTGGGCGTGAGCAGTCCCTTCTTCTTTCCCTTCCGGATGGTCTCCGAGACGAGCTCGGAGGAGTTCCATTCGGTGAAGAAGACCCGGTAGCCTCTCGACTGGAGCCACTTGACGAGGAGCCGCGCCTGGGTCGACTTCCCGCTCCCGTCGAGCCCCTCGAAGACGACGAGGCGGCCGAGCCCGGTGGGCTTCGGGATCGGCGACGCGACGGCGGCCCGGCGATCGGGCGCGGACGGCTCAGCGCTCGTGGTACACCACCCGGTACTGGAAGGTGCGGCGGAGGACCCGGGCGATCCGTTCGATGACCCGGGGGGGGAGCCCCTCGGCGGCGCGGTGGGTCGCGCGCAGGTGGACCGTGCGCTCCCGCAGCGTGAACCCGACCGGGGTCCCGTCGAGCAGCTCGGCGACGAACAGGATCGCCCCCAGCTCCACCGCGGTCCGCACCCCGGCGCGGCGGAGGACCGGTCGCCAGATCTTGCGGAGGTCGCCCGGCAGCTCGGCGCCCTCGTGCTGGAGGAGCGCGAGCGTCGCGAGCGCGATCTGGCGGTGGTCGACGCCGAGGAACGGGAAGTTGCTCAACAGGTAGGCGGAGTGCTCCTCGTGGGCCCAGCCGGCCACGGACATGCCCGCGTCGTGCATCCCGGCCGCCACTTCGAGGGCCAGCGCCTCCGAGTCGGTCCAGCCGAACCGCGGACGGAGACGGGAGAAGAGCGCCAGGGCGCTCTGGGCGACCGCGTCTCCGTGCTCGAGCGAGAACCCGAAGGAGCGATGGGCGACCGTGAGCGACCGGCGCGCGAGCGCCCGGGCCGAGGCGGGCACGGCGATCCCCGCCGCTTCGACCGCCGCCCCTTCGCGGATGCCCGTCCCGCTCACGACCAGACGGTCGCGGTCCGTGGCCCGCAGGACCTCCTCCACCACGATGATCCCCGCGACGATGACGTCCGCACGGTGGCCCGTCATGCCGGGCAGCTGCCGCCGCGCCGAGGCGGGCACCGAGGCCATCAGCTCCTCGAGGTCGCGCAGGGTGGCCCGCGTCAGCTCGAAGCCGTGGGTCTGGTGCAGCGGGTACCGGTTCGCCTCGATCGCCACCCGCGCCAGGCACCGGATCGTGCCTCCGACCCCATAGATCCGCTCCGGACGGCGTCCCGACTCCCTCCGGGGGAGGTCGGCGAGCGCCCGCCGGACGTGGCCGCGGAGCGCGCGCATCTCGCGGCGCTTGGGCGGGTCGTGCCGGAGGAACCTCTGGCTCAGGCGCAGTGCCCCGAGCGGGAGGCTGGTGGACCGCCCGGGGAGTCCGCGGTGGGTCAGCACTGCCTGCAGGGAGCCCCCGCCGAGGTCGACGATGAGGTCGTTCGCGAGCTCCCAGGCCGTGGCGACGCCGAGGTAGGCCAGACGCCCTTCCTCCTCGCCGCTGATCACTCGCAGGCGAAGGCCCGTGTCCCGCTCCACCTGGTTGACGAACGTGGGGCCGTTCGGCGCGTCGCGGATCGCGCTGGTGGCGACCGCTTCGAGCGGAGGGTTGCCCAGCCGATCGAGCTGCAGGGCGAACCGGCGGAGCGTCGCGCGCCCACGCTCGATCGCGTCCGGGGTGAGCGCGCCGTCCGGGCCGATCCCCTTGCCAAGGCGCGGTACCTCCTTCGACTCGAACATCGACCGAAGACCCCCTTCGGCCGTCCGCTCGAAGACGACGAGTCGAGCCGTGTTCGAACCGACGTCGATCACGGCGATACGGCCGACCGGGGCCCCCGGTTGGACCATCGCGCGGAGGACACCCTCCGCCGGGGCCATCGCGACCCGGGCGGGGGCCCGCACGGGGCCGGGAAGGCTCATGGGGCCCGTCCCGCCCCGCCCACCCCATCCCTCGGCGGGCAGGACCGGCGCGGCGCGCTCGACCGGCCGTTGACGGAGGGCCGACGCTGGGGCCGCCGACGTTCCGCGACCGCGCCTGCCATCTGCGAGAGCTCCGAGTGGGCTCGGGTAAGGTTCAGAGTGCCGCCGCCTAAATTGGGTTTCGCCTTTACGGAATCGGTCCCCCGACGTTCCCTCTATCGCCCCGGGCGCAGGGTCCGACGAACGATCCACCGCCAGCGCCCCCGGCGGACACCGGGCCCGCTCTCCGCCCGGTCCCCGACGCGCCGGTCGACCTCGCGCGCCGCCCACACCGGGTCTTCGTTCGGGAACTCGAGCCGTGCCCACTCCCCCACGGCGCCGGGCCGGGCCCCCCGTCCGCCCGTTGCCGACCGTCTCCTCGTCCCGCCCGACTCCCGCCGTGCCTCGAGGTCCATCCATTCGATCTCCATCGTTTCTACATATTTATTTCAGAACTATATATCTGCTTCTAACCAGCGGAACCGACCCGCGTGCGCCGATAAGAAATGAAGGGCAGTGGGACCGCGAGAGAGGATGCCCCGTCGGACCCCGCACCGGCGGAAGGCCGGCGTACGGTCCTTATGTGAGAGTATTGAGTAGACTATATTCTAAATTGGGAAGATATATATTTCAACCTGACCTTGGACACGCCATGATGGGAAAGGAAGGAACCCGGGACGGCGCCGTGAGCCGGTTCCCACCGAAGGGCCGGACCGAGATCGAGGAAGAGCCGTTCAGGCGGCTTCAGCGGATGGGCGCGGTGACGATCGGCGTCTCGCTTCCCAAACCCTGGGTAGCCCGGCACCGGCTCGGGGTCGGAAGTCCGATCAAGCTGCGGGCCCTGGCCGACGACTCGATCCTCCTGCGGGCGGAACCGCCGCATCCGGGAGGGCTCGGGGCGGTGGTGGCCGTCGACCGTACCGCGTCCCCCGAGCATCTCTTCCGAGACCTCGTGGGGTCGTACATCTCCGGGGCTCACGAGTTCGAGATCCTCGAGCCGGGCGGACTGCGGCCGGAGACCCGGCAGATCGTCCGGACGTTCGCGCGCCGCACGTTGCAGATCGAGATCGTCTCCGAGGACGCGGAGCGGCTGGTCCTGCGGGACGTCTCGCGCGGGGGCGACCTCGCCCTGGGACCCGTGCTTCACCGGATGTTCCAGGTGGTCTTGGACCTCCAGCGCCAGGCGGGCGCCGCGTGGGGCGAGTCGGAACCGACGGAGGCCGTCTCGCTCGGCCTGCGGGACGACGAGGTCGATCGCTACGCTTGGCTCGTCGAGCGCGTCCTCGCCCTTCGCCTGGCCCCCGAGACGCTCGGCGAATACCCCCAGACCGCCGAGGGCCATCCCCTTCACGCCCTGCTCCTCACGCGATATCTCGAACGGATCGCGGACCACGCGGTCAAGATCGCGGATGTGCACGCTCGCCTCGGCGGGGCCCGCCTGCCCCCTCGGCTCACGTCGGCGCTCCGGGACCTCCATGGGCAGATCCTCCGTGCCCTCGAGGCGGCGGTCGAGGTCGCCGAGCATCCGGATTCCGCCCGGGCGAACGAGGTCATCGACACGACCGAGGCCCTGCACCAGACCCAGGAGACGCTGAGGGAGGGTCTGCTCGCCCGTGCCCGACCGGCGGACCTCACCCCCGCCGCGGCCGCCGGCCTCGGCCTGGTGCTGGAGTCCCTCGACCGGACCGTCGCGTACGCCCAGGACATCGCGGAGATCGGCCTCGACCGGGCGGCGCGCGCCGCCCTCGCGCCGGTGCCTTCCCGCGAGGGCCCCTCCGCGGCCTCCGCTTCGCCCGCGCGGTCGGCGGGCCGCACCGAGGACGCTCCGGCCCCCCGGCGGCGTCGCATCACCCCGAACGCCGCGCCGGCGGCGCGGTCGTCCGACTACAGGTAGCTCGCGTAGGCGTGGATGACCGCCCGCTCGGCGGTGGCCCAGGCCTCCGGGATCGAGTTCCAGCCGTTGCGGAGATCCCCGACGCAGTACAGGCCCGGGATCGGCTCGCCGGTATCGGCCGCCAGCGCCCGGCAGTCCTCGTCGGTGACCACGTACCCGTCCCCGTCGAAGCGGCAGCCCAAAGAGCGCGGGATCTCCGAGTGCATCGAGTACCAACCCAGTCCCGAGAAGCCGCGGTCGTAGGTGCGCTCGGCCCCGTCAGCGAAGCGGACCCGGAACTCCTTCTCCCTCAGCCCGCCGAGCTCCGCCAATTCCGCTTCGTGCACCGGGACCCGCTGCTCGGCCAGTGCCGAACGCAGCGCGAGGGCCTCACCGGGCTCGACGCCGCCGAGGAACGGCCAGCCGTGGGTGAGGATCTCCACCGACCGGGGCTCCCAGTGGAGCAGCTCGAGCGCGAGGCGCGCGGTGTAGGCGTCGTGCCCTACGACCGCGACCGAGCGCCCGGTCATGTCGTGCGCGTCGCAGAAGAGGCAGAAGTCGAACAGCGCGAAGTTCGCCCAGGGGAAGATCGTGTCGATCTTCCCGCCGACCTCGGGCATCCGGTCCACGACGCCCATCGCGAGGACGACGGCCCGGGCGTGGACCGTGCGCGGCTGCTTGAGCCAGTCGAATGCGACCGCGTACCCCTCCGGGGTGCGGTCGACCCGGGTCACCAGGGCGGGGGAGAAGTAGCCGACCCGGTCGCCGACCCGGCGCAGCGCGGCCGCCTGGTGATCGAGGAGGGCGTGTCCGCTGATCCCGTCCGGGAACCCGGGGATGTTGTCCATCCGCGGCGCGTAGAACGACCGGGAATACTTCGGTCCGCGATCGAGGACCGCCGCCGAGTGGTGCAGGAGACCCGCCTTGAGGCCGGCCTGCAGGCCCGCGTGGCCTCCACCGACGACCACCAGGTCGTAGGACTCCCTCAAGCGGGGAAAGCCCGGCATCGCTCCCGGGTGAGCCGAACGGGGATTTGAGACCGGACCCCGGGGCCGGGACACCGGGCCCGCGGCCGGAGCGACGGAACGGGCAAGATTCGTCCGTTCGCCAACGCAAATGTTAAGGCTCACGCGCTTCCTCGGAGCCGCTGGGTTGCCTCGACCGTGCCGTCCGACCGTGCGCGAACCGCGCTCGGGGGGACGCTATTCCTCGAGGACGGGACCCGGTTCGAAGGGGTCGGGTTCGGCGCCGAGAGAAGCCGCGTCGGCGAGGTCGTCTTCACCACGGGGATGGTCGGCTACCCCGAGTCGCTGACCGACCCGTCCTACCGCGGCCAGATCCTCACCTTCACCTACCCGCTCCTCGGCAACTACGGCGTTCCCTCGCCGCGCGAGCGCGATGCGCACCACCTCCCCGCGTTCGTCGAGTCGGAGGAGGTCCAGGTCCGCGGCGTCGTCGTTCGCGGCCTGACCCAGCCGCACCATTGGGCCTCGGCGACCCGCCTGGAGAACTGGCTGAAGGACGAGGGGGTCCCCGGGATCGCGGGGGTCGACACGCGCCGGCTCACCGAGCACCTCCGGTCGTTCGGGGTGGTCCGGGGCATCCTCGACGTCGGACGGGCGGACGATCGGCCCTCGGACGAGGAACTTCGGGCGCGGCTCCGCCGCGCGCCGCAGTACGCCGACGAGGCGCTCGTCCCCGAGGTCTCCGTTCGGGAGCCGACCCTGTACGCGAGCAACGGCGGTCCGCTCGTCGCGGTCCTCGACTGCGGGGTCAAGGCCAGCATCCTCAAGGCGCTCCTTGCGCGGGGCGCCTCGGTCCTCCGGCTCCCCAGCGACCACGAGGTCCCGGAGCGCTTCGAGGGGCGGCGGGTTTGCGGCCTCCTGGTCGGGAACGGGCCCGGCGACCCCGCGCTCCTCACCGAGACCATCGCCGAGCTGCGCCGGCCGTCGACCCGGGCGCTCCCGACGCTCGGGATCTGCCTCGGGCACCAGCTCCTCGCGCTCGCGCGCGGCGGGACGACCTTCAAGCTCAAGTACGGCCACCGGGGGCAGAACAAGACCGTCTGCTTCGACGACGGCCGGGCACTGATCGCCAGTGAGAACCACGGCTACGCCGTCGAGCCGCGTTCTCTCAAGGGAAGCGGGCTGCGCCCGTGGGCGGTCAACCCGGACGACGATACCCTCGAGGGCCTGCGCGACGCCCGCGGCCGCCTCTGGGCCCTCCAGGGCCATCCCGAAGGCCACCCCGGCCCCCAGGAGGCCGGGTTCGTCTTCGACCGCTTCCTCGAGCGGGTCCGCAAGGAGGCCCCGTGAAGACCTACCGCAAGATCCTCGTGCTCGGGAGCGGGGCGCTCAAGATCGGGGAGGCCGGCGAGTTCGACTACTCCGGCAGCCAGTGCCTCAAGGCGCTGCAGGAGGAGGGGATCTACGTCGTGGTCGTCAACCCGAACATCGCGACCCTGCAGACCGACCCCCCGACGAACGGGCGCGTCTATTTCCAGCCGCTCACCGCCGACTTCGTCGAGCCGATCCTCGCGGCCGAGCGGCCCGACGGGGTCCTGCTGAGCTTCGGGGGGCAGACCGCGCTCAACTGCGGGATCGCGCTGGCCGACCGCGGGGCGTTCCGCCGCTACGGTGTCGAGGTCCTCGGCACCCCGCTGTCGGGGATCCGGGCGACCGAGGATCGGGCGAAGTTCGTCAAGGCGATGGAACGGGCCGGGGTCCCGACCCTCCCGAGCCGCGCCGTCTATTCCATCGAGGAGGCCCTCGCCGCGGCCGAGACGCTGCACTATCCCGTGATGGTCCGGGTCGCCTACACCCTGGGAGGAAAGGGCGGGGGGATGGCCCGCACGCCCGACGAGCTGCGGGAGGTCGCGCAGCGCGGGCTCCGGGCGAGCCCGCTCGGTCAGATCCTCCTCGAGCGCTACGTCGGGGAGTTCAAGCAGCTCGAGTACGAGGTGGTCCGCGATCGGGCGGGCAACGCGCTCACGGTCTGCAACATGGAGAACGTGCTGTCGATGCGCGTGCACACGGGCGACAACATCGTCATCGCCCCGAGCCAGACGCTCACCGACCACGAGTACCAGATGCTCCGCCAGGCCGCGCTGCGGGCCGTCGAGGTCTGCGGGATCGTCGGCGAGTGCAACATCCAGTTCTGCCTCGACCCGAACAGCGACGAGTACTACGCGATCGAGATCAACGCCCGGCTCTCCCGCTCGAGCGCGCTCGCGAGCAAGGCGACGGGCTACCCCCTCGCCTACGTCGCGGCCAAGCTCGCCCTCGGCAAGACCCTGCCCGAGCTCAAGAACCGGGTCACCGGCGTGACGAGCGCCTGCTTCGAGCCGGCGCTCGACTACGTCGTGGTCAAGCTCCCCCGCTGGGACCTCGACAAGTTCGCCCGGGCCAACCGCAAGCTCGGGCCGTCGATGAAGTCGGTCGGCGAGGTCATGGGGATCGGCGCGTCGTTCCCGGAGGCGCTGCTCAAGGCCGTGCGCATGGGCGACCCGCGGGCGGAGCTCGTTCCCCCGCCGGAGTGCCGACCGCTCGCCGAGCTCCTCCCGGAGCTCTCCGAGCCGGAGCCGACGGTCCTCTACCGGGTCCTCGAGGCGATCCGGGCCGGGGCGTCCCTCGACGAGCTGCAGAAGCTGACGTACATCGACCGCTGGTTCCTGCAGGCGCTCTCTGAGGTCGAGGAGACCCACCGCGCCCTCCAGGCCGGGGCGGGACGGGAGCTGCCCGAGCCGATCCTCCGGCGGGCCAAGGAGCTCGGACTGTCGGACCGCGCGATCGCCCGCGCCACCCGGCTCGACGAGGAGGAGGTCCGGTCCCGCCGCCTCGCCGCGGGGATCCGGCCCCACCTGAGGATGATCGACACCCTCGCCGGCGAGTGGCCGTCCCCGACGAACTACCTCTACATGACCTACCGATCGGACGCCGACGACGTCGTCCCCACGCCGCCCGGTAGCGTGCTCGTCCTGGGCGCGGGTCCCTACCGCATCGGCTCGAGCGTCGAGTTCGACTGGTCGACGATGAACCTGGTGAGCGGGCTCAAGGCGGAGGGGATCCCGTGCGTGGCCCTGCTCAACTCCAACCCCGAGACCGTCTCGACGGACTACGACCGCTCCGACCGCCTCTACTTCGAGGAGATCACCCTCGAGCGCGTGCGGGACCTCTTCGAGTTCGAGAAGTTCCGCGGGGTCGTCACCTGCGTCGGGAGCCAGCTCGCGCAGAACCTGACCCCGCTGCTCCACGCCTGCGGCATCCCCGTCCTGGGCACCGCGGCCGAGTCGATCGACGCCGCCGAGGACCGCGCCCGCTTCGGCCACCTCATGGAGCGGCTGAAGATCCCGCAGCCGGCCTGGCGGGCGTTCACGACGGTCGACGCGGCGGCCGCGTTCGCCGACGACGTCGGCTACCCGGTGCTCGTCCGGCCGTCCTACGTACTGTCCGGCGCCGCGATGCGCGTCATCCACGGGCGCCACGACCTCGCCCGGTTCCTGTCGGAGGCGGCGGCGCTCTCCCCGGAGCACCCGGTCGTCCTCACCAAGTTCATCGAGGGGGCGAGCGAGGTCGAGCTCGACGCGATCTCCGACAGCCAGGGGGTCCTCGTCGCGGGGATCCTCGAGCACGTCGAGCGGGCCGGGGTCCACTCCGGCGACGCGATCTTCTGCCTGCCGCCCCGGCACACCTCCGTTCAGGTCCAGGCGGAGCTCGTCGAGGCCGCCGGTCGGATGGCGCGCGCCCTCGCGATCCGCGGTCCGTTCAACGTCCAGTTCCTGGTCAAGGACGGCGCCTTCCAGATCATCGAGCTCAACCTGCGGGCGAGCCG
Source organism: Thermoplasmata archaeon (assembly GCA_021812305.1). Lineage (GTDB taxonomy): Archaea > Thermoplasmatota > Thermoplasmata > Lutacidiplasmatales > UBA184 > Lutacidiplasma. The sequence continues at coordinate 41,133 of JAKAOB010000002.1, forward strand.
CTCGCTCCCGTTCCTCCAGAAGGCGACCGGCGCGCCGCTGCTCACCGAGGCCGCCCGCGCCATCCTGGGCCGTCCGGTCTCGCGGACGGGGATCGCGCCGCTGCCTCCCGGCCGCTGGGGCGTCAAGGTCCCCCAGTTCTCCTTCCTCCAGCTCACCGGCTCCGACCCGCTCCTCGGGGTCGAGATGCAGTCGACCGGTGAGGTCGCCTGCTTCGGGCCCACGTTCGCCGACGCCCTGGTCAAGGCGCTGGTCGCGACCGGCGTGCGCCTCGTCCCGAAGGGCGGGACCGCGTTCCTCTCGGTCGGGGGACCGCAGAACAAGGAGGCGATCGAAGCGCCCGCCCGCGAGCTCAGCCGGATCGGCTTCCGCCTCGCGGCGACGGAGGACACCGCCGCGTTCCTTTCGGCGCGCGGCTTCCGCGGCGTGAAGGTCCTGCACAAGGTCAGTGAACCGGACCGGCACCCGAACGTCCTCGAGGAGGTCGACCGGGGCGGGATCGACCTGATGCTCAACATCCCCTCCTCGCTCACCCAGGAGAAGCTCGAGCGGATGCTCGAGGACGAGTACGTCCTTCGACGCCGGGCGATCGAGCTCGGGATCCCGCTCTTCACGAGCCTCGAGCCGTTCACCGCCTACATCGAGGGGCTCGCGTGGCTCGACGAGCATCCCGTCACCGTCGAGCCGCTCTACGGCTCGCCGGAAGCGGGCGCTCCCGCGGTGCCGCGGGCGCCGCTCAGCGTGCCGGTCCCGCGTCTGGCCCCGGCCCGTCGCCGGGCGCGGCGGTCGGCGTCGCGCTAGAACGGGAACTTCGTCACCGTGTACTCGGGGACGACGGTGCTCGTGTCGAGCACCTCGGGGATCGCGCGGATCCGCTCCGTGACGAAGTCCAGGACCGCGCGCTTGCGGCCCCGGGCGATCTCGAACTCGAGCACGATGAAGACGTCCCAGTCCCCGGTCAAGAAGTGCATCTCGCGGACCTCGGCCAGGCCCAGGAGGGTCTCGCGGATGCGCTCGAGGTCCCCGCCGCGGACCTTGAGGTAGGTGTACGCCCGCTGCGCCTGCAGCTCGGCCGGCATCATCTCGCAGAGGTGCTCCTCCGTGAACCGCTCGCATCCCTCGAGCCGCGCGTCGCCCGGCCCGATGAGGACCGGGAAGGTCTGGACGCCGCGCAGGCGCTCCGTGACGAGCCGCTCGAAGCGGCCGACCCTCGCGACGTCGACGACCTTGATCGCGTAGCCGCGCTTCGCGGCCAGCTCCTCGGTGAGGGCCACGCACCGGGCCTGGTCGTCCGAAAGGAAGTACGTCTCCTCCGTCGCCCGGGACGCCTCGGAGTCCATGTGGGGCGGCTGGCGGTACTCCGTGACCCCGCCCTCCTCCGGGTGCGAGGCCGCCCCCGTGGGGCTCGGGGGCCGGTAGAAGCTCGTCACGGCCTTCCGGCTCTGGACGTAGAGACTGAGCTCGCGCCGCTGTTCTTCGGGCATGGAACGGTCGGCGGAAAGGGTGGGGGCTCTATTTAACGAATGACGCCGAGAGGGAAAGGGTAGGGGCGGGCCGAAGCCCGCCCCGTTCCGGTCGGGTCGCCGGGCGGCTCAGTAGCGCTTGTACGACTCGGAGCGCTCGCGGCCACCGCCGCCACCGCCCCCGCCGTACCCGCGCCCGCCACCGTAGCCACCGCCGCCGCCGCCACCGGGCCGGTCGCGGTAGCCGCCACCGCCCCCGAAGGAGCGGCGCTCGGACTCGAACTCCTGCTGGCTCATGTCGAGGGTCTGGTTGACCTCGCCGATCGGGTCTGTCGACTTCGTGAGGTTGCCGTAGCGGCCGACGTTGAGGCGCATGTGGCCCCGGACGAGGGAGACGTAGCCGTTGTCGACCAGGATGATGTCGTCCTTCGCGATCGACCCGATCTGCTCGTTCCACAGCGACAGCGTGATCGTGGCGGTGTCGTCGCCGATGACCGCCTCGGCCACCTTGCGGGGGTCGCCGTACTTGCCCATGACCTCCTTCGCCTCGCCCACGTTCAGTACCTTCGCGTGGACGTTCACTTGCTTCGAGCTCGGGGTCAGGTCGCGCACTTTCGTCAGGGGTTTCTCCATGTCGGTTCCTCTTCGCGTTTCGCGTGGGTCCGAACCCTAGGGCCCGAGCCCAATCCAAGCATCTCGGGTCAGAAGTAAGGTCTGACGGGGCGCTCGAACAGGGTCGGGCTTTCGGGTTCTACTGAACGTGAGGATTCGGCCGCTGTATTTAAAGACTGTCCCGGCGTGAGCCGGCGTCGCTCACCGGTGCGCCCCGAGGGCGGGACCATCGCTCCGGGGACTCGGCAGGCTTTTTTCCCGGGCCCGACTTGCGCGACCGGGGGCACCGTGAGCCAGCGCTTCGACCTGGGCGTTCATTACTTCCTCAAGGGGGAGTACGATCGGGCCGTCCGGGCCTTCCAGGACGTCCTGATGGACGACCCGAACAACGCCCGGGCGCTGACGTACCTCGGCGTCTCGCTCGCGCACCTCGGACGCGCCGCGGAGTCCGAAGCGACCCTCTCGCGGGCGATCTCGCTCGGCCCGCAGAACGGCGAGGCCTGGTTCCACCTCGGCGTCGCCCGGTCGCTGCGCAGCGAATGGCCGGAGGCCGTTTCGGCCTACCGCCACGCCGTCGCGCTCCTCCCCGGCGACCTCGTCGCCTGGCACCGCCTCGGCGTCGCGCTCGCGGAGAGCGGGGACGAGGACGCCGCCTCGGCGGCGTTCGAACGGGCGCTCGTGCTCTCCCGCGAGACCTCGACCGCGCCGCTCGAGGAGCCGGTCCCCCTGCGCGCCGATCCGCACCTCACCGAGGTCGGCGAAAAGGAGGGCATGCGGGAGGCGCAGAGCTGGATCGACCTGGCCCTCTCGCTCCTGAGCCTCGGGGAGGAAGAGGAGGCGATGGCCGCCTACGACCGCGCGCTCAGCCTCGACCCGGAACGCGCGCGCCGCTCGCTGTTCTCGCCGATGCTGCGTCTGCTGACGGCGGTGAGCGGCCAGCCGGTCGAGGACGAGCCCGAGGAGGAGGACGCCGAGGGCCCCGCCCCGAGGGTGTATCGCCCACCGGGCGGACCCGACGACCGTCCCGAGATCGCCTGAGCGGCCCGCGGGCCGCGGGGGCGACGCCCCCCGGGGTGGATCGGGACCCGAGGCTCCGCCCCGCCGGTCCGCACGACCGCGCCGCGGGCCCCGCCGGATCCCCCCCTCCGCGGGCTCCGGGAGTGGGGCCCCGCCAGGTTCGGCCATCCCGTCCTGGAGGCGCCGGGCGCCCGGACCGCGCCGTCAGTCGCCGTCCGGCCCCGCGGAGGACGCGGGCGCGCCCCCGGTCGGGGGGAACGGCGCCTCGGCACCCTCCGGCGGCCGGTCGATGATGAGCGACGCGGCATAGTCGCGGACCTTCTCCCGCCGGGCCCGGTGCTCCTCGAGGAACCCCTGGACCCGTTCGATCAGCATCCCCTTGCACTCGCCGCAGAGCAGCGTGCCCTGGCGGCAGCCCTCGGTGATCCGCGTGAACTCCGCCTCGTCCGGGGCGAACTTCGACCGCCACGCTGCCCACACCGAGCAGATCTCGGGCGTCGCCCCGAGGCGGCGCTGCTCCTCGACGCTCGCGCGCCCGCCGGTGAAGGCCTTCCGGATCTTGCGGTCGATCTCCTTCGGCGGATCGTTGAGGAAGAGCGCGTTGTCCCTCCCGTCGCCGGTCGTGGACATCACGCGCCCTCCGAGGAGGCCGGGGAGCATCTGCGACAGGAGCAGGGCCGGCTTCGGGTAGCCGAGCCCCTCGGCGATGTCCCGCGTGACACGGAAGTGCGGATCCTGATCGATCCCGCAGGGGATGAGGCAGGGAACGGCGCGCTTCGCGACCCACGACGGGTAGAAGCACGGCACGGTCTGGAGCGCCGTGTAGAACACGAGCCCGACGTTCTGGCTGGGGGGAAAGCCGAAGACGGCGCGGACGGTGGAGTACGGGACCTTCTTCGCCACGTCGACGGCGAGCGGGTAGAGGGCCGCGATCGAGCGGGTGTCGAAGAAGACGTGCGTCCGCTTCGGGTCGAACCCGACGGCCAGGAGATCGAGGAGGTTCTCCCAGCCCCACCGGGCGGTCTCGGACCGCGTGAGGTGCGGGCGGAACCAGAACTTCTCGTCGTCGGTGATCTGGATGTACATGGGCACGTCGAACTTCTCCTGCACCCAGCGGCACAGGTCGAACGGCACGAGGTGGGCGGTGTGGAGGGGCCCGGAGGGCCCCCGGCCGGAGTAGAGGAAGAAGCGCCGGCCCCGCGCATGGTCGGCCAGCAGGGCGGCGAGGTCCCGATGGGAGTAGTAGATCCCACGCCGGAGCAGCGGGTGGAGCTCCCCCGCGACCGACCGGATGCCCTCGAGAATCTCCGGGGTCAGGCGCTCGGCCCCGAACTTCTCCCGGAGGCGGTCGTGGTCGACGGGGCCCCGGACCTCGTAGGGAGTGACGACGAACTCCTCGTCCGCCACGGCCCTTCGCCTACGCCTCCGGGAAGGTGATCTTGGAGAGGAGGGCCTCGCGCTCCTGCAGGGGGACCCCCGCCGAGGAGAGGGCCTCCGCGACGCACGAGCGGCTGTGATTGTGGTAGATGGTGTGCCCGCACCCGGGACAGCTCGCCCATCCCTGGATGATGCGCCGCAGCCCCTCCCGGCTCGACGAGGAGTCCCGGCGCGCGAACCGGTCGACGAGGACCGCCGCCCCGCTCGAGCTCTCGAGGTTCGTGAGCCCGACCCGGACCGGGGTATTGCAGACCGGGCACCGAGCGGGGGCGCGGCAGGTGCACCGCATCAAATCCCCTTGACCCGCGTACGAGTTAAAACGTACCCACGGACGACGCAGGGCGTCGACCGCCGTCCTCCCCCCCAGCCGACGGGCCCCCCGGGGGGCTTAAGGGGCGGGGGGAGCTCGGCGTCCCCGGTGGCGACGCTCGGCCCGGCCTCATCGGCATGGGCCCTCCACGAGACCCTGCTCGAGGTCCTCCGCCGCCTGAACCAGGCCGAGGGCCGCGACCTGGACGTCCCCGGGCTCGAGTACGCCGAGCTCGAACGGGCCATGCGACTGTTCTGGGCCGCGCTGGCCGGCGAGGTCGAGCTCGACTTCGCCCTCCGCCTCCTCGTCGAGAACGGGCTCGTCGGACAGCAGGACGCTCCGGCCTACTCCTGGGAGCGGCGACGGCTCGTCGGCGAACGGTTCCGCATCACGACGCTCGGCAAGTCGTACCTCGTCCGCCAGATCGAGGAGTCCGACCGCATCCGCTGACCCGCGGCCGCCGCGCGAGGCTCCATATACCCCTTCCCCGCGTAATCTTCCGATACGATGGTCCCCCCGGCGGCCACGCAGGACCCGGTGCGCGCCACCCTGGTGGCGATCCTGAAGCAGCTCAACCAGGCGATGTCCCAGAACGAGGGGAAGGTCGAGGAGCAGGCGCTCGAACTGCCGGAGATCGAGCAGCGCCTCCAGGACTTCTGGGCCGTCAGCCAGGGAGCGATCAAGGTCTCGCTCGCGCTCGGCCTGCTGCTGAGGAACGGGCTGGTCGGGGTCCAGGACCGATCGGGCTACTCCTGGCAGCGGCAGCGGGCCGCCCGCCAGCGCTTCGTCATCACGGCGGCGGGCAAGAAGTTCCTCGTGGACGCCCTCGAGACCTCCGACCGCATCGCCTAGGCGTGAGTTTGGCACTTTATAAGCCACCTTCGACGCCCGGGAACTGACCCTTTTCGGCGAGCGAGAAGACCTGCACGAGGTGCGCCAGAGTTCCATCCGCCCGGGTCAACTTCCGCACCGCTCCGACC
>JAKAOB010000063.1 GCA_021812305.1 Thermoplasmata archaeon
CTTCTCGCTCGCCGAAAAGGGTCAGTTCCCGGGCGTCGAAGGTGGCTTATAAAGTGCCAAACTCACGTCTAGCGGAATCCGTTTGTGGTCCCCGTGACCCGGACGACGGAGCGGGCCGAGCCGCGGAAGCTGAGAACCCCACCCTCGATGGGGGGAGCGTCCGAGGGTAGAAGGACGCGATTCCGCTGCACGACCCGAGCGGCAAGATCGGGCTCCGTTCGTCCGAAGCATGGGCCTTCCACAGAGAATCGACCTCGAGGAAGTGCGGCCCGCGGACGGCCCGGGAGACAGCGGGCCGGGCGGAAGAGGCGGTCAAGCCGGTGCGAGCGCTCGCACCGGGCAACGACGCGAACGCGGCGGTTCATCGGAACCTGCTCGCCGACTCCCTGGGGTTTGTGATGGCGATCCATCGACGGATGGTCCGGGTTCGGAGTACCAGTTGGGGGAACGGATCGGTCGGGAGGTCGGAGAAGAGTGGGCCCACGCCGAACGGAGGGCCCTCGGAGCGGCGCCGGGAAGCTTCCGGCAGGGCTACCGGGCAGCGCCATCTTTGCCCGCGTCCACTACCGGGCCGTTGGGGCCGTGCTCGACCCCGAGCAACGTGCGATCGCCGGGAACACGCGCCGGCCCGCCGATACGCCCAGCCGAAGCGTCGGCGGCCCGTTACTCCCAGTGCCGTGGCCGCGATAGCGCCGCCCGAGTGCCGGACGTTCGAGAGGAGCATTATGACGGCGGCGGCGTTGTACGGCCGCCCGTGCCGCCGTTCCCGCGAGATACGCCGCCCCGCTTCGCCACACGACGGACCCGCATCGAGCCCCTGAGAGAGGACCATGCGCCCGCGTTGTTCCGGGCCCTCAGCGATCCACGGATCTACGAGTTCCTGCCTGAGGACGCCCCGGCCTCCGAAGCGGACCTGCGCGCTCGGATACAGAGGTGGGCCCGAGGTCCTGGGACCGAAACTCATGAGCGCTGGTTCAACTGGGCCATCCGACTGACGGCCGAACGTGCGGTCGTCGGTTCGCTTCAAGCGACGGTGGACCGGAACGAGCAGCAGGCGTCGGTCGCCTATCTGTTGGCTCCGAGGTGCTGGGGCCAGGGTATCGCCCACGAAGCGTTGGCACCGCTGCTCGCTTGGTTGCGCTCCCGCGATGACGTCTCGGAGGTCATCGCGGTGGTCGATTCGCGAAATATGCGGTCGCTGCACCTGGTCCGTCGGCTGGGTTTCGAACGGATCCGGACCGTGCTCCACGCCGACTTCTTCAAAGGGTCGTGGAGCGACGAACAGACCCTCCGCTGGGCGGGGCCACCCGGTTCGGAGGCGACCGGGGATTGAACGGGGAGCTCCGCGACCGGGCATGCGCTCTCTACCGGGAGCGAGTCGAGCGATGGGTCACGGGTCCGCTTCAGAGACAGGAGCACCCCCCGCAACGCACGCCGGTACCCCGACGACGCATTGATCTCCCCCCATCGCGCACCATCCTACGGGTCCCCCCGGGCACACGACCTCTGGGCTAGGGGGAGTCAGGTCACGGCGGCAAAGAGCCCGAACGACCGACAGGAGTCGCGGTCGTGTTGTCCGTGAGCCTGGCTGCCCGCGGCGCCTTCAGCGACCCGAATCCCGGGCACGGAACCAATCCAGTGTCTTCCGGATCCCGACGTCGTAGGGGGACGCGACCAGCGAGCCGAACTTCGCACGAAACTTCGCCCCGTCGAGGATCAGGCGCTCGCGACGCAGGTACTGCATTTCGAGGAACTCTCGCGCCTCGGAGTTGAAGGGGCTGTACACTGCGATCAGCCACCGTGGGATCGCGCGAACCCGCGCCTTCTGTCCCGCGATCTCGGAGACCGTGGTCAGCCACGTTCGCGGCGTGGTGATCCCGACCCCCGGTAGATGGTAGGTCTCCCCTGCCGAGGCCGGGTCGAGTCCGGCAAGTACCAACGCTTCGGCGGCGTCCTCAATGTAGGAGAACTCGAAGGGGATGTCCAGTTTGCCGTACCAGGGTAAGGGCTTGCCTCGGAGCGCGTTGGCGAAGATCGGTCCGTAGAGCGCGTTCTCAACCCCGGGCCCGTAGAAGTCCGGAAACCGCACGATCGTGTAGGGGACGCCCTGCTCGCGCCACGCCGCATCGAGGCGTCGCTCCATCTCGACCCGGATCCGGCCCTTCTTGGTGTGGGCGTTCCGCGGATGGTCCTCCGCCACGAGCGCGGTCTGGGCATGACCAAAGACGTAGACGTTGCCGGGCAGCACGATCCTCGCACGGGCCGCTCGGGCCGCACGAATCGTGCTCTCCAGCATGGGAAGTACCCGGGCCCCCCACTCGGAATAGGGGACGTTGACACAGTGGAAGATCGTCGCGGCGTCCTCCGCCGCGTCCCGAACATTGGCGTCGACGAGGGCATCCCCCTGCACCACCTCGATCCCCCTGGGCTCGGGAATCGCTCGTCGAAACTTGTCAGGATCCCGGACGAGTACTCGGACCTTTTCGCCCCGGTCGGTGAGTCTCGAGACGACCCCGCGCCCGATCCCTCCCGTGGCGCCCAGCACCAGATGCATCTCGAATCTGTCTCGGCCGTCGCGAGCCGCACGGAAGGGGGGCGGATAACGTGCACCGCGGGGAACGATGGGCCGGTGATTCCGCTCGCCCCGGTCGAAGCGGACGCCCCGCCCTCGGCCGTCGACCGTTGCGGTGGGGAGCGGTCCGTGGGGGGCGGATGGGCCGGTCCCACCCCGCGGTGGGTTTGGGTGTCGTGGAATGGACCGAAGCCTATTCTATGGCGGGTCGATACTGCGCCGCCGGTCGGAGGCGCCCCGGCCGCACAGGGAGTGAACCGGCGTGGCCTCGGTGGGGGATCGCCGTCGGATCGACCGGGGCTCCTTCCCCGCCCTCCTCGCGGCGCTTCGTTCGGAAGGCTACCGCGTTCTTGGACCCACCCTGCGCGATGCGGCGATCGTCTACGACGAGATCACGACCGAGGCCGACCTCCCCATCGGGTGGACCGACCGTCAGGGGCCCGGGACGTACCGCCTCGAGCGGCGGAACGACGGGGCCCTCTTCGGCTACACCGTGGGCCCTTCCAGCTGGAAACGGCAGCTCTTCCCGGCCCGCGAACGCCTCTGGACGGCCCGTCGGACGGGAGAGGGGTTCGAGGTCGCCCCCGAACCCCCGGACGAGCGGCCGGTGGCGATCCTCGGCGCCCGGGCCTGCGAGATCGCCGCGATCGCGGTCACGGACCGGGTCTTTGACGGGGCTCACCGCGATCCGGGCTATTACGCGCGGCGCGGGCGCCTGTTCGTGGTCGCCGTCCAGTGCGGCCAGGCCGGTGCGACCTGCTTCTGTACCTCGATGAACACCGGACCGGGCGTAACCGGGGGATTCGACCTCTCGCTCACCGAGATACTTGGACCGGGCGGTCACCGCTTTCTCGCGGTCGTCGGCTCCGAGGCCGGCGGCCGCGTCCTCGACCGCGTTCCGACCGTGCCGGCCGGCGACGAGGACGGACCGGCCGCCGAAGCGATCGTCGCCCGCACCGCGGCGTCCATGGGCCGGTCGATGGACACGACCGGGATCCGCGAGCTGCTGCCCAGCCGTCCGGAGCACCCCCGGTGGGAGGTGGTCGCCCGCCGATGCCTCGCCTGCACGAACTGCACGATGGTCTGCCCGACGTGCTTTTGCAGCACCACGGAGGAGGTGCCCTCCCTCGACGCCGAGCAGGTCGAGCGGTGGCGCCGGTGGGACTCGTGCTTCAACTCGCAGTTCTCCCAGCTCCACGGCGGCAGCGTGCGCCAGAGCACGCAGAGCCGCTACCGCCAATGGCTGACCCACAAGCTGTCGACCTGGCACGACCAGTTCGGGACCTCCGGCTGCGTCGGCTGCGGCCGCTGCATCACCTGGTGCCCGGTGGGGATCGACCTCACCGAGGAGGTGGCGGCGATCCGAACGCCGGCCCCGACCGCGACGGCCCCCCGAGGGACCCCATGACGGAACCCCTGCACCGCCACGAGAGCGCGCTCCGCATCGCCGACCACCCGTTCCTTCGGGGGCTCGACCCCTCGCTGATCGAGAGCCTCTCCGAGCAGGCCGTCGAGCGCGACTTCGACCCCGGGGAGTTCCTCCTGCGGGACGGGGAGACCGCCGACGGCTGCTACCTCGTCTTCCACGGAAAGATCGCCCTCGAGGTCTCGGCCCCGGACCGCGGCCGCCTCACGATCCAGACCGTCGGCCCCGGCGAGATCCTCGGCTGGTCGTGGCTCACGCCGCCCTACCGCTGGCAGGTCGACGCCCGTGCGCTCAAGCACGTTCGGGTCGTTCGGCTCGACGCCGGGGTGCTCCGGCGCACCTTCACCGAGCTCCCCGAGGCGGGCTACCAGTTCCTCCTGCGCCTGCTGCCCGTGGTCGCCCACCGGCTCGAGAACACGCGGATCCAGCTCTTGGACGTCCATGGGGTCTAGTCCGGCGGCGGTCGCCCCCGTCGGCGGGGCCCGCCATCCGTACGCGCCCACGCCGTACCGGGTGCTCTCTCGCGTGTCGGAGACCGCCGACACCGTGACGATCACGCTCGCGCCGGCGGGGGGCGCCCCGATCGACGCGCACCGACCGGGGCAGTTCAACATGGTCTACGCCTTCGGCGTCGGGGAGGTGGCCGTGTCGATCAGCGATGGGGGCCGCTTCCCCGCCCCGCTCGTCCATACGGTGCGGTCGGTGGGGAAGGTCACCCACGCGCTCGCGGGCGTCGTTCCCGGCCAGGTGCTCGGGGTGCGGGGGCCGTACGGTCGCCCGTGGCCGACCGAGCCCGCCGAGGGACGGGACGTCCTCGTCGTCGGGGGAGGGCTCGGGCTCGCCCCCCTGCGTCCCCTCCTCCAGGAACTGTTGGCCCACCGCGAACGCTTCGGCCGCGTCGAGGTCATCTACGGCGCGCGGTCCCCGAAGGACCTGCTCTACTACCCGGAGATCCAGTCCTGGCGCCAGCGCACGGACCTGCGGATGCAGGTGACGGTCGATGCGGCCGGTCGGGACTGGTACGGCGACGTCGGCCTCGTCACGGCCCGTCTGGCCGACGTCCGTCTCGACATGGCCCGGACCGTGGCGTACCTGTGCGGGCCCGAGATCATGATGCGGACCACGGCGCGGGATCTCGTGGACCGCGGGATCCCCGAGGAGGCGATCTGGCTCTCCCTCGAGCGGAACATGAAGTGCGCGATCGCGCAATGCGGCCACTGCCAGTTCGGTCCCGTCTTCGTCTGCCGGGACGGCCCGGTCTTCGCCTACCGCGACCTCCGGCGCCTCCTGGCCGTCCGGGAGGTCTAGGATGGCCGCCGCGCACCGTCCCCGGCTCGCGGTGTGGAAGTTCGCTTCGTGCGACGGGTGCCAGCTGAGCGTCCTCGACCTCGAGGACGAGCTCCTCGCGATCGCGGACCGGGTGGAGATCGCCAACTTTAGAGAAGCGTCGAGCGCCGTGGCCGAGGGTCCGTACGATGTCTCCCTGGTCGAGGGATCGATCACGACCGCCGAGGATGCCCGGCGGATCCGTGAGGTCCGCGCCCGGTCCCGCCTGCTCGTGACGATCGGGGCGTGCGCGACGGCCGGCGGGATCCAGGCGCTCCGCAACTTCGCCGACGTCGAGGAGTTCCGCCGGATCGTCTACGCCCGTCCCGAGTACATCTCCACGCTGACGACCTCGACCCCGATCCGGGAGCACGTGGCCGTCGACCTCGAGCTGCGCGGCTGCCCGATCTCGAAGGCACAGCTGCTCGAGACGATCTCGGCGATCCTCACCGACCGGGCGCCCAACATCCCCGGGGAGAGCGTCTGCATCGAGTGCAAGCGCCGCGGCAACGTCTGCGTCCTCGTCGCCCGCGGTACGCCGTGCCTGGGGCCGGTGACGCAGGCCGGATGCGGGGCGATATGTCCCGCGTTCCACCGCGGCTGCTACGGGTGCTTCGGCCCGCAGGACACGCCGAACGCGGCCTCGCTCTCGCCCACGCTCGCCGCCCTGGGCCTCTCGCCGGGGGAGATCCAGCGGTTCTACCGGACGTTCAACGCCGCCGCGCCGGCCTTCCGGGCCGCCGCCGACGCCGAGGCGCGGGGGCGGCCGTGACCGAACGGACGATCGCCGTCGACTACGTCGCCCGGGTCGAGGGCGAGGGCGCGCTCAAGGTGCGGATCGAGGACGGCCGGGTCGGGGCGGTCGAGCTGTCCCTCTTCGAGCCGCCCCGCTTCTTCGAGGCGTTCCTGCGCGGCCGGTCGTACACCGAGGCGCCCGACGTGACGGCCCGGATCTGCGGCATCTGCCCCGTCGCCTACCAGATGAGCTCCTGCCACGCGATGGAGCGCGCGATGGGGCTGCACGTCGACGGCCCCCTGCGGGATCTGCGCCGTCTGCTCTACTGCGGGGAGTGGATCGAGAGCCACGTCCTCCACATCTACCTCCTCCACGCCCCGGACTTCCTCGGGGTGCCGGACGCGGTCCGGCTCGCGCGCACCCACCCCGAGGCCGTCCGCCGGGGGCTGGCGCTCAAGCAGGTGGGCAACCGCCTGATGGCGCTCCTCGGGGGCCGCGAGATCCACCCGATCAACCCCCGGGTCGGCGGGTTCTACCGCTGCCCGAGCGCGCGCGAGCTCGCCGCGTTCCGGCCCGAGCTCGTCCGGGCGGTCGAGCTCGCGGAGGAGACCGTCCGGTTCGCGGCCTCGCTCGGCTTCCCGCCCGGGGAGGAGGACTACGAGTTCGTCAGCCTGCGCCACCCCACGGAGTACCCGATGAACGAGGGCGAGATCGTCTCGAGCAGCGGGCTCCGCCTTCCGGTCGACGAGTACGAGTCGGTGTTCGAGGAGGTCCAGGTCCCGCACTCCAACGCGCTCCACTCGGTCCGACGGGGCGCCGGCTCGTACCTCGTCGGCCCGCTCGCCCGCTACGCGCTCAACCACGACCGCCTCACGCCCCGCGCGCGCCGGCTCGCCGACGAGGTCGGGCTCGAGCCGGTCGTGCGCAACCCCGCCCGCGCGATCATCGTGCGGGCCGTCGAGGTCCTCCTCGCGTGCGAGGAGGCGCTCCGCCTCATCGACGGCTACCGGCCGCCCGAGGCGCCGTTCGTGCCCCCGCCCGCGGACTGGAAAGGAGGGGTCGGCGCCGCGATCACGGAAGCCCCCCGGGGGATGCTCTACCACCGGTACCGGATCGGGCCCGGAGGGCTCATCGAGGAGGCGAAGATCGTCGCCCCGACCTCCCAGAACCAGAAGCGGATCGAGGACGACCTCCGTCACCTGGTCGAACGCTCGCTCTCGCTCGACGACGCCCGCCTCACCGAGGCCTGCGAGCGCGCGATCCGCCACCACGACCCGTGCATCTCCTGTGCGACCCACTTCCTCCGGCTCGATGTCGAACGCCGCTGAGACGTCCGGGGCGCCGGCTCCGGCCGGGGACCGGCTGGTGATCGGCATCGGTCGGGACGGACGGGGGGACGACGCGGCGGGCCTCGAGGCCGTCCGGCGCCTCGGCGAGCTCGGGGCCGTCCCGTGCGTCCTCTCGGACGGCGAGCCCACCCGCCTCCTCGAGCTGTTCGGCCGCGCGCCGCGCGTCTGGGTCGTGGACGCGGTGCGCTCGGGCGCCGCTCCGGGGACGCTCTACCGGTTCGAGGGGACCGAACCGCCGCCGTACCGGGCGGTGGGGACGACCTCGACCCACGGCCTGTCGCTCGGCGAGGCGATCGCCCTCGGGCGGGCGCTCGACCGTCTCCCGGGTGCGCTGATCGTCCACGGGATCGAGGCCGGCCCGGTGGCCCTCGGCGACGGGCTCTCGTTGGCCGTGGCCCGCGCCATCCCGCGGCTCGTCGCCCGGGTGCGGGCCGAGATCGACGCGAGCGGCGGTGCCGCCGCGATCGGGGGGGCCGGTCCCCGTGCATGAGGAGGCCCTGCTGCGCGAGCTCTGTGCCCGCGTCGACGCGGTGGCCCGGGAGCACGGCCTCGTGCGCGTCGTCCGCGTCCGGCTGTGGGTCGGTGCCCTCTCCCATCTCGAGGACGACGCCGCGCGGTCCCGGTGGGCCGAGATCGCCCGAGGGACGCGGGGGAGCGGGGCGGCGCTCGAGATCACCCGGTCCACGGATCTCGAGGACCCCCGGGCGCAGACCGTGGTCCTGCTCGACCTGGTCGGGGACGACGGCGCCCCTCCGCCGGATTGATACGCCGGCGCGGACTGCCCCCGCCGACCCCCGGATCACCGGGGCTCGGAGGACACGGGACGATGTGCCTCGCGATCCCGGGACGGATCGTCGCCGTCGCTCCCTCCGGACCGGACGGGCCGTTCGCCGAGATCGACTACGGCGTCGACCGGCGTCGGGCCTCGCTCCTGTACCTGCCCGATGCCCGGGTGGGCGAGTATGTCGTCGTGTACGCCGGCTTCGCGACCGAGCGGGTGAGCGAAGCGGAGGCGCGGCAAGCCCTCGAGTACGCCCGTCAGATCGACGTGCTGACCCGTCCCGCCGCGGCGACCGCCGACGAGCCCTCCGGAGGGTGATGTCCGCCCCGGCGTGGTCGAAGGACGAAGGGGCCCATCTCCGTCCGAGGCGTCGCGGGGGGTGACGGCGATGTCGGGCCGGTCGGGCGGGGCGTCGGTCGCGGGCGCGGGGACCCTCCTGGTCCTTCTCACGGCCGTCGTGAGCGGCGTGTCGACGTTCGTCAACTCCTACGCCCCCCTCGGAACGGGAACGGACGTGTTCGTCACGGTACGGAACGTGCTCGTCGCCCTCGCGCTGGTCCCGTTCGTGCTCCTGCTGAGGCCGGCGGCGTCCGCCCCCCTCTCCCGGCGCGACTGGGGTCGGCTGGTCGCGATCGGCGTCATCGGCGGGGGAGTCCCGTTCCTCCTCTTCTTTCACGGCCTGGCCTTGGCCGCCGCGGCCGGGGGGGCGGCGACGGCGTCGTTCGGCTACCGTACCCTCTTCCTCTTCGCGACCGTGCTCGGCGTCGTGGTCCTGCGCGAGCGTCTTCACCTGAGGATCGTCGCGGCGGCGGGCCTGCTGCTGTTGGGCAACGTCCTGCTGCTCGGCCTGACCTCGCCGGTCCTGGTCGACGGAACGGCGTTCGTGATGGCCGCGACCGGGCTCTGGGCGGTCGAGTACATGATCTCGAAGCGCGCCCTCGCCGACCTTCCCACGGGGACGGTCGCGCTCGGGCGGATGGGCATCGGGGCGCTCGTCCTCGTCGGCTACCTCGGGGCGACCGCTCAGCTCGGCCGGGTCGCCGAGTTCGGCCCCACGGACTGGGCCTGGATCGGGTTGAGCGCCGTGCTTCTCCTCGCGTTCGTCGCGAGCTGGTATGCCGGGCTCAAGCGGGTGGACCTCGGGGTCGCGGCCTCCGCGCTCGTCCTGGGCTTTCCGATCACCTTCGCCCTGACCTTCGCGCTGCGGGGCGGGCCGCTCGCCCTTCCCCCGGCCGTCGGGGCGGCGATCGTGACGGCGGGGGTCGCGATGGCTCTCGGCGCGGCCGCCCTCCGGGCGACGGCGCGTGCGGTGAAACGACGGCTGGTCGGAACGCCCGCGGCGGTGACCTAGGATGAACGGCGTTGCCCTCGGGGCCCGGTTCAGCCTGGCGACGAACCGGCTCGCGTACTGCGGTCCGTCGGACGCCGAGCCGAGCCTCTACGGGGTCATCACCGCGACCGGACCGGCCGAGCCCGCGCGCCGTGCCCTTTCCCGGTTCGAGGCGTTGATGCCCTACCTCGAGGCGATCGCGCGGGTTCACAACCGGGACCCGTTCGACCGCGAGGTCGTGGAGGCCTATTGGCTCGGCAACGCCCTCCTCGACTCCGTGCCGAGGTCGGCGTTCGTCGCGCTCCTCGAGGCGCTGGGGGGCCGGGGGCTCCCCCGGTCGATCGTGCGCCGTCTCATCGAGCGGCTGCCCGAGGGGGCGATCCCCCACCATCTGTTCCACGTGGCCTACGTGGGGGTCGGAGCGGTGACCGGCCATGTGGAGACGACGCTCGCCAACATGGAGGTCTGTCGACCCGCCGGGGCGGAGATCGTCGCCCGCCGGGGGGATCGGCTGACGGTCCGCCACCCGGCGTTGACCGAACGGGGCGGGCGCTACGCCTTCGGTCCCGAGGTCGAGGAGAGCGTGGCGTTCGATCCGCGCGTCCTTCCCGAGACCCCCGTGGGGGCCAGCGTCGCGCTGCACTGGCACTGGCCGGCGCTGCTGCTCTCGAACGGCCAGCGCGACGATCTCCGCCGCTATTCCGAACGCGCCCTCGCGGCGGCCAACGAAGCGCGATCGGGCGGACCGACGGCGGTTTCCCCCGGGGCGCCCGGCGGGAAAGGGGGGTGAGGGGTCGCTCCCCTCGGGACCCCATGCCGCTCGTCGTCGGGATCTACGCCCCCAACGCCCCGAACCTGATCGACCCGGAGATCTTCGGTGGTGTCGGGACCGACACCGTGCGCGCGCTGCGCCGTCTTGAGGTCGCCGCCCGGTACCGCCCGGACGCGGTCGTGGTCGCATCTCCGCACTGGGTCTCGCCGCAGGAGTTCCTCGTCGAGGAGTCTCCGTCGTTGAAGCAGATCTTCGACTTCTCCGGCTTTCCCCGCCGGCTCTACGAGGTCCGCTATGCCCCTCCCGGAGACCCGGCCCTCGCCCGTGCGCTCGTCGACGAGGGGCGGGCGCGGGGCCTTCCCGTCCGGGGGAGCCGGGGGTGGGGACTCGACCACGGCGCCTGGGCGCCGCTGCTCCACCTCTTTCCCGGGGCGGAGACACCGACCGTGCCCCTGTCCATGACCCCGCGGACCGCCGACGACCACCTCGCCTGGGGGGCCGCGATCGGGGCCGCGTGCGCCGCCTCGCCCCGGCGGATCGCCTTCGTCGCGACCGGGTCGATCACCCACCGCCTCGACCGGTTCGGCAGGGATCCCGCGGCGCGATGGCCGGAGGGGGAGGCGCTCGAGCGGGAGGTGGTCGACCTTCTGCTCGCGCGCCGCTACGGGGACGTCGCCCGGTTCGACCCGGCCAAGTGGGCCCGCCTCGCTCCGGAAGGGGACCTCGCCCCGCTCTTCGAGCTCGTCGGCGCGCTCGGACCGGCGTTCGTCCCTCGGCTCGTCGCCACCGGACAGGCGAGATCGG
>JAKAOB010000064.1 GCA_021812305.1 Thermoplasmata archaeon
GCCGCGGATTCGAGGAGCGGGGCGTCGAGGCGGCGTACCTGGAGGGGGTGGAGTACCTGGTCCGCATCCATGCCGCGGACCGCGCGGTCTCGTTCCTCGGCCAGCTGGCGGAGATGGCACGCCACCAGGGGGCCCGGATCCTCGTGCCCGTGAACCCCGACCTCATCGACCCGACCACGTTCTCGCGGCTGACCGCCGCGTTCCCCCCGCCGACGGCGCCCGGCTAGGGGCCGCCGCTCGCCACCGGCGGTCGGCTCGACCGGCGAGGGCGGGCCGAAAGTCCTTTTGGGGGAGACCGGGCTCGCCCACGACCGGAGGACCCGCCGCCGTCGCCCGAGGGGGCGCGCGGTGGGGCAGACGTCGGTGGGGACCGGAGCGAGCGCCGACCGGACCGGGGGCGGATGAGCGGGACGCCCGGCCCCCGCCTCCCCGGCACCCCCCTCTGGCTGGACGCGTATCCGGCCGAGACGATCACGAACCGGCAGTTCGCGGAGCATCCGCTCCCGGGGTGGGACCGGCTGTTCCTTCCCCCGTCCCTCGCGGGGCTCATGGACCGGCCGTCGGTCGGCCGGCTCGAGTTCATCGAGGACGACAATCGAGGGGCGATCCTGCCCGAACCGGCGGTGACGTTGGACGGCACCGCGTTCTACCTCTCCGTCAAGGGGGTCGGTTCGACCGTCCTGCCCTTCGCCATGGACCGGCTGGACCGCGATGCGGTCCGGCCGCTCGTCCGTTCCGAGTCGACCCGAGCTCGCCTCGGCTCCGCCGCCCCCGGGGCGTCGGAGCGGATGATCACCGGCGAGCTCTGGTTGCGCGGTTCGCCGTACGGCGGTCAGGGGCTGCTGCACGCCCAAAGCGCCCTTGCGGTCTCCGAGCGCGCGGAGCTGACGAACCTCGCCGGGTTCCGCATCGCCCCCCTGGTGAAGATCGCCCGCTTTCCCCCGGCGCTGGAGGAGGACCTCCGGTCGATCTCCTGGTACCGGAGATACCGCGGGCCGTTCGTCCAGGAGCTGCGGCTCGTCCCGTCGAACGTGCGGATCTACTTCCACGGGCGCACGACCGTGGGGGAAAGCACCCGTTGGGTCTTCGAGCGGTTCGGGATCGATTCGAACGCGCGCGCCGTGGCCTTCGAAGTGCGGTTCGTGGCCAGCGCCCTCGCGATGCTCACGCTCTTCGCCCGCACCCTGGCCTCGGACGCCCGGCCCGGGCGGTACCGGGGCCTCGACTTTCACGACGTCTGGCTCGACAAGGACGCCGTCCTCGCGCCGGACGGCACGGCCTACTTCGTCGACCTGGAAGGGATCGACGAGGTCGTCGTCGAGCGGGACGGGGTCCGGGAGAAGCTCGAGGACCAGGTGTATCGTTCGCTCTACGAGTTCATGTTCGCGTTCGAGCAGATCGAGAGCGAGCGGCGCCGGCGCTTCGCGGCGCTCGGGGACCGACGAGCGCACTTTGCGACGATCGTGCGGGAGGCGCTGCGCGACGATCCGTATGCCCGTCCGACCGAGACCCCGGACGGGCTCGCGCTCCTCATCCGCAACCGGCTCTCGGAGGAACCCCTAAATACGGTTTTTCCGTTGGTCGACCGATAGCGTGGCGACCTGCAAGGACGTCCTCCTTTTCCTCAACGGACTGCGGGCGCACGCCCCGGCGGCGGAGCTGGCGCCGGCCGACCTCGCGGTGCTGACCCAGGCGCACCTCGTGGCGGTCCTGTCGAGCGCGGACCGGGCGGCGCTCGCGACGCGCGTCGGCGGGCTCGAATCCGCCCGGGAGACGATCGAGCGCGAGGGCGCCGAGTACGCCCAGCTGATGGCCCACACCCGGGCCGAGGAGCGCCGGACCCACTCCATCCTGTTCCACTTCGAGGGCGCCGAGAAGCGGGCCGCCGAGCAGGCGCATGCCGCGAGCGACGCCTCGTCCCTCCGGGCGGCCGAGGAGGACCTCAAGAGCCGCGAGGCGGCGTTCGCGGACCTGGTCCAGCAGAAGGCCCTCCTGGACAACCTGGTCCCGACCGCCGGCGGTTTCGCGGCGCTCACGGGACTCGGGGCGATCGCGCTGCGGGACCTCGAGGTGCGCGCCTACCGCGTTTCGGCCACCGAGTTCACGACCTACTGGACGGAGAGCCAACGGGTCGACGCCGACCTCGAGCGGACCGCGGACGCGAGCGGGGCCTGCTTCGGCCAGCTCCAGCCCCGGTTGGCGAACGTCGACCGGTCCTATCTGTGGGCCGTCGGGATCGGCCTCGCGAAGACCCCAGGGGAGCCCGCGGCGACGGCCGCGGCCTTCCTCGGAGCGTACGACCCGATCGCGTCCTGGAGCCCCAACGTCGAGAACCGGCTCCTCAGTGCGGAGATCGTCGCCTCGCTCGGCCGACCGCCCGCGGAGCTGCTGCCCCAGCTCGCGGAGCTGCAGCGCGCCGTCGCGTCGACCGGCGTGCCGCGGGAGTCGTCGCTCGGGGTCGCGGCGATCCTGCTCGCCGGCCAGCGGCAGGACGGCTCGTTCGCCACGGCGAACCTGCCCGCGTTCCTCGCGCTCACCCGGTCGTACGAGGCCGCCGCGCTCCTGTCGGTGATCAACGCTCCGTTCGCCGACCTTTCCGGAAAGTTCACCGCGGCCCGGACGCAGTTCCAGGCCTGGGGCTACCAGCCCAGCGAGGACGTCGAGCTCTCCTCGGCGTACCTGACCGTCTCCGACCTCCCCATCGCGGGGATCGGGACGAAGCTCGCGATCATCGCCCGGGGGATCGGGACGTACCTGGAGTATCCGCTGGTGGCCGCGTCCATCCTCGCGGCGATCCCGGTCCTCGAGGCGAACGAGACGCTGACCCTGCTCGAGCGGGGCTACGACGTCCTCGGCCGCCGCACCGGTCCGATGCCCGCGCCGGAACTGATGTGCTTGGCCGTGCGACTGCTCCACGGCATCCGGGTCGCTTCGGTCGACGAGCTCGACGCGAGCGCGGCGGCGCGGCCCGGCCCGGTGGCGCCGTCGACCCCCTACCTCGGCCCGCGGTTCTTCTTCGTGCCGGTACTGGTGGCCCACGGCCACTACTTCTCCACCTACGGCGCCTTCGGCGGCGCGCACCCCGGGCACGTCCACGCGTTCGGGGGGTTCACCGGTTGAGGGCCGCGCCCGGACTCGCCCTCGCCGCGTTGGTCGCCGTCCTGGTCCTGCTGCCCGGGGCCCTCGCCGGACCGGCGCCGCGCTCCGCCGCGGCGGGGGACCAGCTGGGCTACACCGAGACGATCGTGCTCGACGGCGGGGTGGGCAACTACACGGGCTACACCGAGCACAGCTTCATCAACGGCAGCCTCCACGTTACGGCGATCCTCCCGAACGGCACGGCGAACACGACGTACGCGAGCGTGACCCACTGGGTGAACAACGCCGGCCAGACGGAGACCGTTCCCGTCCAGGGGACGTTCACCTTCTCCCCCACGACGTACCACTACGTCCAGGGGACGGACAACCAGACCGGCTACGTGGATCCCTACGTCTGGTTCTACATCGACGCGGCGCTTCGGCCGGGCGCGAGCTTCTATCTGCTCAACAGCGCGCTCACCGTCGTCGGAACGAACGTCTCCTACCCGCTCGCGTCCAGCCCGACCGGCTACGTGCGGACGATCTTCGCCGAGGGGAACGGCTCCTATCAGCGCAACGACGTCTACGGGGTCTTCACCGCCACCTACACCTGGAAGGCGTACTTCGACCCCGGCTCCGGCTACATCGTGGGCTACCTCTACACGGAGACCGACCGCGACGCCGCCGGCGACGGGTTCACGTGGACCGACACGCTGTCGGTGACGAGCACGAGCTACGCATTGACGCCCGCCGCCGCGCCTCCGGCTCCCCCGCCGACGGCCACGGGGCCGGACTACGCGCTCATCGCGACGGTCGTCGTCGGGGCGCTCGTGCTGATCGTGATCGTCGCGCTCGCGCTCTGGGCCGTCCGGCGGCGCCATCGCCCGGAGCTGCCGCGCCACGCCGCGCCGGGAACGATCGCGTACGACCGGGCGAGCTTCCCGTCCCCGCCGGGGCTCGGACTCGGGCAGGTCGCCCAGCCGCCGGTCCAGCAGATCGTCCTCCAGGAGACGGTCAAGACCAACTGCCGCTACTGCGGCACCCTGATCGACACCACCGCGACCGTCTGTCCGAAGTGCGGTGCCCCCCGCACCTAGGCGGTCCGCGGCGACGGGGCGATCATCGGGTCGTGGCGGAAGAGCGCCCCGACGGGCCGGAGGCCGACCCGCGCGGCGATCGCGCGGGAGGGCGCGTTGCGCTCGGCGATCTCCGAGTAGACCCGCCGCGCGCCGGCGGCGAAGAGAAACCAGAGGCGCGCCCGCACGAGGTCGGTCCCGATCCCCAGCCGACGGAAGCGGGGATGGACGGACAGGGAATGCAGACGCCCGGTGCTCCCGACCAGGGTGGTGCAGCCGGCCCCGGCGAGCTCCCCGTCGAGCTCCACGACGAAGCACCGCTCCGCCGGCGGACGGGAGGGGTCGAACCAGCGCTCGTCGACCCGTCCGTGCACCGTGCGGATAAGGGAGAGGATCGCGGGCTCGTCGCGCGCCCCGGCCGGGCGGACCGGGAACGCGAGCGGCCGGTCGGGGCGGAGGCCCGTCGGCTCCGCGGAGAGCACCAGATAGCGCTCCGCGCCGGGCGCCAGCGGGAAGTCGGCGAACGCGGACGCGTCCGGGTGCCGACCCCGGAGCGCGGCCGCGACGGCGACGGACCGGCTGAACAGCGAGGTCACCTGCTCGCCCGGGCTGAACAGGCCGACGCCCTCGGTGGCCCCCTCCCGCGGGGCGAGGGCGACCTCCCCCCCGCAGCGCAGCGTCTCGCGAGCAAAATGCGGGAGCAGCTCGCCGAACCACTCGGACAGCCGGGCCCCCTCGAGCCCCTCGACCTCCGCCGGTCCGGTCACGACGCGGACCGTGGGATAGGGCTCGACGGGGAGGGGGCGCCCGCCCGGGGTCTCCACGTTCGGGAAGGTCGGGGACGGGCTTAACCTCTCGACCCGGCGTCCCCCGCACCCCGTTTCCGTGGGCCGGCGCGGGACGGTACGGGGTCCGGCGCGCGGCGATCCGGGGCCCCCGGAGGGCCATTTTTCGGCCCGGTCGGGGGAGGGGGACGGCTATACGTCCGGCCGGCTCACCCCCGCCCGTCATGACCGGCATCGCCACCCTTCGTGCGAACCAGAACGCGACGATCGATGCGACCATTACCGCGATCTCCCCTCCGCGGGACGTGAGCACAGCGCGCGGCCCGTCCCAGGTGGCCGACGCGACGCTGACGGACGAGACCGGTTCCATCACGCTCACCCTCTGGGGCGAGGACTCGAAGCGCTACCAGGTCGGCCAGAAGATCCGCATCACCGACGGCTGGGTCAAGGACTTCCGGGGCAAGCTGCAGATCTCGACCGGACGCTCCGGCAAGATCACGATCCAGCCGTAGGCGCCCCCGGTCGGGGGTCACGTCGCGGCCGAGGTTCGTCGGCGACGTTGGCCGCGGAAGGCGGCGGGATATCCTCTTGGGGGTCCATCGCCTGGGCGGTCCGTCGGCCCCATGCAGATCGTCGACCTCGCGGGCATCCCCGCCGACCTACGGTCGCAGCTCCCCTCGCTCGACCTCTGCGACGGGGACCCGCCCCGGGACGAACGGTACCTCCGCCGCCTCCGGCAGCTCGGATATCCCGCGAGCGACTACTGGGGCGTCTACGGCATCGACGGCGATCAGCTCCTCGCCCGCGTCGAAGCGATGGACCTGCCGTTCACCGGGCGGGAAGGGACCCAGACCGTCGTCGGTATCGCCGGCGTCGTGACCCGGCCGCCCTCGCTGGGCCGCGGGTGGGCCCGGGCCCTCCTGCGGGAGGTCCACCGGCGCGCCGAGGCCGGGGGCGCCCGCTGGTCGTTCCTCTGGACCCACCGCAGCTGGGCGGCCCACCGCCTCTACGAGTCGCTCGGCTACCAGGACGCCTGCTCTCTTCCGTACGCCTACCGGCGGGTTCCCCGCGCGGGCCCTCACCGCGCCGCGGCCGGCTACCGAACGAGCCTCGCCGGGCCGAAGGACGCGGCGCTCCTCGAACGGCTCTTCGATGGGGCGAGCCGGGGCCGGCTCGGATTCGTCCGACGGCCCCCGTCGCACGACCGCGTGCGGGTCCGGCTCGGCTGGCGCCGGTGGGACCGGTACCGGATCCTCCGCGCTCGATCTCGGCCGGTCGGCTACGCGTACATTTCGGACGACCGGCCCGAGAGCCTGACGGTCAACGAGGTGGCGGTCGTCGCACCGGAGCACCGGTCGGCGATGGTCGCCGCGATCTCCGTGCTCGCACGGGGGCGGTGGCTCGCGTTGCAGTCGACCTCGTTCGTCGCGGATGTCGACCCGCTGTTGCGGTCCGAGGGGTTCTTCGTCGCGCGCACGTCGCACACCGTCCTCATGGCACGCCCGCTCGGTCCGGCGGCCCGCGTCGGGGAGGACCTACGGGAGATCTGCGCGGACCCCGGATTCTCGAACCACCGCGGCGACATGTTCTGACCGGCGGCCCGGGGCGATCTCGCCGCGCTCGGCCGGCGCCCGGGCGACGGCCCGTCGCCCCGGAACGTCAGCGCGGGCGCGCTGTCGCCGCCCGGCGGATCGTTCCGGGCGACGAGAGTTCGGCGCCCGCCGTCGCACCGGCGAATGTTAAACAAAATTGGACAATGTCTAAATAGACGTTGAGTTCTGTTTAACGCCGTGCGAGTCCCTCGCTCAAGCGGACCGGCGACGAAATTCGTCGGTCTCCGACTGACGGCCGAGGAGCTCGAGCGCCTCGACGCCTGGAGAACGGAGCACGGAAGCCCGAGCCGGTCCCACGCGGTGCGCGCCCTCATCGGGGCGTCCGGACCGGCGAGCGAACCCCGCGCCCTCGATCTACCGGTGACGCTGCGCTCGAAACTCGAGACGCTGGTCGACGACGGCTACGCCCGCGATCTGGACGGGGCGCTCACCCTCGTCCTGACGATGGGCCTCGACTCGCTCCACCGTCTCCACGTCGAGCAGTGGCGCGAGCTCCGAAACGCCGCCCGGGAGCACTCCGACCGATCCCGGGACCGGAAGCGAGCGGACCGTGAGGGGCGGGGCCTCCTCGAGCGCTAGGGCCCCGGGGTTTCGAGGGAGCGGTACGAAATGGAAGCGTTGGGCGTGGTTGCGTGGAGCGAGCGGAGCGGATTCATCTGCCGATTGTGCCGTCAGGACGCCAAGCATAATGAGGTGCTGCACATCTCGTTCTGCCCCGTCCACGGGCTGAGCTCCCCCCTCGATGCTCTCCCCGGGCGGCCGGAGGCCAGGGTACCACGCGGCTATACACCCGTACCGGTGACCGCGGCGAGACCGGTCTCCTGGGCGGTCAACGCGTAGCGAAGACCTCCCGGCGGATCGCGACCTTCGGGGACCTGGACGAGGTCGGGGCCCACCTGGGCCTCGCCCGGGCCCTGCTGGACGGCCGCGATCCGGACCTCGCGGCGCTGCTCACGCGGCTCCAGCACGAGCTGTTCGTGGCCCAGGCCGAGCTCGCGGCCGGGAAGACCCCGGCCGAGCACCGCATCGGCGCGCGCCACGTCGCGCGCCTCGAGGCCGAGATCGACCGCTACTCGAAGGACCTCACGGACCTCGCGAGCTTCGTTCTCCCCGGAGGCGCCGTGGTGGGGGCCGAGATCCACGTCGCGCGCGCCGTCGCCCGTCGGGCGGAGCGCGGGCTCTGGTCGCTGAACGAGAGCGAACCGGTTCCCGTCGAACTGCTCACGTGGGCCAATCGGCTGAGCGATCTGCTCTTCGCCCTCGCCCTCTGGGCGAACCGGTCGGCGGGCGCCGCCGAGACCCCGCCCGACTACAGCGTCTAGCCGGGGCCCGAGGTCGCGGATGGAGGTCGGAGTCGTCGGAAAGCCGAACGTCGGCAAGTCGACCCTGTTCAACGCGCTCACGCTGCTCGACGTGCCGATGGCACCGTACCCGTTCACGACGCTCGCGCCCCACAAGGGGGTGGGCGCGGTTCGGGTGCCGTGCCCCCATCCCGAGAAGGGGACTGCGTGCACGCCGGGAAACGCTCGGTGCGTGGACGGTACGCGCTGGGTGCCGGTCGGCCTGGTGGACGTCCCCGGGCTGGTGCCGGGAGCCCACGAGGGAAAGGGGCTCGGACACCGCTTCCTCGACGACCTGCGGGCGGCCGACGGGTTCCTCCAGGTCGTCGATGCCTCCGGATCCACGACCGCCGAGGGGGTCCTGGCTCCCGCCGGCAGCCAGGATCCGGCCGACGAGGTACAGTGGCTCGAGGACGAGCTCGTCGCGTGGGTCGCCGAGATCCTCGGCCGCGACTTCGAGCGCAGCGCCCGCGGCGTCGAGCTCGACGGCGGCGCGGTGGAGGACTTCCTGCACGCCCGCCTGACCGGCCTGTCCATCCCCCTCGCGGCCATCCACCAGGCCCTGCGGGCCCACCCCCTCGACCGAGCCCGCCCGTCGACGTGGGCGACGGCCGACCGGGTCGCGTTCGCCCGGTCGCTCCTCCGCATCGCGAAGCCCCGGCTCGTCGCCGCGAACAAGTGCGACCGCTCCTCCCCGGCCACGACGGGCGCGCTCGCCGAGCGGATCGACCCGGTCCCGCTCGTCCCGACCTGCGCCGAGGCGGAACTCACGCTGCGGCGGGCGTCCCGGGCCCAGCTCGTCACGTACCGGCCCGGCGATGCGACGTTCGCCGAGCGGGACGCCGCGGCCCTTTCCGCCCCGCAGCGGCGGGCCCTGGGGGAGATCCGCCAGATCCTCGCGACCTGGGGCTCGACGGGGGTCCAGGCCGCGCTCGAGTCGATGGTGTTCCAACGGCTCCGCCAGATCGTGGTCTTCCCCGTCGAGGACGAGACGCGGTGGACCGACTCGCGCGGCCGGGTGCTTCCGGACGCGTTCCTCGTCCCCGCCGACACGCCCGCGCGGGCGCTCGCCTACCGGGTGCACACGGACCTCGGCGAGCAGTTCATCCGCGCGATCGACGGACGGACCCACCGGGCGCTGGCCGCGGACCATCCGCTCTCGGCGGGCGCCGTCGTCCGGATCGTCGCCCGGCGCTAGTCGCCGGCGCCCGCCGCGGTGGGTGCCGCCCCGATGAGGGCGGCCCCGACCGGCGCGGCGCGGACGACGTAGGCGATCCCCCCGGCGCGCGCGATCCGGCGGGCGGCGTCGACCTCGCTGCCGGGGCGCGGGAGCGCCACGATCGAGCCGCCGGCGCCGGCTCCGGTGAGCTTGGCCCCCTCGACCACCGGGGCGATGGCCTCGATCAGCGCCTCGAGCCGCGGGTGGGAGACGCCCACCTCGCGCAACAGGACCTGATTCTCGCCGAGCAGGGCGGCGACCTCCGCGCGGTCCTCGCGCGCGACGGCCGCGATGCCGCGCGTGGCGACGTCGCCGAACCGGGCGAGGAGCTCCGGGCCGTCGGGCCGGGCGAGCCGCTCGGTAACGGCCCGGACCGTCGTCGCGGTGTCGCGCGGGACCCGGGAGTAGGCGAGCAGCCAGACCCAGCCGGGGTCGCGGACGCGGCGCACCGCCCAGCGCCGGTCCCCGTCGGAAAGCTCCCAGAGCGGCCGGCCGTCCCCGCCGTTCACGGCGACGTAGCCGCCCGCGACGCTCGCGGTGGTGTCCCCGGGGCTTCCGACCCCCTGGGCCCCGCGCTCGATCGCGAACGCCTCGAGCGCGAGCCGGTCGCGGGAGGCGCCTCCGCCGCTCGCGAGGAGGCCGGCCGCGAGGGCCGAGGAGAACGCGGCCGACGAGCCGAGGCCCGCGGCTTTCGGCAGGCGCGAGGAGACCGTGACCTCGAGGGGCGGCGCGCCCGGCGCACGCAGGCGTGCGACGGCGGTGCGGAGGTACGGATGGGCCGCCGCCTCCTCCGCGCTGCCGTTGAGGCGCAGCGACGCGGCCTCGCGCAGGCCGACCTGGGTGAACAGGTCGATCGCGAGCAGGAGCGCCGGCCGCCCGTGGACGATCGCGTGCTCGCCGAACAGGATGCACTTCCCCGGGGCCCGCGCGGCGAGCGGGAGCGACTGCGCGGGGATCCCGGCCCCGCTCATTCGGACGCCTCCGCCTCGACGACCCGCTTGCCGTGAGCCTCGGGGACGATCACCTGGCGCGCCCCCGGCCAGGCCCCCGGCGCGGGAAGTCCGCGCAGGAGGGCGAGGGCGACCGCGAGCGCGGCGACCTCGCTGTGGGGCTGGTGGCCGACGGCGACATTGTACGTCGCCCGGGCGTAGAGATCGCTCGGCACCTTGGCGCCGCCGACGACGAAGAGGAGCCGGTCGGCGCGGCGCAGCCGCGGCAGGACCCGGGCGAGCGGCTCGCCGTACATGGTGAGGTGCACGACGGGGCCGGGGTGCTCGCGGAGCACCGAACGCCAGTCGCGGACCCCCTCGACCGAGAACCCGCCGCCCCACTGCTGCGCGACCCGGGCGAGACGGTCGGCCAGCGCCGGGTCCGGCGGATGGAGATAGAGGCGCTCGGCGCCGAAGGCCCGCGCGGCGAGGGCGAGGTGGGTCGTGAGGCGAGGATCGCGCCCGGCGCGGTGCCCGATGCGCAGGACCTCGATGCGCCCGGGCGGGGCCCTACGGGGGCGGCGCGGCATGGAACCGCTCGACCCGGTGACCGCGGTACTCGAGCTTGTCGGAGCGCTTGACGAGCCCTTTGAGCCGGGTCGGCGTCATTCCGAGCTCCTCGGCGACGTCCGAGAAGAACCGGCCGCTCTCCCCGACCGCCTCGTAGATCTGGGACTCGAGGCGCTCGTAGTCCTTGTTCCCCATCGACGCGATCGCGAGGATCTCGGAGACCTCCTGCAGCGGCGCCGTGGTGTTGATGTTGATCGTCGAGTAGTAGAAGTGGTAGCTCTTCTCGGGCTGGCGCCGGCCCTCGCGCGCGACCCAGCGCGTGTCGATCAGCTTGAGCTTCTCGAAGAAGGCCAGGGCCTTCGACCCTTCCTTGCCGAACTCGCGCAGGACGTCCTCGCCGGTGAGCCAGGCCTCGGCGAGGCGCTGCACCAGCTTGAAGATCG
>JAKAOB010000065.1 GCA_021812305.1 Thermoplasmata archaeon
TCTCGGGTGGGGGTGAGCGGGCGGATCTGATCGCCCCGCGCGACGATGGCGAGCGCCGGGGTTCTCTGGTCGACCCAGGGGGTCAGCGCTTCGGTCGTCACCAGGCACCCAGGGATCCGACGCCCACCGACGATTAGCCGGTTTCGGACCGGGTGAACGATGAACGATGCTCAGCGGGCCCCGTGTCGGACAAATGTACCGGAGAAAGTGCCCCACGTCAGGGGACAGGCCCCAGATCGGTCGATGGGATGGGTGCGGGTCTATTTGTCGGACACGGCAATACGCATAGATTTCGGGCCCCGGCCGATAGATTCACCTCGAGCGAAAGTATGCAACACCCGCTAATGCAACACCCCGAATTCCGAGACCCCCTCACCACCCGATTCGCAACAGTTCCGGAGAAGCTCAATTGTTAAATATGGCGGACAGGCTCATGAATCGGCGCTGACAACTGTCTGACAAACAGACGGTTACGTCCGCATCGGCCGGGTGGCCGCCAACGGAAGGTCGCGGGATGTATCTCAAGCGCATCAAGGTCCGCAACTTCAAGTCGTTCGCCGGCTCGACCGAGATCCCCTTCCAGCCGGGCTTCACGGGGGTCGCGGGCCCGAACGGCATGGGCAAGTCCAACATCAGCGACGCCGTCCTCTTCGTCCTCGGCCCGACGAGCTCGAAGGCGCTGCGCGCCGATCGGCTCACGCACCTGTTCTTCAACGGCGGGGCCTCGAAGCGCCCCGCGACCGAGTGCGAGGTGGCGCTCGTCTTCGACAACTCCGACCACCTGCTTCCCGTCGAGGCCGACGAGGTCGAGCTCACCCGCTACGTGAAGCTGGCGCCGTCCGACCCGAACGGCTACTACTCGTACTTCTACGTCAACGGCCGGCGCTCCACGCAGACCGAGTTCGAGACCCTGCTCAGCCACGCGCGCCTCTCGGGGGACGGGTACAACCTCGTCCAGCAGGGGGACGTCAACAAGGTCGTCGCGATGGGACCCCTCCCGCGCCGCGGCCTCCTCGAGCGCCTCGCGGGCATCGCGCAGTACGACGAGGAGCTCGAGCGCGCGGACGCGAAACGCACCGACCTCGAGCAGAACCTCGACCGCATCTCGACCCTGCTCACCGAGATCCGCAGCCACCTGACCGCCCTCGAGGGCCAACGCCTCCAGGCGATCCAGTACCGCCAGCTCTCCGACCAGAAGCGCAAGGCGGAATCGCAGCTCGCCCGCGCCGGCCACCGGCTCGCCCAGCAGGAGGTCACGACAGGGACCCGGCGGCTCGGGAAGCTCCAGGAGGAGCTCGCGGGCCTGCGGTCCGAGACCGACCGGCTCTCGAACGAGCAGGACGGGCTCGTCGCACAGATCGCCCAGGTCGAATCCGAGATCGCCCGTCGGGGAGGCCCCGAGGCGGTCAAGTTCAAGGAGGATCTCGACTCCAAGCGGATGGCCTTCGCCCGGTTGGACGAGAACGTCCGCCAGGCGGAGGAGGAGCGGACGGCGCTCGAGGAGCGCGCACGCGCCCTCGCCACCCAGCTCAAGGCCGACGAGAAGGAGATCGCCCGCCTGACCGCCCAGGAAAAGACGCTGGCCCAGAAGGCCGGCGCGATCGAGGAGCGCCTGGCCGCGGAGAACGGCCGCCTCAAGGAGGCGACCGGGGAGGCCGAGCAGTCGACGGGCAAGCTCGCCGGCATCCGAAAGCAGATCCTCCTCCTGCAGACCCGGCAGGGCGAGCGGGAAAGGTCCTGGCAGGAGGCCGTCGGCGCCCGGGAGAGCGCGAAGGGCCTCCTCGAGTCCTCCGAGCGCGCCGAGGCGCAGGCCGAGGACGACGAGCGTACCCGTCAGATCGAGCTCAAGGACATCGAGCTGCGCGTCACGCCCGCCAAGGGGGGGAAGGGCGCCCCCGCCTCACCGGGAAACCTCCAGAAGGAGCTGTTCGAGGTCCGCGCCAAGGAGCGCACCCTGACCGCCGAGGTCGAGCGGCTCGCGAGCGAGGTGCTCGAGCTCAACCGCCGCTACCTCGCGCTCGACGCCCGGTTGAAGGCCCGTACCGAGTCCGGCGCCCGCCCGAGCGCGCTCGCCGCCGTCGACTTCCTCCTCTCCCAGCGCAACCTCGGCCGCGTCCAGGGCATCCGCGGCACCGTCGAGGAGCTGGCCCGGTTCGACCCGGAGCACCAGACGGCGCTGCAGGTCGCCGCCGGCAACCGCTTCCAGGCGCTCGTCGTCGAGACCGACCAGGTCGCCGAGGAGTGCATCAAGCTCCTGCGCGCGGAAAAGCGCGGACGGGCGACGTTCCTGCCGCTCAATCGCATCCTTCCCGGCCGGCCGCACGGCAAGTCGCTCGTGGCCGCCCAATCGGGAGCGGCCGTCGGCTTCGCGATCGACCTGGTCCACTTCGAAGAGGCGCTGCGCCCCGCCTTCTGGTACGTCTTCGGCGAGACCGTCGTGATGAAGGATCTCGCCGGTGCCCGCGCGCAGATGGGCGGGGTACGGCTCGTCACGCTCGACGGCGACCTCATCGAGGCGACCGGCGCCATCACCGGCGGCTATCTCGAACCGGGCAAGGGCGGCCGGGGCGCCGACAACGCGGTCGAACTGAAACGCCTCGGCGACGAGCTTCGGGAGAGATCCGAAGCCGAGGGCGCCGCCCGGGCCGAGCTCACCCGGCTCGGCGAGCGGGTCCGCTCGCTCAGCGAGGAGCTCGCCAAGCGCTCGGCGACCGAGGAGGCGACGAGCTCGGCGCGCACGGTCCTCGAGCGCGAGCTGGCGACCGCCCGCAGCCGGCTCACCGAGGCCCGCACCCGTCGGGAAGAGGCCCGCCGCGCCCGCACCGCGGCCGAGACGGCCTCCGCCGCCGCGGAGGCGGAGGCGAAACGGATCGAATCGGAGCTCACCCAGGTCAAGAACGAGCTCGCGACCCTGCAGGCCGACTACCTCGGCCACCTCCCCGGCGCCGTCTCGACCCGCATCCGCTCCCTCCAGGAGGGCGTGGCCGCCGCCGGCGAGGAGCGCGTCGCGACGGCGCGCGAGCTCGAAGG
This sequence comes from Thermoplasmata archaeon, assembly GCA_021812305.1. Classification (GTDB taxonomy): domain Archaea; phylum Thermoplasmatota; class Thermoplasmata; order Lutacidiplasmatales; family UBA184; genus Lutacidiplasma. The sequence goes on from JAKAOB010000065.1 coordinate 3,031, forward strand.
GCTGCGCGCCTCCCTCGCGGCCGCCCGCCAGGCGACGGCGGCCCGCCACGAGGAGCTCGCTGGGCTCGCCCGCGACCGAGAATCCAAATCCCAGCAGCTCACCGCGCTGACCGCGCAACGGGACGAGGCCCACCGGGCCCTCGAGGCGCTTCGGACCGTCGAGGCCCAGCAGCTCAAGGCCGTCGAGAGCCAGACGGAGAAGCGGCGCAAGCTCGAGGAAGCGCGGCTCAAGGCGGTCGACCGGCTCGCCCGGGCCCAGGAGACCGTCCACGGCCGCGAGACGATGGTCCAGCAGGAGGAGATCCGCCTCGCGCAGGCGCAGCAGCACCTGGCCGAGGTCGAGGCCGCCCTGAAGGACCTGCCCGTCGAGGAGGAGGGCGAGGGCGCCGTCCCCGTCGACGAGCTGAAGCGCTCGATCGCCACCCTCTCGAGCCAGCTCGAGTCGATGGGCTCGGTCAATCTGCGGGCGCTCGAAGAGTACGACCAGGAAAAGCAGCGTCTCGATGACTTCCAGGGCGAGGTCACCCGCCTCTCGGCCGAGAAGGCCGAGCTCACCGGGCTCGTCGGCGAGATCGAGAAGAAGAAGCGGACGCGGATCGGCGAGGTCGTCGTCGCGGTCAACACCGGCTTCAAGGAGATCTACAGCGAGCTCTCCGGTGGCGGCGAGGGGGAGATCGCCCTCGAGAACCCGGACGACCCGCTCGCCGGCGGCCTGCTCATCAAGGCCCGGCCGATCGGCAAGAACGTCCAGCGGCTCGAGCAGCTGAGCGGCGGGGAGAAGTCGCTCGCGAGCCTCGCGTTCATCTTCGCCCTCCAGCGCCACGACCCGAGCCCGCTCTACGTCTTCGACGAGGTGGACATGAGCCTCGATGGGATCAACGCGGAGAACGTCGGCCGCATGCTGCGCCGCAACGCCGAGCGCGCCCAGTTCATCGTCATCTCGCTGCGCAAGGTGACGCTCAAGTTCGCCCACCAGCTCTTCGGCGTCACCATGCACGGGGACGGCTGCTCGCGCGTCGTCGGCCTGAAGCTCGACGAGATCATCGACGTGGACGAGCGCAGCGTGGCCGAGGCGAAGCCCGCCCTCGCCCCGGGGGCCGCATGACGAGCCCCGCGGGGGACGCCGCTTCGGCGCTGACGACGCCCGCCGCCCTGCCCGCCGCCCTGCCCGCCGGAGCCGCCGGCCCGGCCTCCGTCGCTCCCGCGATCGCCCCCGGCGCCGTGGGCGTCGGCGCCGTGCCCCGCGAGGCCGCCGAGCGGGTCCTCGACTACCTCATCTTCCACCGCGCGCTGATCGGCGAGGCGGAGGCCCCCGGTGACCTCCTCGAGCGCTACCTCGGCCTCGTGACGCGGCTGAAGGAGGGGGTCCACGTGGTCATCGGGTACCCCTACCAGAAGGCGACGGCGCTCCTGTTCGAACTCGTCATGGACGAGGCGTTCGACCCGTGGGAGATCGACCTCGTCCGTTTCACGCAGGCCTACCTGGAACGGATGCGCAGCGACGGCGACGTCAATTTCCAGGTCGCCGGCCGGCTCCTGTACATGGCCTGGTCGATCCTCTATCTCCAGTCGGCCGAGGTCCTGCGCAACCGCGAGACCCCGGCCGCGCCGGCGCTCGATCCCTCCGCCGACGCGCTCGACGACGGCTTCGTCGGGGAGCTCGACACCCCCGAGGCGCTCGACGTCACGACCGCGGTGCTCGGCTCGACGGAGGCCCCCCCGCTCGTCCCGATGGTCCGGCACGCCGAGACGCGGCCGGTGAGCCTGCTCGAGCTCGTGCACGCCTTCGCCGGGGCCGAGGAGGAGGCGCGCCGCGCCATCCGCATCGAGCAGCTGCGCGAGCGGCTGCGCGAGGAGCAGCGGGCGACGCCGGAGGTCCTCGTCCACGGCGACATCCCCGAGCGGGACCTCGCCGAGGCGTGGGAGGTCGCGAAGGGCCATCCGAAGGGGACCGCCTTCCCGTTCCTCACCCTCTGGACGCCGGCCCAGGGCCGCGACCGTCTCGTCGCGGCGTTCCTCGCCTGCCTGTTCCTCGCGCGCGAGCAGGCGCTCGAGCTGCGCCAGGAACGGCTCGGCGAGAGCGAGATCCTCCTCGTCCGCACCGCCGACGAGCGCACGCCCGTCGCGGAGGGCTGAGGCATGCCGTCGAGGGTCGACGACCTGGTCCTGCGCCTCGAGGCGCTCCTGTTCGCCGCGGGCAAGCCGATGAGCGTGCACGAGCTGACCGAGGCGCTCGGCGCTCCGGACTACCGGCCCGTGCAGCGCGCGCTCCGCCAGCTCGGCCGGACCTACTCCGGGCGCGCGACGGCGCTCGAGGTCCGCCACGTCGGCGACCGCTACGCCCTCCAGCTGAAGGAGACGTTCGTCCCGACGGCGCACGCGGTGACGCCGGTGGAGATGGCCCCGCGGACCCTCAAGACGCTCACGCTCATCGCCTACCACCAGCCGATGCTCCAGAGCCTGCTGGCCCGGATGATCGGGGACGCCGCGTACGAGGAGGTCGTCCGCCTGCGGGGGCTCGGCCTGATCCAGGCCGACCCGAAGGGCGCGACGCTCGAGCTCACGACGACCCGCACCTTCGCCGAGTACTTCGGCATCGCCTCGACGCGGCCGGAGGAGATCCGGCAATTCCTGGAGAAGAAGCTCGGGGTGACCCCGTCGTCGATGGCCACCGGCTCGCCGTCCGGGGCCGAGGGAAGCTCGGCCCCGGCGCCGTCCGCGGCGGCGGCCCCGGCGGGCGCCGCGACCGTTCCCCCCTCCTCGGACGCGGACGGACCGCTGCCGGGCCCGGCCGACGGCCCCGGGCGCCCGGGGGCCGGCGAGACCTCGCCCGCCTGAGCGATCGGACGGCGTCCGTTCCGGGTCATCCCGGTGCGGGGTAGCCCGGACGGTCGCCGGTCCGCGCCGCTGCGCGGGCCCTGCCGGCCGAGCGGCCCGGCCCCGACGGGGCCGCCGGCTCCTCAGTACCGAGCGCATCCGGGGCAGCGCACAGGCTCCGCCGGGCGTAGCGTCCCGCAGTACGGGCAGTGGAAGAACGCCACGGCCATCGCGGGCGGAGGCAGCGGCCCCGGGGACGGCGGCCACGGAGGCAGCGCGCCTCCGGTCGGGGGCGGCGGCGCCGGTGGCCCCATGCCGGGGGCCCACGGCGGGGGCGGATACGGGGAGGGGGCCGAGGGCGGCAGGACGCCGGAGCCGGGAGGCGGGGACGCCCAGACGCCCGCGCCGGCGGGCGGCACAGGGACCGGTCGGCCCGGGCGCGGCCGGGCGACGACGATGACGAGGACGATCGCCGCGGCGAGGGAGACCCCGACGAGGGCCAGGATCCCGATGTCGAAGGGGCCGGGCGGGGTGAGGAAGATCGGGCTCGGTAGCCCCGGCGTCGGGCCGGTGTAGACGTAGCCCGCGATCGCCGGGTTTTGGTCCGCCTCGTAGAGCCGCGTCGCGTTGACGCTTCCCCAGCCGGTGACCGGGTCCCACCCCGGGGCCGCCGAGAAGACGAAGTTGCCGCCGGTGACGACGTCCAGGAACGGGTCGGAGGGTCCCGGGTACTGCGCGAAGTACGAGGCGATCCGGTAGAGCTCGGGATCGAGGAAGCCCAGCGGGTGGTGCGCCACGGCCGCCACGCTCGCGATGAGGCCGGCGAAGAGCGGGGCGGCGATGCTCGTCCCCTCGAGCGGCGCGAAGTAGGTGCCCGCGGCGTCGCGCGCGACGTAGGCGATCGTGTCGTTCGCCGGCAGGGCGAGGTCCGGCGCGGCCCGGCCGAGGTTCGAGGCCCCCTGGACCAGCGTCGCGTTGACGATCGCGGGCTGGGCCGCGGAGTCGAACTGCCAGCCGGGCTCGGCATAGACCGTGCTGACCCCTCCCTCGGTGCCGCTCAGGTTGCCGGCCCCGCCGGCCCCGTCGTACCAGGCGCTCTGCTGGGCGATCCCGCGGACCGACGGGTCGAACGTCGCGTTCAGCAGCTGGCCCGCGCTCCAGTTCGAGGTCGGGGCCCCGTTCAGCCCCACGCTGAGCCCGCCGACGCTGATGACCCCCGAGCTCCCGAACGCGACCGACGCCGGCCAGGTCGGCCACTGGCCCTGGAAGCGGCCGGAGAGGTAGTTCGGCGCGTTGGCCTGGTCGCCGCTCGCCGCGACGACCGTCACCCCGGTGGCGGCCGCCTCGAGGAGCTCCGTGTTCCACAGGGTGTCGTTGAGGTCGGGGAGCCCGAAGGAGCAGGTGACGGCGGTCAGCCGGGCGGGCGAATAGTTGTGGTTGAGCGCCACGGCGAGGGTCTGGGCGAAGTAGTCGGCGAGGCTGCCGAGCGCGGGCGCCGCCGAGGAGTTCGCGTAGAGGCTTCCCGCGAAGTAGAAGTTCACGAGGCGGGCCCCCGGGGCGAAGCTGCCGGCCATCTCGAGGTCGAGCGAGTTCTCCGACTCGTCGAGCGTGGAGTCGTTGTATCCGCCGAAGTACCCGGGCACGGGGGGCGTCACCCCGTTGATCGTCACCGGCACGCCCGAGACGTTCGGCTGCGGCCACGAGGTCGGGAACGTGTCGTTGAAGTACGACGCGACGACCGCGGGGTCGTACGGCGGGAGGTCGATGTTCGCGCTCTGGTTGTACGCCGACATGAGCAGGGTCGCCACGGCGCTGCCGAGCGGGAACGTCCCGTTCGGGACCGCGGCGGAGGGCGAGAAGAGCCCGGGGAGGCCGTAGGCCTGGGCCCAGTCGCTGCCGAAGTACCAGGAGGTCCCGTCGGTCAGGTCGTTGACGAACTGTCCGACCCCCGTCGATGGGAGACGGGCGGGGGGAGCCAGACGGGCCATCTGGCTCGAGTAGTGGGCGGAGGCGACGTTGGAGAGCCCGTCGACCCCCGCGACGATCCCCCCGAGCGAGGACGGGACGCTCGGGCTCCCGACCACGGTATAGAGAGGGCCCGGGGTGGTCCCGGGAACGGGGGCCGAGCCGACCAGCGTGACGCCGAACGCGGCATCCACCGACGCGGCCGGCAGGATCGCCGACACCCCCAGGCCGTCCGGCGTCGCCGAAAGGTCGTTCGCACCGTATCCGGTGAGGTACGCTTCGACGGACGCGACGGCCCCGGCGGTGGGGGAGAACTCGCTGCGGAACTGCGCCGCGGTGAGCGCCGGGGCACGCAGCGGCCCGTCGATCGCCCGGATCTCGGCGGCGAGCGCCGCCGGGTGGCGGGGAGCGAGCGCGACGGTGAGGGCGACGGGCGTCGACGCGGCGAGCGGGGTCCCGCTTCCGGTCGCGCGGGAGGTCGGCAGGGGGAGCCCCGCGCCGAGGACGACCGTCCGGCCGTCCGCCGATGCGGCCCTCGGAGCGGCGCCGCCGGCCGTGCCGGCCAGGGCGGACAGCACGACCAGTGCGGCCAGGGCGACACCGGCCGTCCGCGCGACGCCGACGCGCGATGGGCGCCCGGACCTTTCCATCGCCTTCAACAGAGCGGTCGGCGGGCTTAAGCCATCGGGGGCGGCCGCCTCCGCCCGCGCTCAATCCTTTTCTCTCGGATTCGCCTCCGGCGCGTGATGGTCGATGGCCCACCCGCGGGCGACCCGTGCCTCTTTTGCGACATCATCGCGCGCCGCCGCCCCGGCTATTTCGTCTACGAGGACGAGGCCACCGTGGCGTTCCTCGACCTCTACCCGGTGAGCCGCGGCCATCTCCTGGTCGTCCCCCGGCGCCACGTCGATCGCCTGACGGACCTCTCCCCGGCCGATCACGCACCGGTCCTCCGCGGGCTCATCGAGGTCTGTCGCCGCGTCGGCCGTCTCGCCCCGGACTACAACGTGGCCGTCAACCAGGGTGCCGCGGCCGGCCAGATCGTCTTCCACCTGCACTTCCACGTCATCCCGCGCTACGGGGGGCCGAGCCCGTTCGGACCGTCGCCCCGCACTCCGCTCACCGGGCCCGAGGCGGCCGAGCTCGTCTCGCGGCTCGGCGCCGCGTGAGCCCCGACGCGGGGGGAGCCCGCCCTCCCGCGGTCGCCGGCCAGTTCTACCGGGGCGACGCGGCCGACCTCGCCTCCGAGATCGAGGGCTGCTTCACGAGCGATCGGGGGCCCGGTGAGCTGCCGGCGCGCCATCGGTCCCCTAAGCGGAGGATCCGGGCGGCGGTGGTCCCCCACGCCGGCTACCGCTACTCCGGGCCGATCGCGGCGCGGGCGTTCTTCGAGATCGCCAAGGAGCGACCGCCCGAGAGCGTCCTGGTCCTGGGCGTCGACCACTACGGCCGCGGAGCCGGCACGGCGCTCTCGGCGCGGGAGTGGCGGACGCCGCTCGGACCGGCCCGCGTCGACCCCGAGCTCCTGCGGGCCCTGGACCACCCGCCGATCGTCGTCGACGAGCGCAGCCACCGCGACGAGCACTCCATCGAGGTCGAGATCCCGTTCCTCCAATACGTCCTTCCCGCGCTAAGCTTCGTTCCGCTGATGGTGCGCTTCGCCCCGTTCGAGGACCTTGCCCGGGTCGCCGAGGTCGTCCGATCGGCGGTCCGCGGTCGGGACGTCCTCCTCCTCGCCTCGACGGACTTCTCCCACTACCTCCCCGCGACGGAGGCCCGGCGGCGGGACGCCCGCGCGATCTCCGAGATCGTCGCCCGGCGGGCGCGGGGCCTCTACGACACGGTCCAGCGCTGGGACATCTCGATGTGCGGCATCGCTCCCACGACGGTCCTCCTGGAGGCCCTCCGGGACGAGCCGCTCACCGTCCGCGACTTGGGCTGGGGCCACTCCGGCGAGGCCGAGCCGATGGCCGAGGTCGTGGGCTACGACGCGCTGGTGCTCGAGTCGGCCGAGCCGCTCCCGCCCGGCCGCGCGCGTCCCGACCCATCGGTGGCCTAATTACCGCCCGGTGCTCCCCCCGCACCGACCCGATGATCCTCAGCGACCGGAAGATCCGCGAGCAGATCGCGAAGGGGCGCATCGTCATCCGGCCGTACCGGGAGGACTGCCTGGGATCGAACTCCTACGACGTCCACTTGGGCCCCTATCTTGCGATCTACCGCGACGGCGCGCTGGACGCGCGGCGGCCGAACGCGATCGAGGAGTTCCGCATCCCGCCCGGCGGCTTCGTCCTCGTGCCCGGGCAGCTCTACCTCGGGGTCACCCGGGAGTACACCGAGACCCACGGGTATGTGCCGTTCCTCGAGGGCAAGTCGAGCGTCGGCCGCCTGGGGATCGACATCCATTCGACGGCGGGGAAGGGCGACGTCGGCTTCTGCAACTACTGGACGCTGGAGATGTCCGTGAAGCTGCCGGTCCGCATCTACGCGGGGATGCCGATCGGCCAACTGATCTACTTCGAGGTCTCCGGCGAGGTCGACCACCCGTACGACGCGAAGAAGAGCGCGAAGTACCGGACGGTCTCCCCCCACCCGATCCCCTCGCGGATGCACCTCAACTTCGCCGCGCCCCGGAGGGCCGCCCGCCGACCGGCCGGCCGCCCCGGCCGACGCTGACCGCCGGGCAGCGACCGGCGGAGCCCGCCCGCTCGCGCGGGTCGCCCTACGGGATCCGGCCGGGCCCGTCGCGACCCGGCGCCCCGCGCAGATAGAACGCCGGTCGACCGGGGCGCGCGCGATCGCGGCGTCCGAGCGGGTCGTGCGGCTCGCCTTCGGCCTCGGGGACGACGAGGACGCTCTCGAAGCCCAGGCGGCGGGCGAGGTAGCCCTCCGCGCTGCGCAGGATGCGGAGCTCGTCGACGGCCGGCCCGGCGGGGCCCTCCGCGCGGACCAGCGGCGCGACCCGGGCGACGTACCGCGGGGCCTCGGCACGGTAGGCCGAAAGATCGGCCCGCTCCGCGAGCCGTGCCATCACCTCGCGGACCGGCGGGGCCGCTCCCGCGGAGGGGATCTCCCGGATCCA
>JAKAOB010000066.1 GCA_021812305.1 Thermoplasmata archaeon
GCGAGTTCCCGACGATCCACGACCTGGATACCGACGTCTACGTCCGCCCGGAGACGAGCGGGCGCATCCTCGCGGGCGACGGCACGGAGCGCGTCGAAGCCGATCCCGACCGATATGTCGCCGGAGGCGATGCCGCCTTCCTCGCCCACCTCGCGGACGGTCTCTCCTCCCGACTTCCCGGGTTCGCGGCGAGCGACGTCGTCCGGGCCTGGGCCGGTGTCTGCACCGCGACGCCGGACCGGCGCCCATTGGTGGGCGCGGTGCCGGGGGCCGACGGCCTGTTCGTGATGGCCGGCTTCAACGGGTTCGGGGTCATGCGCGCGGGCGGCGTCGCCCGCCGGCTCGCCGATCACCTGGTGGAGGGGTCGCCCGGCGGTGAGGCCCCCGAAGCGCTCGCCGCGGTCTGGCCGGCCCGGTTCTCCCTGCCCCACCCCCCCTTCCCCCCGCGACCGGGGTTCACGCTCGAGGCCGGAGATGACCCTCGCGTCTGACGCCCGCGCCATCTTCGGCGCCGCGCTCGCGGCCGTAGACCCGGTCCGGGCCGTGCGGGGGGCCCTTTGCATCGACCGCGGCGATCTCGCCCTTCCCGGGGGCCGCCGGATCCCCCTCGCCCGGCGGAGTTCGGTCCATCTCCTCGCCCTGGGAAAGGCGGCCGGCGCGATGACCGACGCGGCGACGACCGTTCTCGGACCGTGGCTCGCCGGCGGGGTGGCCGTGATCCGGGAGGGAAGCCCCGCCCCCCACGGGACGATCGAGGTCCTGCGCGGTGAGCACCCGATACCGGGGCCCGGCAGCGAGCGGGCGGCTCGGCGCCTCCTGAACTACGCCGCCGGCGTCCCCACGGGGGACGTCGCGATCTTCCTCATTTCGGGCGGAGGCTCGGCGATCGCCGAGGCCCCCGCGCCGGGTCTCCGCCAGTCCGAGCTCGCCCGCGCGACCGGAGCCCTCCTTCGCTCCGGCGCCCCGATCGAGGCGCTCAACATCGTCCGCCGTCACGTCTCGGCGATCAAGGGCGGGCGGCTCGCGGCGGCGTGCCCCGCGGGGGCGATCGCGACCCTCGCGATCTCCGACGTCGTGGGCGACCCCCCCGCGGACATCGCCTCCGGCCCCACGGTCGCCGACCCGACGACCTACGCCGAGGCCGTCGCCACCGCCCGCCGCAGCGGATTCTTCGGGGCGCTGCCGGCGACGGTCCAACGGCATCTCCGGGAGGGAGCGCAGGGTCGCCGTTCCGAGACGATCAAGCCCGGGGATCCGCGGGCGGCGCGCGGCTCCTTCGACCTCGTCGCCTCGAACCGGACCGCGGCGACGGCCGCCGTCCGGGAGGCGCGTCGCCGCGGCTACCGGGCCGACCTCTTGACGGTCCGCATGACCGGCGAGACGCGAACGGTGGGGGCCCTCTTCGGCGAGCTCCTCGCCGAGCGGGCGCGCGCCGGCGCGCGGCCGAGCGCGCTCGTGGCGGGCGGGGAGACGACGGTGACGATCACGGGACGGCCGGGCCGGGGCGGGCGCAACCAGGAGTTCGTGCTCGCCGCCGCGCGAGCCCTAAGGGGGATCCCGTCGGTCCGCCTCGTCTCCGTCGGGACCGACGGCGTCGACGGGCCGACCGACGCGGCCGGCGGCTGGGTGGACGGCGCGACGTGGGACCGGGCCCCCTCCCGAGGGGTCGACCTCGAGGATGCGATCGCGACCCACGCGAGCTACGATGCCTTGCGGGCGCTGGGCGCGCTCATCGTGACGGGACCGACGGGGACCAACGTGACGGACCTGCACCTCGCCCTGGCCGGCGTCACTCGTCGCGGTAGGGGAGGAAGTAGCCCGCCGCGTGCGGCCGCTTCCAGTCGACGTAGACGCTCTTGAGCTGAAGATAGTCCTGGACCCCCCAGCGCGTCCCCTCGCCCCCGAGGCCGCTCTGGCGGAAGCCGGCGTGGTAGCCCTGCGGGCTCTCCGGACCGACGCGGTTGACGTAGGTCTCGCCGAACCGGAGCTCCCGGATCGCCTTCTCCGCGGTCGCGAGGTCCCGGGTGAAGACGTAGCTCGAGAGCCCGTAGCGCGTGTCGTTCGCCCGGCGGATCGCGTCGTCGAAGTCGTCGAACGTCAGCAGGGGAAGGATCGGCCCGAAGATCTCCTCCCGCGCGATCGGGTTGTCCTCGGTGACCGAGTCGAGGACCGTCGGCAGGTAGAACGCCCCGTGCGCGAGCGCGGGGTCCTCCGGCGCGCGGCCTCCGATCGCGACGTGGGCCCCGTGCCCGACGGCCTCGCTCACGTCGCGCGCCATCGCGTCCCGGGCGCTCGGCGCGTAGAGCGGCCCGACGTCCGTGCCGGGCCGCAGGCCCGGGCCCACCCGCAGCCGGGCGACGATCGCCGCGACCGCCCGACCGAAGGCGTCGGCGACCGGCCGGGCGACGTAGACCCGTTCCGCGGCGATGCACGCCTGGCCCGCGTTCCAGAACCGGGCCCAGACCGTCGCACGGGCGGCCCAGTCGATGTCCGCGTCCGCGGCGACGAGCACCGGCGCCTTCCCGCCGAGCTCGAGCAGGCACTTCACGACGCGCGGGGCGGCCATCCGGAGCACCTCGACCCCGCTCGCCGTCGACCCGGTGAGGGTCACCGTCGAGCAGTCCGGGTGCGTGATGAGGGCCGGGCCGACCTCGGCGCCGGCCCCGGTGACGACGTTGAGCACGCCCGGGGGCAGGCCGGCCTGCTTCAGCGTCTCGGCGATAAGGAGGGCCGAGAACGGAGTGGCGCTCGACGGCTTGAGGACCATCGTGTTGCCGCCGAGGAGGGCCGGGGCGATCTTCCGGGTGACGGTGGCGGCCGGGAAGTTCCACGGCGTGATGCCGACCACGACGCCCCGGGGGGCCCAGAGGAGGCGGAGGGTCTCGCCCGCCGGAAGGAGGCCGACCTCTTCGCCGTGGAGCGTCCGCGCGAAGGCGGCGTAGTAGTCGAAGTTGTCCGCCGCCCCATCGACCTCGAGGAGCGACTCGGTCAGGACCTTGCCCATCTCGCGCGTGATGAGCTCGGCGAGCTCGGTGCGGCGGGCGCGGAGCAGCTCGGCCGCGCGCACGAGGACGCGGGCGCGGACGGCCCCGCCGAGCGCCTCCCAGGCCGGCTGGGCCGCGCGGGCGCTGTCCATCGCGGCCCGTGCGTCCTCGGCCCGGGCCCGGGTCGCCGACCCGACGAGGCGGCCGTCCGCAGGGTCCCGGATATCGAACGTTCCGCGGTCGGCGGGAGGCACGGTCGCGTTGTCGAGGAAGAGCCCGGCGGAGCGCGTCGCGGCCATGCCGGGCGAGGGCGCTCGGGCCTATACGTCTGCCCCGGGACGGTCCGCCGCGGTGAGACGGTCGAGCTTCTGCAGGAACTCGACCCCTTCGCCCGAGGACATCGGCCGGCCGTCGGGCCGCGTCAGCGGCAGCCCCGCCGCCGCGCAGGCGGCCTCCGGGGTGGCCCCGCCGAGCAGCGAACGGACCGCGACCTGCTCGCGGCGGCTGAGGGAGAGCGCCCCGAGCGTGAACTCCTCGAACGCCTCGTAGGCGATCGGCGCCACGGCCCGAGCGGCCCGCGCCATCTCGGCGGCGTAGAGGCGGATCTCCTCCTGCGCGTGCGGGTCGAGGCGCAGCGAGAGGAAGTGCAGGAGGTTGTGGAGATCGCTCTTCCAGTACCATTCGGTGTAGTAGGCGAGCGGCAGGATCATGCGGGCCGTTTCGCGGGCGACCCCGTCGGCGAGCGCGGCCGCATAGGCCGCGTAGGCCTCCTTGGAGACCCGCTCGAGGTCGGAGCGGAACCGCTCGTCGACGGGCGCCGGGGCCGGCTCCCCCCGTCCCTGGCGGTTCGTCCGGGACTGCAGGCGGACGCTGCCGGGCAGCGGCACATCGAACTCGTCCGGCACGACCGAGTAGCGGGCGCTGTACTCGTTCACCGAGGCCGTCCGGTGCCGGATCATCTGGCGGGCGACATAGATCGGGAGCCGGACGAGGAACTTCAGCTCGACCATCTCGAACGGCGTCGTGTGGCGATGGCGCATCAGGTAGCGGATGAGGCCGCGGTCGTCCCGCAGCGTCTTCGTCCCCGCCCCGTACGAGACGCGGGCCGCCTGCACGATCGCGGCGTCATTGCCCATGTAGTCGACGAGGACCACGTAGCCGTGCGCCAGGACGGGCCACTTGGTGCCGAGGAGCCGATCCGCCTCGGGGACCGAGGGGCGGGGCATCGAAGCGCCGCCGTCCGCCATCGCCTTCGCGAACGGCGGCACGGAATATAGGTTCGGCACCCGGTCGCTCCGACCGCGGTCCCAGCGCGGGATCGCGCCGGGGCCCCAAAGGGTTTAGTCGGACGGTCCGCCTGATGGCCTCCGGAGGAAGCCATGGCCCGCATCTTCATCGGCGCCGGTTGGCCGTACGCGAATGCGGCCGTCCACATCGGCGGCGTGGCGGGCGCCTACCTTCCCGCGGACGCGTTCGCGCGCTACCACCGCCTGCGCGGCAACGAGGTCCTCTTCGTCTCGGGGTCCGATGTCCATGGCACCCCGATCCTCGTGACCGCGGAGGCCGAAGGCTCCTCGCCGGCGGTGGTCTCGGCCCGCTTCGACGGGGTGAACCGCGAGGCGTTCCGCGCGCTCGGGATCAGCTTCGACGTCTTCACCGACACCCACACCGTCGTCCACGAACGGACCGTGCAGGAGCTGTTCCTCGCCCTCCTCGAGAACGGGTTCGTGGGTCGCCGGACGGAGGAGATCGCCTACTGCCCGCGCCACGGCCGGTTCCTCCCGGACCGGTACGTCCTGGGGGAATGCCCGTACTGCCACTCGCCGACCGCGCGCGGCGACGAGTGCGACGCCTGCGGCCGCATCCTGGAGGTGCGCCAGCTCATCGGCCCGCGATGCCGCCTGGACGGTCAGCCGGCCGAGTTCCGTCCCTCGGAGCACTTCTACCTCCTGCTCGACAAGCTGGCCCCGCAGCTCGAGGAGTTCGTCGCGGCGCACCCCGGGTGGCGGTCGAACGTCCTCGGCATCACCCGCAACTTCCTGTCCGGCGGTCTCCACCCCACGTCGATCACGCGAGACCTCGACTGGGGGGTCCCGATCCCGCTCGAGGGGTACGCCTCGAAGCGCTTCTATGTCTGGTTCGACGCCGTCATCGGCTACCTCTCCGCCTCCCGCGAGTGGGCGGTCCGCTCCGGGCGGCCCGAGGCGTGGCGCCGGTACTGGGCGGCCGACGAGCCGGTCCGGGCCTACTACTTCGTCGGCAAGGACAACGTCTTCTTCCACACCGTGGTCTGGCCCGCGATCCTCCTCGGAGCGGGCGGCCTCCAGCTCCCCACCGATGTTCCCGCGAACGAGTGGATGCAGATCGCGGGGCGAAAGATCTCGAAGTCCGCCCCCGCGGACGCCGACGTCTTCCTCCCGTCGCTGCTCGCGCGGTACCCACCGGACCTTGTCCGGTTCTACGCGGCCCTGCTCACCCCGCAGAATCGGGACACCGAGTTCGATTGGGACGAGTTCCACCAGGTCGCCGACGAGATCCTCTCGAACCAGTACGGCAACCTGGCCCAGCGCATCCTCGTCCTCTGCCGGGAACGCGCCGAGGGCCGGGTGCCGGCCCCGCCGCCCGGCTGGAGTCCCGACGGGCCGGACGGGATCGGCGATCGCCTGCGACTCGCCCATCGGGAGATCGCGCGGGAGTTCGAGGCGGTGCGCCTCAAGGAGGCGTTCGACCGCGCCCTCGCCGAGGTGCGGGAGGCCAACCGCCGGTTCCACGAGGCCAAGCCCTGGCAGGCCAGCCCCGAGGACCGCGCCCGCGCCCTGTACGAGGGGCTCTGGACCCTGAAGGCGCTCGCGATCTGGCTCGCGCCGTTCCTCCCGTTCTCCTCCGACGAGCTCTGGCGGATGCTGGGCTACCCGTTCGCCCCCGAACCCGGGACCTGGGACGAGGCCGTCGAGCCGCCCGAGCCGGGGCAGCGCCTCGGCGAGGTCCGCCCGCTGTTCCCGCGTCGCGAGCCCCGCCCCGGGCCGGCGGAGGTCGCCCCCGCCGCTCCGCCGGGCGGAGCCGACCGACCCGTTCCCCTGGCCATTCGCGTCGGTCGGATCGAGCGAGTGGAGAACCATCCGAGCGCCGACAAGCTCTACCTGCTGACCGTGGACGAGGGCGGGCCGGGCCGGCGGTCGCTGGTCGCCGGGCTGCGTCCGTACTACACGGCGGAGGAGCTCACCGGGCGACGGGTGGCGATCCTCGCCAACCTGGCCCCCCGCACGATCCGGCGGTTCACCAGCCAGGGCATGGTACTCGCGGCCGACGTCGGGGACCGGGCCGTGCTGCTCGCGCCGCCCCCGACGGTGCCGGAGGGTACCTTCGTGACCGGCGGGGACGAGGCCTCTCCCACGATCTCCTACGAGGAGTTCGAGAAGACCCCCCTCGTGATCGGTCGGGTGGAGGGGCCGGCGGGGGCGGGCCGGTCCCGGGTCGACGTCGGCGGTCGTTCGGTCGAGGTCCCGGGCACCCTCCCCGCGAGCGCCGAGGTGGTCGTGCGCCTGGACGGCCCGGGGGCCGGGACCGGAACGGCGCTCGAGTTCGGCGGCCGGGGGGTGTTCCCGGCCCCGACGGGGTCGGCCCCGGGGGCGAGGGTCCGATGACGGGGGTCGTACGGCTCGACCTGCACGTGCATTCGCGCCACTCCCCGGATTCGTCGCTGGGGCTCGAGACGATCGTCGACCGCCTCGGCATCGCGGGCCTGCGCGGCTTCGCCCTGACCGACCACAATTCGGTCGCGGGTCACCCGGCGATGTCCGACCTCGCCCACCGCAATCCGATGTATCTCATGGTCCCCGGGGTGGAGGTTTCGACCCGAGAGGGGCACCTCCTCGTCTACGGGGTCTCGGAGGTTCCCCCCGTCCATCGGCCGCTCGCGGAGACGCTGGACTGGGTCCACGCCCGCGGGGTCGTCGCCGTCCTCGCCCATCCGCTGCGGCTGGCCCACGGGGTCGGCCGACGGGTCGCGGAGACGGCCCCGGCGGACGGGATCGAGACGGTCAACGGCCACAACGGCGAGCTCGCGAACGCGCGCGCCGGTGTGATCGCCACCGGTCGCCGGCTCGCCACCACGGGGGGGAGCGATGCGCACGACGCGAAGGGCCTCGGCCGTGCGTTCACCGAGCTCCCGGACGAGGTCGACAGCGTCGACGCGTTCCTGGCGGCGCTGCGCCGGGCGCGCTGCGACGCCCGCGGCGAGTCGCTCCACGGTCTGGCCCGGGTCAGCCTCGGAGTGCGCACCGGGTTGCTGAGGGTCGCGCGGGGCCTTCGACCGATCTAGGCCGCCCCCGCATCTTTAATCCGACCTCGATTCCCTCTCCCGGCCGTTGCCGAGGTGGCAGAATGGTTAATGCGACGGACTGCAGATCCGTTTCCTGGGGGTTCGATTCCCTCCCTCGGCTCGCAATCCTTGCTTCCGACCCGAGATCGGGGCGCTTGGTGATCGGGTCAGTTGGCACCCGGTCCGCATCGGAAACTCGCCGATAGTCTATCTCTTCCCCGTCGCGATGGGGCTTCCCAGCCTCTGTCTCCTTGGCTTCGCATGATGGTCGTACATGACTTACTTCTACCGATATCCATAAGTAAACCTAATCTCTCTGACCGAGACGACAATGACAAGACGGAAGGTCCGAATCGGCAGATGCTACCGATGCGTTTACGAGTGGAGGATGCGGGATCGAAACCCTCGCGTGTGTCCCCGCTGCAAATCTCGTCTGTGGAGGGTTCCGAAGATCCGCCCGGTCGTTCTGGGGAAGGGTCTCGGGATTGAGGAAGTTCTCGGACCGCACCGGAGCGAGATTCTCCGCTTGGCCCGAACGTACGGCGTCTCCTCCGTGCGAGTCTTCGGCTCGGTGCGGCGTCGGGAGGCGACTCCGAAGAGCGACGTGGACCTTCTCGTCAGATGGAAGAAGCGCCACTCGCTCCTCGACCGGGCCGGTCTTCGTTCCGATATCGAGGAGATCCTCGGTCGTCGGGTTGACCTCGTCAACGAGGGTGGGATTGCCTGGCCGATCTCGCCTCAGATCGAGGCGGAGGCGACCCCCCTGTGACGGCGTCCGAGGAGAGGGACCGCTTTCTCATCCACGAGATGCTTCGGCATATCGCGGTGATTCGATCCGCGACGGAGGGCGGGAAGGATTCTTTGAGCGAGCCGAAGAACCGGTACGCCGCCGAACACGGCGCCGAGCTTCTTGCCGAGGCTGCGGAGAAGGTGAGCAACCCGTTCAAGACTGTGAATCCCGGGGTTCCGTGGGAGAGAGTGAAGAAGCTCCGCAAGAGGGTCGCTCATCCATACGATCTTGGAGCGACGGCCGTCGACATCGAGGAGATTTGGGTCTTCGCGACAGACGACGCTCCGAAGATTGCGAGGAAGCTCCGGAACCCGAAGTTCCCGAAATCCTAAGGACTCGCAACAGAACAAGTGGCACACGCGGTCGGATGGCTCTCTACCGAGAAGGGACGAGCCGGTAGCGTGATGTGAACCAGTCATTTCTTTGCAGCTCACAAGTGAAGCGCCTCACGGAATCGAACCCCAATCCGTTCGTGGCAGGACCGTCCCGGGAGGCGCCGTCGCAACAAAGCAAGCGTGAGGCCGCGCGTGCGAAATCGGGCACGGCGCCGGCGCGGAGGATCTGAATTGATGACATGTTGACTTCCGCCCGATGTCGGGCGCGAAGAAGCATGTGCGGCGCCTCTCTTCCTCGCCCTCGAGGCGCCGCATGGAGAGCGAACTGTTCGTTGGGTTGGACGCGCACAAGAAGACCGTCGTGGCCACGGTACTGGACCGAGAGGGGAACCGAGTCGATCAGTCGACCCTCGGACCGCTCGACTCTCAGCTGATTTCCTACTTGGATCGACTCCCGGGCCGCAAGCACGTGGTCCTGGAGGCGTGCAGTGTCTGGGAGCACTACTTCGACGCCGTGGCTTCCACGGGCGCGGAGGTGACCCTCGCCCACCCCTACCGTGTCCGATTGATCTCGGAGGCCAGCTTGAAATCGGACAAGGCCGATTCGGAAAGCCTGGCGGAGCTCCCCCGCCTGCGAGGAATCCCCGTGGCCTACGCACCCGACCCCGAAATCCGCGCTCTCCGTCAGCTGGTGAGGGACCGCTGGTTCTCCAAGCGTGAGGAGTCGGGGATTAAGAGCCACATCTACTCGATCCTTCTTCGAAAAGGGATTCCATACGACGATGGACTCCTCGGCCAGAGGAGGAAGCGCGAGGAGCTGCGCTCTCACCAGCTTCCCCAGGTCGACCGGGGGCTGGATGCCCTGACTCCAGTACTCCGCCATTCACTGACGGAGAATCTGCGTTGAACTGACCCCGCTTCTCGTGGAACCCGGGCTTCAAGCCCGGAACTCCGCGACGCGTGGGTGTGAAGGCCAATCGCCACGGAGCCGGGCTTGCGCCCAACTCGAAGAGCCATCCCCAGACGAAATACCCACCGCCTCGAGTGCTGACCGACCGCGAGGTCCGTCGCCGCTCGCTGGCTTGGCTGCTCCCTCTCCTCACGGCCAGCCTCCCGAAGCGACGCTTCGCTCCAAGGATCCTCCGCGGCGTAGGTGACCTTCTCCTTCGCGCCGCCGCGGCCCACTACTCCATCGCCCGTGCCCGGGCCCGCTCACGGCGCGGCCCCTCGGAGCGGACCGGCCAGCGCGTCCTCCAACAGCTCGACCGGCGCAAGACCCAGCGCGCCGTCACCCTCGCCCTCCGGAAGCAGGCCCGCCGCTTCGTTCCGCCCCACCCGGTCGACTGTGCGATCGACTTCCACGAGATCCCGTACTACGGGACGGCCATCGACCCGAAACGGCCCCAGTTCGTCAAGACCAAGGAGGAGCGCGGCACCCACCGCGCCTACCGATACGCCTCCCTCGACATCGTCACCCGGGACTTCCGCCTCACGGTGGGGCTCCGTTACCTCGACCACCGAGGGCGGCTCGCCGCCGTCCTCCAAGACCTCCTGAGGGACGCCCGGGCCACCGGCGTCCGGATCGGCCGCCTCTACCTCGACCGGGAGTTCTACGGATACGAGCCGCTTCGCTTCCTCGCCGAACAGCACCTCACGGTCATCACGCCGCTGCGGCTCGGCTCCCGACAGCGGAAGCGCTGGGAGCACGGGCGGCGATCGTATGTCACCGAGCACCTCCTCAAGGACGCGAAGGGGAGGGGCGCTCCCCTCCGCCTTCGGATCCACGTGGTGGTCCGGTACCAGAAGGGGGAGAAGTTCGGCAAGCACGGCTGCCAGTATCTCATCTACGCGGTCCTCGGCGGCCTCTCCCTCGAGGCGCGGCACGAGGTGCCGCTGCCGAAGACCCACGAACTCTACCGACGACGGTTCGGGATCGAGAGCTCGTACAGAGTGGCCGAGCAGGGCCTCCCGAGAACCTGTGCACGGAGCGTTCCCTGGCGGCTGCTCTACCTCGGTCTGGCGCTGATGCTGGAGAACGAGTGGGTCATTCTCCGGTTGCAGTACACGAGCGAAGGGCGGCAGGGGCCCCGAGGGATGGACGTCCGGGAGGAGTTGCTTCGGTTCGACGACCTCCTCGAGCTGCTGTTCCACGGCGTGGTGCGGGCCCTGGGAACGGTTCGAGAGATACGAAACCCCAAACCTCCGCCGAGACGGCTCACGAGGTGGGGGATGTCACTGTGATGATTTCATACCCGGCTATCGAAGCGTGACGGAGTACTGGACTCGTCACCCGACCCTCGGCGATCGCTCGGGCGAGTCCATCCAGCGCCGTCCGAGCCTTCGCCATCTTCGCCTTTCGGCCGTTCCCGTTCCGCTCCGCCACCTCGTCAT
>JAKAOB010000067.1 GCA_021812305.1 Thermoplasmata archaeon
CGATCTCCCGCGCCCCGACCGTCGCCGGGGACGGGGCCCGCGGCGGTATCGGACCCGCCCGGACCGCGGCGCGGCCCTCCGCCCCCCCTGCCGAGCGGGCCTCCCTCGCACGACCGGCGCGCGCAGGAGCTCCTCGCCGCGTGGATGACGGCCCGGCCCATCCCGTGCCCCCGCTGCCGCACGACGCTGCGCCACCGCGGCGTCGCGGAGTACACCTGCCCGGCCTGCGGGGAGCAGGTCCGGTTCGAGCGCACGTCCCCGCTTCCGGACGCCTCGGCCCCCGCGCGGCCCGCCCCGGCCGCCGCGGCACCTCCCGCGCCCGCTCGCCCGTAACGTCAGAAGGCGACGTCCCGCCGAACGCGCCGCACGGCCGAGCCGTCACGTACCGCCGTCGCGAGCCGCTCGATGTCCGGGGCCGGCGGCCGGTCCTGCGACCACGGCGGGACGATCTCGCGCAGGAACCGGAGGGCGGACTCGCTGCCCGCCCCCCCGACATCGGGCCGGCGCAGCTCCAGCGCCTGACCCGCGACCATCCACTCGATCGCGACGACCGTCGACGAGTTCGCATGGATCCGCCGCAGCTTGGCACCGGCCCACGGGCCCATGCTCACGAAGTCCTCCTGGTCGGCGGAGGTCGGAAGGCTCGTGGCGCTCGCGGGGTGCACGAGCGTCGCGTTCTCGTTGACGAGCGCGGCGGCGAGGTACTGGGGGATCATGAAGCCCGAGGAGAGCCCCGCGCGCGCCGCCAGGAACGGCGGAAGGCCGCGGTTCAGCGCGGGATGCAGGATCCGGGAGATCCGCCGCTCACTGAACGCGGCCAGGTACTGGGCGCCGAGGGCGAGCGTGTCCAGGGCGAGCGCCAGCGGCTGCCCGTGGAAGTTCCCCCCGTTCACGAACTCGTCCCCCTCGAAGACGACCGGATTGTCGGTGACGGCGTTGAGCTCCCCCTCGAGCACCCGCCGGGCGAAGCCGAGGGCGAGGCGCACCGAGGCCAGGACCTGCGGCAGGCACCGCAGGGTGTACGGATCCTGGCCCTGGTACGGGCCCGCGACGGCGAGACGGCTCCCCGCGAGGAGCGTGCGGAGGATCCGCGCCTCCTCCCGCTGCTCGGGGAGGTGCCGGATCTCCCCCAGGCGGTCGTCGAGCGAGCCGGGGTGCCCCCGCAGCGCGTCGAACGACAGCGCGCCGGCGATCTCGGCGGCCGCGAGGAGCGCACCGAGGTCCTCGACGGCGAGCGCGAGGTACGACGTCATGAGGGCGGTCCCGTTGACCAGGGCGACGCCCTCCTTCTCCGCGAGTTCGAGCGGGGGGATCCCCTCGCGGGCCAGGACGCGGGCCGCGGGTTCGCCGCGCCCCTCCGCATCGAGGAACGCTCCCTCCCCGAGGAGGGCGAGGGCGAGGTGCGCGAGGGGGGCGAGATCCCCGCTGGCCCCCACGGACCCCTGCTCGGGGACGAACGGGACGAGACGGTGGTTGAGGAGATCGACGAGCCGCTCGATGACCTCGGGGCGGACCCCGGAGTGGCCCGCCGCCAGGGAGTTCAGACGGAGAAGGACCATCCCCCGCACCACGTCGGGCGGTAGCGGCGGACCCGCCCCGCTCGAGTGGCTGCGGACGAGCGAGGTCTGCAGGAGGCGCGCGTCGCCGGGGGGGATCACCCGGTCGGATAGGCTGCCGAACCCCGTCGTCACCCCGTACACGGGACGCCCGGCCGTGACGGCCCGTTCGACCGCGCGGCGGCTGGCCGCCACGCGGGCGAGCGCCTCCGCCGGCACCGACACTTCGCAGCCCCCCCGGACGACGGCAAGGAACTGTTCGGGGGTGAGCGAGGCCCCGTCGACCGGCAGGCTCTCCGTCATCCGTTCCCTCCGGCCGCCGCCCCTGCCGCGCCGACCGCGGGCGGCCTACGCGGGGTAGACGATCTCGCCGCCGGACTTCTGGAGCGAGGGGGCCCGCCGGGGGGTCGCCCCCTTCGTCTTCCAGAAGATTTCGGCGATCTGTTGGACGTGACCGACGAGCGCCTGCGCATCGGCGAGACCCGTGCCCTGCCGCGCCTTGGAGGCGAGCTTCATCGCGTTCCAGAACGACTCATGGAGGGTGGGGAACTGCTTGACGTGGTCGGCGGTGAAGTAGTCGCCCCAGATCACCCGGAGCTCGTGCTTGACCCGCTCGGCGTGGGACTCCTTGACCGCCGTGTACCGGGAGAGCTTCGCGTGGTACGCCTCGAGCTCCTCGGGCTTGGCCGCGGCCGCGGGCTTCGGCAGCTCCCCGATCAGCTGGTCCATCCGAAGGACCGTGAGGGCCGAGATCTGGGCCTCATGGGGGTCATAAATCCCGCACGGTATGTCGCAATGGGCGTAGACGGGACGGGGGGGAGCCACGATGTCCGCGATCGCGAACCGGGCCGACGCCAACGCGCTCCGGGCCGACATGGACCGTCCACTGCCCTCGGTCGGATAAAGATGCCGGCCGCCGAGGGCGTGGGGGCATCGGCCGGCGACCCCGATTCCGAGGAGCTACGGCGGGCGCGCAGTCTCCGGGTCCGAGTCCACGACCGGAGCATGACGCCGAACCTGGCCCCGGGCGACCGGCTCCTCGTCGACCCGGCGGCGTTCCGGATCTCGGCCCCGCAGCGAGGGGACCTCGTCATCCTGCACGACCCGGCCGACCCGGAGCGGCTGCTCATCAAGCGGGTGGTCGGGGTTCCCGGCGACCTCGTCCGGGCCACGCGCGCCGGCGTGGTCCATCCCCTCATCCCCTCCGCGGAGCCGCCCGACGACCCGGACGCGCTCGAGGAGCTCGAGGTCCCGCCGGGCCATCTCTTCGTCCTCTCCGACCGCCCCGGCCGTGCGCGCGACAGCCGCCAGTTCGGGCCGGTCCCCCTCGCGGCGATCGTGGGGCGCGCCTGGTACCGCTACGGGCCGCTCGGCCGACGCGGGACGCTCTGAGCCGCGCCCGCTCCCTTTATCCGTTGTGGTATTCTCCCACAACGGTGGCTCGGTCCGTCCCGCGTCCGTGGGTGATCGCGATCGCCCTGCTCTGCGTCCTCGCCGGGGCGGTCGCCGGCTACGTCGTCCGCGGCCCCGCCCCGGTCCCGCCGGGACCCGCGTCGGGCTCGGAGGTGCTTTCGATCACCGCGGCCGGCACGCTCGGCACGATCTTCCCCGCCGTGGGCGACCTCCTCGCGAACGAGTCGCCCGGGGTCCAGAGCCCGTTCGCCTCCCAGCTGTACGAAGGAAGCCTCGCGGCGCTCGGGGCGGTCGCTCAACTGCACCAGTCCTACGACGTCGCGGCGGCCGCCGACTTCCGCCTGATCCCTCAGCTCCTCTACCCCGGCTACGCGAGCTGGCAGGTCGTCTTCGCCACGGACCCCGAGGTCCTCGTCTACGACCCGACGGCCCCGGCGCTGGCCGGGATCAACGCGACGAACTGGGCGCAGAAGATCGTCGCTTCGGGGATCGTCCTCGGCGTGGCGAACGCCTCGATCGATCCCAACGGCTACAACGGGATCTTCGTCCTCGAGCTCGAGGGGCTCGCGGCGAACGGATCGCTCGCGGCGCTGTATGACCACTTCTACTCCGGCGCGCCCGGAACGCTCGCCACGGTGAACCCCGCCACGGCCCGGGAAGAACCGGAGACGGCGATCGCGGCGCTCCTGTCGACCCATGTGATCCAGGCGGCGTTCACCTACCGGTCCTTCGCCGTCGCCCACGGCCTGGCGTACGTTCCGCTTCCCCCGGGGGTGGACCTGGGGGCGACCGACCCGGGGAGCGTGGCGCTCTACGCCCGCGCGTCGACCCAGATACTGGCGGCCAACGGGTCGCTCACCGTGGTGGACGGCGCACCGCTCGCCTTCGCCGCGACGGTGCCGACGACCGCGCCGAACGCCGCGCTCGGGGGCCTGTTCGTCCACCTGCTCGTCGCGCCGGAGGGGCAGGCGCTCCTCAACGCGACGGGGTTCGTCCCCGTCGCCCCGGCGTGGGTCGAGGGCCCGGGGCCGCTCCCCGCGCTCCTCGCCCCGATGGTCGTCCCCCTCCCCGCGGACCTCGCGGCGGAGATCTGAACCGATGGGCTCTCCCCGCCCCGGGGCGTGGCTGGTACTCCAGGTCGCGGCCGCGGGGTCGCTCCTCGCCCTCCTTCTCCTGCCCCTCGCCGCCCTGCTCACCTCCGTGTCTCCGTCCGCGATCGGCGCCGCGGCGCTCGCCGCCGGGATGCGCGCCGCCCTGACCTTCACCCTCCTCGCCTCGGCGATCGCCCTCGCGGTGATCGCCGGGCTCGGCCTCCCGCTCGGATACCTCCTGGCCCGGCGGGAGTTCCGGGGGCGGACGCTCGTCGAATCCGCCGTGACCCTCCCGATCGTCCTCCCGCACCTCGTCGGCGGGCTGGCCCTCCTCTTCCTCTTCGCCCCGAGCTCGCCGCTCGGGGCGCTGGCGGTCCGTGCCGGGCTGCCCGTGGTCCAGACGATCTGGGGAACGGTCCTCGTGATGATCTTCGTGAGCGCGCCGTACGCCGTGCTCGCGAGCGAGGCGACGTTCCGCACCGTGGACGAGCGGCTGATCGAGACCGCGCGCAGCCTCGGCGCCTCGCCGTCGACCGCGTTCGCGACCGTGACCGCGCCCCTCGCGGCCCGGGGGATCTCCGCCGGCCTGCTCCTCTCCTGGGCCCGGTCGGTCAGCGAGATCGGCGGCTTCCTCATCCTCGCCAACGTCGTCTACCCCTCCGCGGGCTACGGCGGCCCGGTCACGAGCCCGGTCTCGGTCTACGTCTTCAGCCTCTACCAGATCGGCGACCTGCCGGGAGCCGCCGCGGCCGCGTCGGTCCTCGTCCTCGTGGCCTTCGCGCTGTTCGTCGCGGCCCGCGTCGCCGCGCGCCGCGGCTCGGCGCTGTGGGCCACGGTCGGGAGGCTCGTGTGAGCGAGCTGTCCGTGCGCGGCCTCACGGCGACCCTGGGCGGGTTCACCCTCGGGCCGGTCGACCTCACCGTCCCCGCCGGCACCGCGCTCGCGGTCCTCGGCCCGTCGGGCGCCGGCAAGACCACGCTCCTGCGCGCGATCGCGGGGTTCGTTCCCGCCCGGGCCGGGCAGCTCACCGTCGGGGGTGCCGCCGTCGACGGCCGGCCCCCGGAGGAGCGGCGGATGGGCTACGTCCCCCAGGGCCTGGCGCTGTTCCCGCACCGCAGCGTCGCGGGGAACGTCGCCTACCCCCTCGAGATCCGGGGGGCGCCCGACGCGGCGGCGCGGACCCGGACGCTCCTCGCGGACTGGGGCCTGTCCGAGCTCGCGCGGGCCGCCGCGCTGTCCGTCAGCGGGGGCGAGCAGCAGCGGACGGCGATGGCGCGGGCCCTCGCCGCCGACCCCCGCGTCCTCCTCTGGGACGAGCCCCTCGCCGCCGTCGACGCCGTCGCGCGCCGCGCGCTCGTCGGGTCGATCCGCCGGGTCCTCCACCGGGAGGGGGTCTCCCTGCTCCTCGTCACCCACGACGCCGAGACCGCCTTCGCGGTCGCCGACCGGTTCCTCGTCCTCGAGGCCGGCCGGGCGGCGGCGCCGGTCTCCCCCGCGTCGATCGTGGACCGCCCGCCGTCGCGCTTCGCCGCCGAGTTCGTCGGCTACGACACGGTCTTCTCCGTGGGGGACCTCGCCGGGCACCCGGAGGGGTCGCTCGCGTCGTGGCTGCTGGCGCGCTGCGGACCGGGGGGGATCGGCATTCCGGCCGAGGCCGCGCGGCCCGCGGAGGGGGGCGGCTGGTCGGGCCGCATCGCCTCCGGGCGCGAGCGCCCCGGCGGACGCGAGGTCGTCGTCGACGTGGACGGCCTGGAGCTGCGCCTGTTCGAGCGCCGCCCGCCGGGCGCGTGGGAGGGTCCGCGCGGGACCGGCGTGCGGTTCGCCCTGGACGAGGGCGCCCTCCGTCCGATCGGCGCGGGGGAGGGGCCCGCGTGACCGCCGAGCGGGAGACGCTCCTCACCCCCCTCGACCTCGCGCTGCTCGAGGCCCTCGCCCTCGACGCGAATCTCGTGCGGGCGTGCCGGCGCCTCGGCATCCCCCGCGACCGCGGCGTCTACCGCCTCGCCCGGCTGCGCCGGGCCGCGGGCGGGCCCGTCGCCAGGACGAACCGGGGCGGCGCCGGCGCCGGGGCGACGCGCCTCACCCCCCTCGGGGAGCGGCTCCGTGGCCTGGGACGGGGCGGGCTCGACCTCGTCCACCCCGGCGCGGGACAAGGGCGCCTGCCCGCGGTCATCCTCCGTGGGCCCTATCGGGCGCGGCCCGCACCGGGGGTCCGCCTCGGGCGCACGACGCTCTGGGTCGGGTTCGGGGCGCGGGACGGCGAGCCCGTGAGCTGCGCGATCGATCCCGAGTCCGTGCTCGTCGCGCTCGCGCGCTTCCCGACGAGCGCCCGCAACGTCCTGGACGGCGTCGTCACCGGGGTCCACGCGCACGGTCCGGGACCGGTCGCCCTCGCGGTGCGGGCCGCCGGGCGGCGCCTCGTCGCGAGCGTCACCCCGGGCGCGGTCCGATCCCTTCGCCTCGCGCGCGGGCGCCGCGTCGTCCTCTACATCAAGGCGACGGCGATCCGGCGGGTCGACCGCCCTACTCGCGGATCCCCTCGGTCGTGAGCGAGAAGACCGCCTCGCCCTCGGGGAGGTTCGGCGAGTCGATCAGGCGCGCGATCCGCTTCGGTGGCTTCGACTTCCGCAGGTAGAGCCGGTACGTCGCGGCGTGGGCGACGATGTTGCCGCCGATCGGCCGCGTCGGGTCGCCGAACAGGATGTCCGGCCGGGCCGAGACCTGGTTCGTCACGACGATCGCCGCGTTGTAGGTGTCGGCGAAGCGCAGCAGCTCGTGCAGGTGCTTGTTGAGCAGCTGCTGGCGCGGAGCGAGCTCGCCGCGGCCGGCGTACTCGCTGCGGAAGTGCGAGGTGAGCGAATCGACCACGACCAGGCGGATCGGGCGCTCGCGGGCGAGCTCCTGCGCCTTCCCGACGAGGAGCATCTGGTGGTTGGAGTTGAACGCGCGGGCGATGTGGATCCGCTCGAGGGCCGCCGCCGGGTCGAGCCCCGCGGCCTTGGCCATGTCGACGATGCGCTCGGGCCGGAACGTCGACTCGGTGTCGATGTAGACCGCCTCGCCGTTGAGCCCGCCCTGGTCCGGCGGCAGCTGGACATTGACGGCGATCTGGTGGGCGAGCTGGGTCTTCCCCGTGCCGAACTCCCCGGCGAACTCGCTGATCGCCTGGGTCTCGACGCCCCCGCCCAGGAGCTCGTCGAGCGACTTTGCGTTGGTCGAGATGCGCCCGAGGCGCTTGCGGCGCTCCAGAAGGGCGGTCCCGAGCTCGAAGGAGCCCACATCGGCGGCGCGCCGGGCCTCGGCGATGATCTTCATCGCGATCGCCGTGCCGATCTCGGCCGCCTCGGCGATGTCGCCCGGTGAGGCGACGGCGATCTCCATGAGGTCGGTGTAGCCGGCCTCCCTCAGCTTGTCGGCGGTCGTCGGCCCGACGCCGGCCAGGTCCTCGAGCGCGACGGAGCGCTTCGGCACTTCGGTCTCGGAGGACGACGCGGGGCGGGACGGGGCTTTCTGGACCACGCCGGGGAAACGACCGAGTCGCGGATAAGGCTGCGGGAGAGGGCGTGAAACGGTGGGCGATGCCCCGCTACGCCGTGCCCCCGGTCGGGGCGAACGGGCGCCCCGTGAGGCGCTGGAAGACCGTCGTGTAGAGCCGGCTGACCTCGTCGACGAGGAGGGGGGGCAGCGCGGGGATCGGCGGCTCGGCGGCGCCGGAGTCACGGGCCTTCGTCAGGAGGTCGAAGTAGCCCGAGGTGCGGTAGTGCTGGCGGACGAACTCCTTGGAGAACTCCACCTGGCGGCCGCGCTGGTAGGCGTCCCGGTCCCAGAACCGGTCCTCGTCGGCGGTGCCGAAGGTGTCGACGACCATGGTCGTCCCCTCGGTGTCGACGGCGAGCTCCTTCTTCCCGTCGACGTGGAGGAGGCCGCGCGGTTCGATCTCGGACGCCATCGCCGCGTCGATCCGCAGGATCATCTCCCGGATGGAGTCCATCTCCCGTCGGTCGAGCGCGGAGAGCTCGAGCGCCTCGGGCCAGTCGAGCAGGCGGTCGACCGGCTCGAGCTTCGTCGTGACCTCGAACATCGGCTCGGGCAAGCGCTCGCCGTAGGCGGGGGCGTGGCCCGACGGGAACCCCAGGGCCTCGGCGCGGACCTTCCCGGCCTTGATGCGGTCCCAGAGCGAGCCCGCCACGTAGTAGCGGACGATGAACTCGAGCGGAATGAGGAAGTTCTTCGGGTGGGGACCGAGGGTCCGCGGCTTCGGTACGACCTGGACGCGGCGCACCCGCATCGCCATCGGTCCCGCGAGCCTCAGAAAGTGGTGCGGGACCTTGAGCCGGCCGCACAGCTCGAACCAGTGCGCGGCGGTGCGCGCGAGGGTCTCGCCCTTGTGCGGGATCTCGCTCGGGATGTGCTTGTCGAAGACCGAGATGTCGTTCGTGAACCGGAACTCGAGCTCGGTCGGCGAGACCTCGTAGACCTCCTTCACCTTCCCGCGGCGCAGGTACTTCGGCGCGGGGGAGGGCGCGGCGGAGGGCGCGGGGGCGGACGAACGGGCGGGCATTGCCGCCCGAGCGCCCCGCGATTACATAGGGTCTTGGGGCGGCTCAGGAGCGCTCGAGCGCCCGGGCGTGCAACGCCGTGATCGGGCGGAATCCGCGCTTCGCGTAGAAGCGTACGGCGATCTCGTTCTGGGTGGGGAACTCGGCGGTGACGAGTCCGGCGCCCTTCTCCTTCAGATGGGACGTCGCCTCCTGGAGGAGGTACTCTCCGACCCCGCGCCGGCGGTAGAGCGGGAGGAGGTAGATGTCGAGGATGACCCCCTCGAGCTCGGGGGTGTAGAACACGCGCTCGCGGACCTGCGCGCGGACGACCCCGACCACCTTGTCCTTGTCCGAGCCGACGCCCTCGGCGGCGAGGACCACGGCGCGGGGGTTCGACAGATCGTGCTGCAGGATCTCCCGGGCCCGGTCGTCGACGTCCGCGCGGACCTTGAGCAGCGGGTCGAACTCCTCGTTGAGCCGCTTGAGGCGGACGAGCAGGGGGACGAGGGGGGCGATGTCGGCCTCCGTCGCTACGCGGACGTGGATCGGAAGGCCGGGGGTCTCGGTCGGCGGGGGGGCGGCGCGCTTCGTGGACTCCTTGCGTTCGGTCATGGCTCCTTGGGCGCCGGTTCGTCCGGCATCGGGGCGACGAGGCCGCCGTGGGCGAACGCCTCGGCGAGCCGGGCGGCGCGGGCCATCGTCGTGCGCGCCATTTCGAGGAACTCCTCCCGGGTTCGCTTGCGGCGGGCGATGCCGAGGCGCACCGCTTCCGTCGCGACGGCGGCCGCGATGTGCGGGAAGACGGCCGGCTCCTCCATCGTCGGGAGGAGATGCTGGGCGGTGAGACCCTTGTCCGCCGCCCGCGCCGCGAGCTCGCGGGCCGCGGCCAGCACGATCTCGTCCGGGATCGAGCGCGCCCGCGCGTCGAGGACCCCCCGGAACACGGCCGGGAAGATGAGCGAGTTGTTCACCTGGTTCGGAAAATCGCTGCGCCCGGTCGCCACGATCGCCGCGCCGGCCTCGTGGGCCGCCGACGGCCAGATCTCGGGCACGGGGTTCGCGAGCGCGAAGACGACCGGGTCGCGGGCCATCGACGCGACCCATTCGGGGCGCACCGTGTGCGGTCCGGGGGTCGAGGCGGCGAGCAGGACGTCGGCCCCGTCGAGCGCCTCGGCGAGACCTCCCGCGCGGCCGCCCCCGTCGGTCTGCAGGGCGAGGCGGTACTTCCACGGGTTGCGGAGCATGAGCTCGTCGAGGTCCTCGCGCTCGGCGGTGAGGACCCCCTTGTGGTCGACCAGGGTCAGCCGGTGCGGGTCGTGCCCGAGGGTCACGAGGAGCCGGGCCGTCACGAGGTTGGCCGCGCCCGCTCCGAGCAGCACCGTCCGGACCTCCCGCATCGAGCGCTGGGTCAGGGCCAGGGCGTTGAGCAACCCCGCGACCGTCGCCGCGGCCGTGCCGAGCTGGTCATCGTGCCAGACGGGGATCGGGCACCGCTTCTGCAGCTCCTCGAGGACGAAGAAGCACTTGGGGGAGGCGATGTCCTCCAGGTTGACGCCGCCGAACGACGGGGCGATCCGAAGCACCGTCTCGACGAGCGCTTCCGGCGTCGCGACGTCGACGGGCAGCGGCACCGCGTCGACGCCGCCGAGGAACTTGAACAGGAGCGCCTTTCCCTCCATCACAGGGAGGGCGGCGCGCGGCCCGACGTTGCCGAGTCCCAGGACGCGGCTGCCGTCGGTGACGATCGCGATCGTGTTGCCCCGTCCCGTGAGCTCGAAGGCCTCCTCCGGGTCCGCCTCGATCGCCCGCGAGACCGCGGCGATGCCCGGCGTGTACCACAGTGCGAAGTCCGCGAGCGAGCGGACCGGGACCTTGGGGACCGTCTCGACCTTGCCCTGGTAGAAGCGGGCGAGTCGGATGGCCCGCGCGCTCCGCGCCTCGTCGGCGCGTTCCTCTTCCGGCTCCGCGGAGACCTTCGGCGCCGGGGCCGGCTTCGACCGCGAGGACGTCGCCTCCCCCATGAGTCGGGGTGAATCCCCCCCTCGCGTCTTAATCCCTGCGGTTGACGTGATTGACGTTCGTCCATTGTCCCCGTGCCGGCCCGCTCGGCCGCATCGCCCCCGACGCGCGGGCCCGGTCCGTGGGGGGACCGGCGACGCGGGATCGGCCCGTTGACCCCGACGCAACGACGTTGAACGTACCGCAG
>JAKAOB010000068.1 GCA_021812305.1 Thermoplasmata archaeon
ACGCAGGTGAGGCGAGGAAGGGGGCCGCCGGCGGGCGATCGGCAGAATCGGGGACGGCGGCCGAGGGCCCCCGTCAGGCAGTACTTAAACTACCAAACTCTCGCCTAGGGGATCGACCCTCCGGCTAGGCTCTTGTAGGGGGGCGGCTAGGGCCCCCCGGCGATGAAGTCCGCCTAATGCCCGGCCCGGGGCTGATGACTTCTACCCACCACCGGGCGGCAGCGACGGGGCGGAGGTCACCGGACGATGAACCAGACGCAGTTCCTGCTCCTCGTCCTCGTCGCCCTCGGCGGCGCCGGTGGGAGCGTGCTGCGCTACATGGTCCAGGGGTGGCTCACCCGCGGCGACTTCCCGTGGGGGACCCTCGCGGTCAACGTCTCGGGGACGTTCCTGCTCGCCCTCACCTTCTTTTCGTTCCTCGCGGGCGGGGGCCTCTCGGCCGAGGCCCGCGCCCTCCTCTTTTTCGGGGTCTTCGGCGGCTACACGACGATGTCGTCCTTCGGGCTGGAGACGATCTCCCTCCTGGGCGACGGCCGCTACCTGGTGGCCAGCGCCAATGTTCTTCTCAACGTCGGCCTTTGCCTGGGCGGGGCGATCCTCGGTCGCGCCGTGGGCCTCTGGATCGCGGGGGGCTAGGGTGGACCTCGAGGAGCGCGCGGTCCGGCTGACCATCTACGTCGGCGAGTCCGACCGGTTCAAGGGACGGCCCGCCTACAAGGCGGTCATCCACCTCCTCCGGGCCAAGGGGATCTGGGGCGCCACGGCGACCCGGGGGGTCTATGGGTTCGGCAAGGTGAGCCGCCTGCACGCGGCCGCGCCGTTGAGGCTCAGCGAGGACCTCCCGATCGTGGTCGAGGCCGTGGACACCGAAGAGAAGCTCCGGCCGCTCCTCCCCGAGCTCAGCGAGATGGTCCAGGGCGGCCTCGTGACCTTCGAGGACGTACGGGTCCTTCGCCATCTGGGGGCGGAGCCCGGCAACGACCGGGGACGAACCGTTTAATAGCGAACCGATGTGGGCGCGCCGTGTCCCGCATCCACTCGGGTCGGAAGGGCCGCTCCGGCTCCCACCGCCCGTACCCCCCGGCCAAGCCCGCGTGGGTCACCCTCGAGCGGGCCGAGGTCGTGGAGGAGGCGGTCAAGCTCGCCAAGAGCGGGCTCAACAGCGCGCAGGTCGGGACCACCCTGCGCGACGGCTTCGGTATCCCCTCGGTCCGGGCCGTGACGGGCGCCCGGCTCACGGCGCTCCTCGCGGAGAACGGGGTCAAGCCCGATCTCCCGGACGACCTCCAGGCGCTCCTCAAGCGCGTCGTCCACCTCCAGCGCCACCTTGAGACCCATCCGAAGGACCTCTCCAACCGCCGCGGGCTCAACCTCATGGAGTCGCGGATCCGCCGGCTCGCCCACTACTACCGGCAGCGGAAGCTGCTCCCCGAGAACTGGAGCTACACCGCGGCCACCGCGGTGCTCCAGGTGGAGTGATGGCCTCGGGGCCAGAACGGTTCGTAGCCCAGGCGGCCTATTCCAGCGAATTCGCGCGGGCGCGCGAACTGCTCCTCGCCCACCCCGGCCGCTGGCGGATCGTCTACCACTACGACGGGGACGGGATCGCCAGCGCCTCCGCCCTCGTCCGGGCCCTCCGCCGCTTGGGCTACGGGGTACAGGCGACCCCGCTGGTCGGGGTCGAGCGCCCCACGATGGCGAAGATCGTCGAAGCGACGGCGGGGCCGCTCCTCGTCGCCGACACGGGCGCGAGCTGGCTCGACCTTTTCGCCGCCCACCCGCACCCGGTGATCGTCCTCGACCACCATCGGTATCCGGCGTCGCCGGCCCCCGCCGACCTGCCGCGCCATGTCGCGTTCGTCAACCCGCTGGACTGGGGGGTCGACGGGATGAGCGAGCTGTGCGCGTCGACCCTGTGCTGGCTCTACACGGTCTTCCTGGACCCTCGCAACTGGGACAACGCCCCGTGGGGGCTCTCGGGGGCGATCGCGGACCGCCAGCACCAGGGCGGCTACCGAGGGCTCAACGCCCGGCTCCTCGAGGAGGCGGCGGCCCGCTCCCTCATCCAGCGGCACCGGCGGATCGCGCTGTTCGGCGCCCGTCTCGCCGAGGCCATCGAGCGCAGCATCGATCCGTACTTCCGCGGCCTCTCGGGCCGGCCCGACGAGGTCCGCGCCTTCCTCGCGGGTCTCACGATCGATCCCCTCACCCCGCTCGACCGGCTCGACCGGGCCGAGGAGCAGCGGCTGACCGCGGTCCTCCTCAACCGGCTCGTCCAGCAGAAGGTGCGTCCGGAGTTCTGCGAGCTCCTCACCCAGGACGGCTGGACGATCCCTGCGCTCGGGATGGACGCGCAGGAGCTGTCGAACCTGCAGAACGCCGCCGGCCGCGCGGGCGAGCCGTCGGTCGGGGTGGCGCTCGCCCTCGGCGACCCGGCGGCCCGGGAGCGGGCGCGGGAGCACGAGGCGGCCTGGCGGACGGGCATCCTCACCGGTCTGCGCCGCATCGAGGACGGCGGCGTTAACTCCCGGGCCGCGCTACAGTGGTTCGAGAGCCCGGAGACGACGCTCGCCGGGACGCAGGCAGGCCTCGCGATGAACTACCTCCTCGACCCCCGCCGGCCGGTCTTCGTCTTCTCCCGCGAGGGCGAGGTCCTCAAGGTCTCCGCCCGCGGCA
The DNA here is from genome assembly GCA_021812305.1 of Thermoplasmata archaeon. GTDB lineage: Archaea > Thermoplasmatota > Thermoplasmata > Lutacidiplasmatales > UBA184 > Lutacidiplasma. The sequence continues at coordinate 2,677 of JAKAOB010000068.1, forward strand.
CCCTCTGGCTCGTCGGCCAGGGCCTCGACCTGGCGACGGTCTGCCGCGAGGCGGCCGACCGGGTCCACGGCGAGGGCGGCGGCCATCCGGTCGCGAGCGGCGCGACGATCCCCGGCGCCGGGCGGGACCTCTTCCTCGAAGAGGCCGACCGCCGGATCGGCGCCCAGCTCGCCGCGCTCCTCGCGGGGGACGGCCGATGAGCACGCCCCCCGTGGCGTCGCCTCCCGTCGTGCCACCGGACGCGGCCGATCGCGCGCGCGACCAGAGCGTCGAGCGCGAGATGCACAAGAGCTACCTCGACTACGCGATGAGCGTCATCGTCGGGCGGGCGCTCCCCGACGGCCGCGACGGGCTCAAGCCGGTCCATCGCCGCATCCTCTGGTCGATGTGGGAGTCCGGTGCGACCCACGACCGCCCGTACCGCAAGTCGGCGCGCACCGTCGGGGACGTGCTCGGCAAGTACCACCCCCACGGCGAGATCGCCGTCTACGACGCGCTGGTGCGCATGGCCCAGCCGTTCTCGCTCCGCTACCTGTTCATCGACGGGCAGGGGAACTTCGGGTCGATCGACGGCGACTCGCCCGCCGCGATGCGCTACACCGAGGCGCGCCTCTCCTCGATCGCCGAGGAGATGCTCGTCGACATCGAGAAGGAGACCGTCGACTGGGCCGACAACTTCGACGGCTCGCTCAAGGAGCCGCTCGTGCTCCCCTCGAAGGTCCCGAGCCTGCTCGTGAACGGCTCGGCCGGGATCGCCGTCGGCATGGCGACGAACATGCCGCCGCACAACCTCGGCGAGATCGTCGACGCGCTCCTCCTCCTCCTCGACCGGCCCGGCGCGACGCTCGACGAGCTCCTCGCGAAGGTCCCCGGCCCGGACTTCCCCACCGGCGGCGTCCTCGCCGCCTCCGAGGGGATCCGCGAGGCCTACGCGACCGGCCGCGGGACGCTGCGCCTCCGGGGAAAGGCCACGATCCGTGAGCGCGACGGGCGGGACGAGATCGTCATCACCGAGATCCCCTACGAGGTCAACAAGACCGCGCTGCTCCAGCTGATCGCGGACCTGGTCAAGTCCAAGCGCCTCGACGGCGTCACCGACCTCCGGGACGAGTCCGACCGCGACGGGACGAGCGTCGTCATCGAGCTGCGCCGGGACGCGCCGGCGGAGATCGTCCTCAACCGGATCTACGAGCACACCCCGCTCGAGACCTCGTTCGGCGTGATCAACCTGTGCCTCGTGGACGGGCGACCGAAGGTCGTCCCGCTCAAGGACCTGCTCGAGCTGCACCTGACCCACCGTCGGACGACCCTCACCCGGCGGACCGCCTTCGACCTGCGCAAGGCCGAGGAGCGCCTCCACCTCCTCGAGGGGTTCCTCACCGCGATCGATCACATCGACGAGGTCATCCGCATCATCCGCCGCAGCCGGGACGTGGGCGCCGCGGAGCAGCAGCTGATGGGGAAGTTCCTGCTCTCGACCGAGCAGGCGAAGGCGATCCTCGACATGCGCCTCGCCCGCCTCACCGCCCTCGAGCGCGAGGCGGTCCTGAAGGAAAAGCAGGAGAAGGAGGCGCTGATCCAGCACCTGAAGAGGATCCTCGACTCGCCGAAGGAGCTGGACGGGCTCATCGCCGAGGAGCTGCGGGAGCTGCGGTCGAAGTTCGGGGACGAGCGCCGCACGCAGATCGTCCCGGAGTTCACCGAGCGGACGCTCGAGGACCTCATCCCGGACACGGACGTGGTCGTCCTCGTCACCCGGGACGGCTACATCAAGCGCCTCCCGCTCGACCAGTACCGCCGGCAGCGCCGGGGCGGACGCGGCCTCGTCCAGATGGAGACGAAGGAGGAGGACTACGTCATCCGCACGTTCCTCACCCGGACCCACGACAACGTGCTGTTCTTCACCACATTCGGCCGGGTCTACCGCCTGCGGGCCTACGAGCTGCCCGAGGGGAGCCGCCACTCCAAGGGGAAGGCCGTGATCAACCTCCTGCCCCGGCTCCGGCCGGGAGAGAAGGTCCAGACCCTGCTCGCGCTGCGCGACCTCGCGACGGAGGGCTCGCTCCTCTTCGCGAGCCGCCGCGGCATCGTCAAGCGCACGACCCTCGACCAGTTCCAGAACATCCGGACCAGCGGCATCCAGGCGGTGCTCCTCGAGGAGGGGGACGAGCTCGTCGACGTCGCCCACGTGGGCAGCGAGGAGACCGAGGTGATCCTCGCGACGCGCGCGGGCCAGCTCGTCCGCTTCCCGGTCCGCGAGGTCCGCGCGATGGGCCGCGCGACCTACGGCGTCTTCGGCGTCCGGCTCTCGTCGGAGAAGGGCGACCAGGTCGTCGCGATGGCCCCCGTGACCTCCGACCTCCCCCAGCTGCTCACGATCACCTCGGCGGGCTTCGGCAAGCGCAGCCCGACCACGGACTACCGCCGGACCCGGCGCGGGGCGAAGGGGGTCCGCACGATCCGCACCGGCGGACGGAACGGCTCCGTCGTCGCCGTCCTCCCCGTGCGGGACGACCTCGAGCTGCTCGTGACGACGCAGAACGGCATCACGATCCGCATGGCCGTCCGCGGGATCCGCCTGCAGGGCCGCAACACCCTGGGGGTCCGCATCATCCGCCTCGACGAGGGCGACCAGGTGCGCGACGCCGTCGTTCTGGCCCCCACGCTGGAGGAGGGGGCGAGCGCGTCGACCGGCCCCGCGCCTCCCGCACCGCCGACCGACGCCGGCGGCGCGGCGACCGCCGAGGAGGGCGACGACGCTGAGGACGCAGCGGACGAGGACGAATCCCCGGAGGACGATGCGGCACCGCCGTCCGAGGGGTAGGTCGATCCGCCGCTGCCCCCAGTGCCGCAGCGAGCGGCTCGTCTACGACGCGGCGCTCATCACCGGCCAGGTCTACCACTGCCTCGACTGCGACTACGTCGGCTCCTTCGTCATCGAGACCGACGAGGCCGAGCCGGCCGAGGGCTAGGCGCGGTCGACCGGGGGTCCGCGCGGCGGGATCGCGCAAAGGCCGCGGACGGTCGCGGCGACGTCGTGGACGCGGACGATGTCCGCCCCGCCCCGCGCGGCGAGGATCGCCGCCGCCACGCTCGCCGCCCCCCGCGCCTCGATGCCGGCCCCGCCGAGCACCCATCCGAGGAAGGACTTCCGGCTCGCCCCGAGGAGCAGCGGGAACCCGAGCGAACGCAGCTCGCCGACGTGGGCGAGCAGCTCGAGCGACTGCGCGGCCGTCTTCGCGAACCCGAGACCGGGATCGATGACCAGGCGGTCCGGGGCGACCCCGTCCACGATCGCCCGGCGCGTCGCCGCGTCCAGAGCGGCCGCGACCTCCCCCCGGAGATCGGTGTACTCCGTCCGGGACGTCATCGTGGCCGGCGTCCCGCGCCGGTGCATCACGACGGCCGCCGCGCCGGTATCGGCGACGACCCGGCGCATCGCGGGGTCCGCGAGGCCGCTCACGTCGTTGACGACGTCGACACCGGCCGCGACGGCCCGGCGCGCCACCGAAGCGTGGCGGGTGTCGATCGACAACGGGATCCGGACCGCTCCGGCCAGCCGGTGGACGACCGGTCCGACCCGGGCCCACTCCGTCTCGTCATCGACCTCGGCCGCCCCCGGCCGCGTCGACTCCCCCCCGATGTCGAGGAGGTCGGCCCCCGCCGCCGCGAGCGCCGCGCCGTGGTCGGCGGCGGCGCGGGCGTCGAAAAAGCGCCCCCCGTCGCTGAACGAGTCCGGGGTCACGTTGATCACGCCCATCACCAGCGGGCGATCCCCGAGCTCGATCCGTCCGTGGGCCGTCGGCACGACCCGCCGCCCTTGCCGCGCCGTAGCGACAAGGGCGCGCTCGATCGCCCGGCCGACGGCCGCGAGGTCGGGGTCGGCTCCCCCGAGCCGGGTCGCGAGCTCCTTCAGCGCGCCCTCCGGGCCGGTGACCTCGTAGCGCTCCCCGAGCGCCCCGGGTCCGGTCGCGGCCGCCACCCCTGCGGCACGGGCGGCGATGAGGAAGGTCGGGCCGATCCCCCGGTCGATCCCCGTGAGGCCGAGGGAGAGCTGGCCCGATGGCGCGGCGGGGGTCGCACGCGCGGCCGCCTCGGGCCCTGCGCGCAGGAGGTCGGCCACCTCGGCCGGTCCCCAGGGCGACCCGAGCCGCAGGGCGAGGGGATGCTCCCCCCCGCACGACGCGTCGTCCTCCTCGGCCATGCCCCGGCCGAGCGGCCGGGCCGCTTAAGACCCGCCGGGCGACTCGGCCGAGACCTTTACCTAACGGGACCGCTCCTACGCCCGTCATCATGGCCGACGCACCCGAGCGCCCCTGGCTGGTCGCCCTCGAGGGACCGTGGGCCTCCGGTAAGTCGAGCGTGGCGGCCGCCCTCGCCCGGCACCTCGATGCCGAGGTCCTCCCCGAGGCGTACGACCGCCTCGGACGGACCCCGGACCTGGACGTCCGCTCCCCCGGAGAGCTCGCCGAACTCGAACGGACCCTGCTCGACGAGGAGTCCCGGCGGTGGCTCGAGGCCGGCCAGCGGCGGGACTCGGGCCGGTCCGTCGTCCTCGACACCGGCCTCCTCGGACCGCTCACCTACACCTTCGGCCTCCGCGAGCTGGGTCTCGCTCCCGACGACCTCCCCGCCCGCCTCGCCGCGGAGGCCGACGAGCGGCTGGCCGACGGGCGCTTCGGGCTCCCCGACCTCACCGTGTTCCTGGACGTCGACGAGGCGACCGCCGACTGGCGGGCGAGCCAGGACCCCCGTGGCCACCCCCCGGCGCTCGGGACCCGCCACCGGCGGGTCGCGCGCGTCGAACGCCAGCTCTACCTCCACGGCTTTCCCCGGTACCTCCCCGGCCGGTTCGCGTCGGCGGACGGCGAGGGGGCCGTCGATCGGGTCGCGGGGCGGATCCTCGAGCTGCTCGAGCTCGCCCGGCCGGCGACGCCGGCCGAGCCCGAGGAGGCGCGCCGGCTCCTCCAGCTCTTCGAGGAACGGGCCCCGGCCGGCGCCGGGGCGTTCGCCGACACCGGCGAGGGCAACCTTTAAGGCAGGCCCCCGGTCTCCCCGCCCCCCGCGACGATGAAGCCGCTCGACGTGCTCCAGCAGAGCCTGCACAAGCGGGTGCTCGTCGAAATGAAGGGAGGCCAGTCGTTCCGCGGGACCCTGGACGGGTTCGACCAGCACCTCAACCTCGTGCTCTCCGGCGCCGAGGAGGTCCGCAGCGATGCGACCGCCCAGCACCCCGGGCTCACGCTGCTGCGGGGCGATTCGGTCGTCTACATCTCACCGTAGATCTCGGGAGGGCGAAGATGGGAAAGGGAACACCGGCGCAGCGCGGCGGCAAGATCGTTCACGTCATCTGCCGACGGTGCGGCCGCCACTCCTACCACCGGCAGAAGGGCGTGTGCGCCTCCTGCGGGTTCGGCGAGACCGCGCGCCGGCGCGGCTACTCCTGGGCGAAGCTCCGCTAGGCCGGCGCGCCGCCCATCCCGGCGGTCGGGGGAAGGAGACCCAGGCGCTCTCGCGCAGGGCAAAGCGCAGCGGCCGGTCGGCCGCCCGGCGGATCCCCACCCGTCCCCCCACGACCACCGGCCCCGGATCCCCTTCCCCCCCCACGAGCCGCACCGGGCCGGTCCGGACGTCCTTCCCGTCGTGAGAGCGGTCCAGCCCGAAGGCGCGGCAGAGGCGGCCCGGGCCGCGCGGGGGGTGGGAAAGGGGGGTGAGCGGCTCGGCGGCCCGCAGAAGGACCGCCTCGCCGCGGAGCGTCGCCACGTTGGCGCAGTGCACCTGGTGGATGCGGTAGACGTAGAGGGTCCCCGGGCCGGCGAACATCGACCGGTTCCGCGGGGTCGGTCCGCGGTAGGCGTGGCTCGCCGGGTCGCGGGCGACGTAGGCCTCGGTCTCCACGATCCGGGCCGCCGACCATCCGCGCCCCCGTCGCCTCAGGAGCACGGTGCCGAGGAGGTCGCGGGCGACCCGGCGCGTCGGCCGGTCGAAGAAGGCGCGGGGCAGCGGGTCGGCGAAGCGGGCGCTCCACCGTTGCGTGCGGCGGCCGGGCCTCGGGGCGCGGGCCACGATCCCCCGTTCAGGCGAGCAGCTTTCCCCGGTCGACGAGCGGAGCTCCGTCGACCGCCACGGTCGCCTCGCCGACGACGATCCAGGAGTTGAACGCCGAGCGGTTCGAGCCGCCGTAGACGGTGTTGTCGCCGAGAGCCAGGGTGACCGCGCCGAGCTCCTGGTCCTCGACCTGGGGGACCCCGGGGGCGAGGGCCGGGTTGATCCCGACCGAGAACGACCCGACGAACTCCTTGCCGCGGGCCGGGGGGGCGTAGGCGCGGTCGAACGCCTCCTGGCCGTCGGTGTACCAGTGGTTGACCAGATGGCCGCCGGTGACCTCCCATTGCCCGCCCTCGAGCCGGCGCCGGTGGACGAACGACGGGCGGCTCGCGATCGCCATCCCCTCGGCGCTCCGCTCGTCCACCGCGACGGTGACGGTCCCCGGGGGGCTCACGGTCATGTTGTGCCCCGCCGCGAGGTCCGGCGGGCCGACGACGCCGTCGTCGACGTACGGGCGGCGCCCGCGCAGCCGCAGGGTCAGGTCGGTCCCGTTCGCCGAGGTGACGCGGAGCACCTTGCCGCGCCGCAGGCGCTCCGCGGTCCGTCGCGCGTCCCGGACGAGCGCCGGAAGGTCCGGCTCGACGGCCCCGCGGAGCAGCTGGCCGCGCCACGCGGCGGCCGAGACCCCCCACTGGGCGGCGCGGCCGTCCGAGGCGTAGCCGAGGAGGCACCGGACGCCGCGCAGCCGGGCCCGCCGGGCCCGGCGGTACCAGTCGTGATTGTACTGGGTGAGCGCGGTCCGGGTCGGCTCGGGAAGCCCGGCGAACCGGCCGGCGTCCGCCGGGCCGGGGAAGAAGACGTACGCGTTCGCCTTCGCGAGCGCGGCCCATTCGTGGGCGCCGACGCCGCTCCAGCGCCGGACGGCGGGCGCGAGGTCGACGCTCCGCCAGTAGGCGGCCTCGTCCTCCAGGAGCAGCATCGGGTGCGCCCCGCGCCGGCGGGCCTCGACGACGCACGCCGCGGCGTAGGGCAGCGAATGGTTCCACGTCTCGATGATGACGCTCTCGCCGCGGCGCACGCCGAGCGCTCCGCCGAGGAGGGACTGGGCGAGATCCGCCGGACCCGGCTCGGCCGCGGCCATCGTCCCGACATGGCGGAGGAGGCTTAAGCCTTCGAAGCGGCCCGACGCGGCCGGGCCGCGCGACGCAGCGAGGCGACCACGTCGCCGGCGACGGCGCGCGGGCCGCCGGCCGCGAGCCGTCGGCCCGCCTCCACCAGGACCGCACCGGCGTCGTCGAACGGCGGCGTGAAGCCCCAGACCGGCCGCCGTCGGGGGAAGCGGGCGCGCCACCGGGCGTCGACGAGCGCTCGCCGGACGATCGCGGCGACCCGGTGGCCCCGCGCGAAGTCGCCGAGGTCGCGTCCGTACCCCGCCGGGACCCCGGCGCGACGCCAGGCGGCACGGAGCGCGTCGATCTTCTCCGGGCGGTGGCGACGGCGGGCGCGCCCGGTCCCGGTGATCCCGTTGAAGTAGAGGAACGGGACCTCCCGCACGATCGCCTCGAGGAGCGTCCGGCTTCCCGTGACGATCACGAGGTCGGCGCGGTCCCAGCGCCGGGCCCATGCCCCGGCCGTCTGGGGCGGCAGGCGAGCGAGGCGGAGGCCGGGGGCTCGTCGCGGCGGCCCCGGGTACGGGGAGCGGATCTCGAGCCGCACCCCGCCCGGGATCCGGGACAGACCGGCGACGACCTCGGCCTCGATCCGGGCGGAGGAGGACGGGCTCGCGTACCAGAGGACCCGGCGGGGCCGACGGGCCGCGACGGACCGCCGGGCCCCCGTGCGGTCCGGGCCGCCCGGCCAGAGCGGCCCGGTCTCGATGGCCTCGGGGAATTCCCGCGCGAACGCCCGCGCGGGGCCAAAGCCGGTGAACAGATGGAGGACGTCCGGTCGGTCGAACGAGCGGAACCGGCGGTAGGCCCGGCGGAACCGGGCCGCGTCGCGCTCCCGTACGGCCGCCCGCTCCCGCCGGCGGATCTCCCGGACCCCTCCGGG
>JAKAOB010000069.1 GCA_021812305.1 Thermoplasmata archaeon
GTCGCCCGGTTCGACCCGGCCAAGTGGGCCCGCCTCGCTCCGGAAGGGGACCTCGCCCCGCTCTTCGAGCTCGTCGGCGCGCTCGGACCGGCGTTCGTCCCTCGGCTCGTCGCCACCGGACAGGCGTTCGGCGCGGCCGGGATGACGATCCTCGAGTTCACGCCGCCGGACGCGGGGGCCGCGGTTCAACCGGGACGCGACGTGAGCCCGTAGAGGATGAGCCCGAAGCCGAGCGCCATGGCGATCGTCGTGCCCAGCTCGCAGTCGATCAGGTCCATCCCGACGAAGTACAGGCCGAACCAGGTCACGGCCGAGGCCACGGACAGCGCGACGAACCCCGAGGCCAGGAACCCCATCGACCGCTCCCGGTGGCGTCGGTAGACGGAGAATCCAAAGTAGCTCACGACGGCGCCGAGGACCGCGACGATCCCCCAGCCGATGAGCGACAGCACGAACTCGGTCCACTCGTTCATCGGCGCGCCTCCGAGCGCATCGTGTGCCAGAGCTCGCGCAGGCGTTCGGCGGCGAGGTCGCGGAACCTCACCTGGATGCGGAGCGACGTACCCTGCAGGTCCACCCGCAGCTCCTCCAGGAGACTTCGGTAGAGATCGACGCGCTTGCCGTCCGCGGTGATCGCCGTCCGCTGGATCCCGACAAGACCCAGCTCCTCGAGGTCGTGGAGCTTCCGATACAGCGTGCTCTGCGGGATCGCGTTGCCCGCGAGCAGCTCCTGCGCCGAGTGCGGCGCCTCGTTCAGCATGAGGAGGATCCGACGCGAGGCGGGATCGCCGAGGGCATCGAGGATCCGCTCCCGTCGATCCCCGGCGCGGGGGCGGTCCGGAGCGGCCGGGGTCGGGCTCGCATCCACGCCGCCATCCCCCTTCGGGCTACCTCGCCCGCGTCGTTTCCCAGCGGTGGGAATGGCGTGCGTCCCGCCGGAGCCGGGGGAACCGTGCGGCGGGCGGCGACGGACCCGCGCCCGGGACGATCAACGCGGCGACCGGACCTTCCTCGGTCATCTGTTGCCCCGGACGCCTCCGCCCTTGGTGCGCCTCCGCTGCCCGCCTGAGGTGTACCGTCCGGTTCACCGGGACCCGGCTCATAGTGGTTGTCCTTCGGGACGCAGGGTCCGCCGCACCGCGGACGCCCGCTCCCTCCGAAGCCCGCCGAACACGGGGTCCCTCCCGGCGCGGGCCACGAACCGGGCCGGCCGTGCCCCACGAGGGGCGCCGCTAACAACGTTCAAGTAACCCGCTCGGCTTCACCGGCCGAGGAGCGCATGCCGTTCGGAAAGTCGCCCGCCCCGGGCGAGGAGACCGAGATCGGGGTTCCCGGCGAGGGCACCCACCTGGTCGATCGCATCGCGAGCGAGCTGGACCTCCTGGCCCGGAACGTCGATATCCTCGAACGGCTGTCGGGCAACCCGCCGATGGGCATCATCCGCCTGTCGGAGGCGCTGCACCTTCCCATCCACAAGGTCCGCTACTCGCTCCACCTGCTCGAGCGCGAGGGGGTCATCCAGCCGTCCGCGGACGGCGCGGTCGTGACCGACAAGTCCAAGGAGTTCTGGGCGACGCTCGACCAGTCGCTCGACCGCATGACGACGCTCATCCAGCATCTCAAGGACCGGGCGCGGGACTACAAGGACCGTTCCGCCGCGCGGAAAGGCTATTAGACATGGGCATGCTCGGCGGCTCCGGTGCCGCCGTAGCTCAGCGGCAGAGCGATCGGCTGTTAACCGAAAGGTCAGCGGTTCGAACGACCGCGACCCCGCCCCGGGGTCCGGCCCGAGACTCCGCTCGGCGGCGCCTCCGCGTCCTTCCCGTCCCGTGCCGGGCCCGTAGCTTAGCGGACTAGAGCGACCGGCTCATAACCGGTCGGTCGACGGTTCGAATCCGTCCGGGCCCATCGCGAAGCTGCGGTATGCTGCGGGGGCCGAAAAGTGACATCACCTTCGGGCCCTTGAGCCCCGGGCCGACGCGGACCGCGCGATCGTCTCGGTCCGCCGGCTCTGATCCCCCCCGCGGTTTTCGCCTCGAACTTGGGCGGGACCGGTCCCAAAGGTCGAGGAGGCTGCGGGTCCGATGCTCCGGGAACTGGGCCTTCGATCGAGCGGGTGATATCGATGCCACGGACGGGGCGGGCCCGAGGGCCCGACTTCATCGAGGTCGTCCGGGTCGCGCGGGGAGGGAAGGTTGCCCGGCGTTCGGCGCGTCGTAGGCGTGACCAGATAGCTGAACGCCTACGTTCTGGGCTACCCGCCGGAGGGTGGCGAGCCATCCCCGGCCGGCGCGGCCCCACGACCGGCGCTGGCGCGTCCGCGCCCACGGTTCCCCCGCCCCACGAGGCCCGTTACCCTCGCCGAGGGGTTGGACCGCTCGTCGTCGTCGCGAAGGTTCGGACCGACCTGGTTCTTATCCCGGGAAGCGCTCTCCTCGATCGGAGCCAGGGAGCCCGATGTCCCCTTTCCGTCGGCCGGCAGGTCTCCACCGAGGACGGACGGACCGATCGCGCGTCCGAGGTTTCGTGGGGGCCGGGGCGGCCCTGGCCCTGCTCCTCACGATAGTGGCTTCGGCGGGGAGCGGCGTGATCCCCGGCGTTCCCGTCGCAGTGCCGAGGGCGGCCGGGCCGGTCCTCGCGGGCACCGGGGCCGCCCCCACCGCGACGTGGGGTCCTCCGGCGCTGCATTTCGCTCGCGTCCCCTCGCTGTCGCCCGCCCCTTCCGTGGCCGCCCCTTTCGGGGTACCTCATGCGCAAACGCCGAGCACCTGGGCCACTCCGGCCATGCCGATCGGTCCGGGAGGCTTCTCGGGCGGGATGCACTGCTCGAGCCGCATGACCCGGATGATGGCCAACGGCGAGCCGGCGTGATCTCCCGAGACAACGACTTTCCCCGGGCGACCGGGCGGTCGGCGCCGCAGGCTACGTGGCCGGGGGATATCCCGGGGGCCGACTGAGGTCGCGCAGGATCTGGTCGAACTGGTCCCGTGAGATCTCGCCGCGGGCATAGCGCTCGCGCGCGGCGGCCACGGCGTCGTCGAAGGGCCCGGCCCAGTGCCGGTGGTAGTACCGTCCGGCGGGACGGTAGTGCCGGTAGCCGTACCCCGGGCCGAAGATCCCCCAGGCGATCAGGCGGAAGATCGCGATCGCTATCCAGATCGCGATCACGATCGCGAAGAGACCCAGCAGCCAGTCCCAGGGCGCGGCCGATACCGCCCCGGCCGGTATCCCGCTGCGGACGACCGGCACCACGACCGCGATCAGGACCGAGACGCCGAGGAGGGCGAGCAGGGCTACGACCCCGGCGTAGAGCCAGCGGCGCGGGTCGAGGTCCGAATCGGAGAGGAGCTGCGGTCCGGTCGGCGGTGCGCGGGACGCGGCCACGGCCGGCCCAGACGCGACCGGTTAGATACGCCGCGGGTCAACGGTCCTTGACCCCCGAGGCCCCCGGTCGGAGCGCTACGCCGGCGCTCCGAGCTGCTCGGCGAGGTAGGCGTTGGCCGCGCGCGCGAGCCGTCGGCTGCGGTCCTGGAGGAAATCCCGGTAGCGTTCGATCGTCCAGAGCTCCGGGTCGGTCGGGACGAGCTGCGACTCGAGCCGCTCGTCCGAGACCGGCGTCCCCTGAAGGTACCGGGCCGGCGCGCTCAACCGCCACGCCCGGGTCGTCGGCCGGGCATTGAGGACGACCAGGTTCCCGAGCGCGCCGATCTCGTCGTCGGTGAAGTCGTACCGGCCGGCGCGGAGACCGCTCGCCCCCGTGGGAAAGAACGGGTGCCAGTACGGAACGAACCCCAGCTCGGGCGCGCTCCCGTGGCGGCCGATCGGCTCGCCCGTGGTCCAGTCGAGCGCGCCCTGCGCGACCAGGGCAAGATACTGCAGGAGCACGAGCGATCGGTTGCCCTGGGCCCGCACCACGAACTCCTCCGCCGCGACCCGGGGCTCGACCGCGAGGCTTTCGCGGAGCGCCGACAGTGCTTCGGCGAACGAACCGGCGTCGCGGATCGAACGGGCGTCCTCGGCGAGCGCCGTCGTCGACGCGCCGCTGTAGCGGCCGTCGCGGCCGGCGAGGAGGAACCAGTGGAACGCCCTCGCGAACTGAAATCCGCTCGCCGCGAAGCGCGCCCGAAGGAGCGCGAGCGGGACGAGGGCGTTTCGGGAGGGGAGGAGCGCCGTGCTCGGTACCCCGGCCCCGACCAGGTCGGTGACGGTTCCGGACAGGGCCCCTTTCGTCTCGGCCCAGGCCTTCGGGAACGCCGGCCCCTTCCAGAACTCCCGCGGCATGTCGTCCAGCCGAGGGGAGCCGCAGCCGAGGCTCGCGAGGACGCGGAGCACGACCCCGCCTTCGAGCTCGAACCCCGAGTCCGCCAGGTTGCGCAGGAACGGTAGGAACTCCTCCCGGACCCAGCCGGGGTGGTAGGCCGCGGCGACGGCCAGGCTCACGTCGGACTCGCGGACCTCGGTCCCCTGCTGGTTGAGGCGGGTGAAGATCTCGGCGACGTCCTCGATCCCGTGGCGCACCTCGGTGAGCGGGATCTCGCGGTCGCGGATCGCGGCGATCGAACGCAGCCGCTCCGTGATCTCGGCCTCGCTCCGCCGCTCGCGGACCGAGCTCGGCAGCCGCGAAAGGATCGCCGCGGCCTGGCGTTCCGCGCTCGACTCGACGTCCCCCGGGTCGCGGACGAGGATGCCCCGCACCGGGACCCATCGCGGGTCCGGGGCCCGGACGGGATTGCTGAGGCCGAACTCGACCGTGGTGCCCGCCGCGGCGACGTTGGCGAGCACGTTCGTCGCCGACTGTCCCTGGTTCCAGGTCGCCTCGTCGGTCCACCAGCGGGGGCGCCGGCCGAAGACCAAGCAGAGCGCGGTCGCCCGCTGCTGGCCGTCGACGAGCCAGTGCTTGCCGTCGCCCTCCTCGGGGCCCGGATTCCCCGCCCCATAGCGAGGGGCCGCCCAGGTGAGCACCTGGCCGATCGGATAGCCGCGGTAGAGCGAATCGATCAGCGCCCGGACCTGGTCCGGCCGCCAGACGAACGCCCGTTGGAACTCCGGGACGTCGAAACGTCCGTCGCCGCATCCGGCAACGAGCTCTCCGACCGTCAGCGATGCGAGGCTCATGACCGCCCCGCCCCACTACTCTCGCAGAAGGGGGGCTAATACCTTTGGATTGCTTCCCGCCGTCCGACGGGCACCGAAGACGGCCGGGTCGCGGCTCGGGACGAAAGGAAAGAAGAGGTTGGCCGGGGGCTCAGCAGCAGCCACCGGAGCCGCAGCCGCACCCGCCGCCGGAGGCGGACGGCGCCTCGGATCCCGGGCGCAGCGGTGCGACGATCTTGAACCCGGAGGCATCGAGGCTCTGGACGAAGTCGATCTTCGCCCCGTCGAGCTCGGGCGCGGTCATGGAGTCGACGATGACGGAGAAGCCGTCGATCGGGATGACCTCGTCCCCATTGCGGGGCTTGTCGAACGCCATACCGAAGGCGATACCTCCGCCGCCGCTTCCGCAGCCTCCGGAGCCGCATCCGCCGCCGCCCCCGCCGCAGCCGCACCCGCCGCCTCCGGCCTGGAGGAAGACACGGACGGCCGTGCCGGGCTTCTGGCCCTTGATGAGCTCCCGAACCTGGGTTTGGGCTTCCTGCGTGACTTCGACCTTCACACTCATTGTCGGGGCCCTCCTTGCGCTACCCCGTGTAAGGGACGAGCGGGTCCCTATTTAACGGTCCTGTTTCCCGCGCGCTACGCCGAGAACGACTTCCCGCACGAGCACGTCTGCTTCGCGTTCGGGTTCGAGATCTTGAACCCCGACGCCTCCAAGCCGAGCAGGTAGTCGATCCGCAGGCCGTCGAGGAGCGGAGCGCTCGCATGGTCGACGACGACCGTGAGCTGCCCCTCCTGGAAGGCGACCTCGTCCCCGCTCTCTTGGCGGTCGAACGTCATTCCGTAGGTGAGGCCCGAGCATCCCCCACCCTGGACGTAGATCCGCAGGGCCGCGTCGGGCCGTCTCTCCTGGTCAAGGAGGCGGAGGACCTGTTCCCGCGCGGGCGGGGTCACTACGATCGAGACCATGGGGACACCACCCATTTTACCGCCCGGTTCGGTAAAAGCCTTGCGCGACAGGCGCGCCCGCACCCCGGCGCGACAGGAGGCTTATCTCCCCGACCGGTGTGCCGGCGGCGATGTGCCGGCTCCTCGGCCTCCTCGGGAGCGTGGCCACCCCGGCCGAGCCGTGGCTCATGGCCACGGACCGGTCCCTCCTCGCCCAGTCGAACGCGGACCCTGAGTATCTGCAGGACGACGGCTGGGGGATCGGCTGGTACAGCGGGCGGCGCCGGCCCCGGGTCGAGAAGGGGGTCCGCGGCGCCTTCCAGCCCGAGGAGCGTCCCCGGTACGTCGACACCGCTCGCCGCGCCTCCGGTCCCGTCGTCGTGGGCCATCTCCGGCACGCCAGCAACCCCATGAGCCTCCCCCGGGAGCGCCTGATCGGGCTGGAGAACTCCCAGCCGTTCCAGGACGAGGGGATGCTGTTCGCTCACAACGGTTCGATCCCGTTTCCGCGCGAGACCCGGCCCCTGCTGGGCCCCTACGAGTCCCGTCTCAAGGGGGTCAACGACAGCGAGGTACTCTTCTGGCTCCTGGCCCAGCACACCCTCCGGCTCGGCGACCCTCTGTTGGCCTACACGGCGACCGTCGCCGACCTGGTCCGGGTCTGGGAGGAGAAGGGTCGACCCTCGGGCGGGGCGTTCACCGGCCTCAACGTCCTGTTCACCCGGGGGCCCAACGAGCTCTGGGCGTTCTGCCTCTGGAACGGCGAGCACGGGGGCGGGCTCATCGACCACCAGCGACCGTACTACCAGCTCGCCTACCTGGCCGACGCCAAGATCGCGCTCATCGGGAGCGAACCGTTCGACTCGCACCGGTCCGACTGGCGAGCCCTTCCGAACGGCTCGTACCTCAGCGCCCAGGCCGCCCACGGCCTGGTGGCGGTCAAGACCGGTCCCATCCCGGACATCGGCCGCTTCGGCTTCGGCGCTCCGGGCTAGGGAGTTCGCCCCGACCTCGGAAGGAGGCGAAGCGGTCCGCCGCCCAGCCCGCGGGGAAACCGACGCCATCGGAGCCGCGCGCGCCGGGCGGTCCCGGTCGACCGTTCGGCGAGCGCGAGGTCAACGGCCGCATCGAACGCGGTCCGTCGGAACGGGAGGAGACCGCGCAGCGTGTCGTCCCGCACGACCGCCTCGCTGGTCAGGCCGTCCACGAGCGGACGCGCGGTCGCCGAGTCGACCTCGGTGATGAACCCGACCCAGTGGGCCGAGAGGGACGGGGTGAGCACCGGCACGGTGATGAGCCGCGGGACCCGGCCGAGCCGCTCGCCGATGCGCAGGAGGACCTCCCAGTAGCGAAGGACCTCGGGGCCGCCCGCATCGAAGGAGCGTCCCGCCGTGTGGGGGAGGCGCCCGACGCCGGCGAGGTACTCGACCGCGTCGCGCAGGGCGATCGGCTGCGATCGAGTCTCGACCCACCGGGGGAGGACCATGACCGGGAGCCGCTCGACCAGCTGTGCGGCCATCTCGAACGACGCGCCGCCGGCGCCCACGATCATCGCCGCGCGGATCTGAGTGAGCTCGGCGGAGCCGGAGCCGAGGATGCGGGCGACCTCGCGGCGGCTGGTCAGGTGCTCGGACAGGGGGCGGTCCTCGTCTCCGAGGCCTCCCAGGTAGATGATCCGCCGCACGCCGGAGCGGTCGCACGCCTCGACGAACCGACGAGCCGCCTCCCGGTCGCTGGCCGCGAACCCGTGCCGCCCGGCCGCGCCGAACGAGACGATGAGGTAGTAGGCGGACTCCACTCCGTACACCGCCCGGTCCAGTCCCTCGCCCGTGCTGAGGTCGGCCCGGGCAAGCTCGACCGTCGGCGGAAGGACGCCGCGGGCCCGCGCGAGGTCCCGGGCGACGGCGCGGACCCGGACCCCATCGGCCCCGAGCCGGGGGACGAGGGCGCGACCCACGAACCCCGAGGCGCCGAAGACCGCCACCGGGGGCGACGCCCTGCGGGCCGCGGAACCGGCCAAGACCTTGTGGCCCCCTTCCCGCGCACGGTCCCCGGCGAGAAAAAGGGCGCCGTCGGTCGGCACCCGTTTAACGGCCGGGCAGTTGGGCCCCGGGGTCGGAAGGATCCCGGGCTCGGGGGTGGGAGGAGAATTGATCACATCTCGGGAGATGCGGTCGGGGCCGGACCTCGGGGGAGGCTATCTTCACCAGCTGTCGCTGGACCGGGCCAGCGCGGCGACCCAGTTCACCTACCACGCCCAGGAGGGGGGGATCGATGCCCAAGGACCCCCCCGCGGACCCCTCGCCCCGTTCGGCTTCGAGCTCACCGAAACGCCGTGCCAGTTCGGGGGTCGCCACTGCTGGCACCGGGAGTTCGCGCTTCCGCCGTCGGAGGAGGCCGCCGTCCGCCGGGCCTACAACCGTTGGCGGTTCGTGAGCGCGGTCCTCCTCGAGCAGCGCTACGCTGCGGCCGCGGTCCCGATCGAGGCGGCCCTGGCCGAGGTCGCCGACCGCGTTCTGGCTCCGCTGGCACGG
Organism: Thermoplasmata archaeon; assembly: GCA_021812305.1. Lineage (GTDB taxonomy): Archaea > Thermoplasmatota > Thermoplasmata > Lutacidiplasmatales > UBA184 > Lutacidiplasma. The sequence continues at coordinate 8,577 of JAKAOB010000069.1, forward strand.
CAGGGGACCCCGGTATGGATCGGCGGTTCGGCGTCCGCGTACCTCCAGGGAGTGTCCGTGTCCCCCCGGGACATCGACCTCGGGACGAGCCGCGCAGGTGCGGACGAGATCGGTGCGGCGCTGGTCGACTTCCTCATCGAGCCCGTGGCCCCGACCCGGTGGAGCGGCGCGATCCGCTACGCCGGACGTGCCTTCGTGGGTACCCTGGTCGCTGGCGTCCGGGTGCAGTGGGCCGCGCCGGCCGGGACGGTCCCGGCCCAGGGAAGCGCGCGGGAGTGGGCGCTCCCGACGGACCCGATCCCCCGGGGGACCCTGGAACGGGACGGTCGGTCGTACCCGGTGAGTCGTCTGGAATTCGCTTTGGTGAGGGCGGCGGAGCAGGGTGACCTCGGGTACGCTCGGGCGATCGCCGCCCGACTGGGGGCGAACCCCTCGGCCGCCGGTCTGCTCGACCGGCTACTCGAAGGGGCGACGCCCGACGTCCGCCGCATCGTCGGCGGACTGGTCCCGTCCGGGTGAAGGCCGCCCCGCCCCGACCGCGTCCGGTGGCCGGCTGCCGCGGGGACGTAACTTCCAAGGTCCGTCGACCGTTGGACGCCGCACCAAGGGCGGCGGTTCGTGACGGAGCGTAGCGCCCGCGGACGTCGGAAGGTCGGTCGTGGTCGCGTGGAAGCACAGGTTCATAGCCCATGGACCCGCGAACGTTCGCCACCATGAGCGTAGCGTTGCCCCTCGCCCGGCCGGAGCACCTCACCCCGCACGACCTCGTGACCTACTCCCGATGCCCCCACGAGATGGAGCTGATCCGCAGCCGCCATGCGAGCCTCCACAGCTCCACCCCGGTCACCCCGTGCACTCCGGCGGACATCGTGCCGGAGCGCCACTCCCCCCTCTTCGCCCCGCCCTTGGGCCACCTGAGGGTGAACGAAGGGCGGCTCGACATCGGGCCGCACGACACGCTCGTCTATCTTGACGAGGGCGAGGAGGACCTTCCGCTCCTCTTCCCGGCCGAGCAGGTCCGGCCCGACCCGGTCTTCGGCGGGCACGGGGGGAATCTGATCGACGACGAGCTCGGGCTGAGCGGCCGGCCGGACTTCGTGCTGCGGAGCCCCGACGGCGGCATGGTCCCGATCGAGTACAAGACCACCCACCTGTTCCTGGACCTGCCCCAGCTCCACCACGAGCTCCACCTCGCGTCGCACGGCCGCTCCTTCGACACGATCCAGGCGATCGCCGAGTGCCGGCTCGTCCATGCGGTGACCGGACACCGGCCGACGCACGGCATCGTCCTCTACGGCGACGTCGCCGGCAGCGGGGCGCACGAAGGATGGGTCGAGGTGCCGTACGGCGACGCGGAGGAGCATTGGCTGCGGGCGGCGCTCCTGCAGATCCGGGCCGACGGGCGACGGCCACCGGTCCCGGCGGAACGGAACTGCGCCGCCTGCGCGCCCAATCGGGACGGGCAGTGCCGGTATGCCGCGGCCCGCTACGAAGGGCTCCACGTCGCCCCTCTGACGCACCCGACGTTCCGTTGAGAGCGGCCGCGTCAAGCGCGCGGCCTCGGAGCCGTTAAATATCGGCCGCTTGTTCCTTCAAGGCCGCGCTTCGACCTCAGTCGATTACCACGGCACATGCACCCGCGGAGGCCGGGGCCTCTCCGGGGAAGGGCGAGGGTCCGCCGTCCCTGGACGGCGGGCCGATGACGCCGATCACACGCGTTCTGGACGCTTGTCAAGAGCAATTAGTGTAGCTGACTCCTGTCAGTTGGGGAATGGCTGGGCTCGGGCGCCGATGAAGGTCGTGCCAAGCTGCGATAAGCGGTGGGTAGGCGCAAGGAACCTTTGATCCACCGATCACCGAATCGGAACTCCGGTCCCGCAAGGGACATTCCGCAAGGAAGGGGAACCCCCCGAAGTAAAGCATTCTAGTAGGGGGAGGACAAGAAATCAAATGAGATGCCGTAAGTAAAGGCGATCGAAAGCGGCAGAGGACAAACCGAATCCCC
>JAKAOB010000003.1 GCA_021812305.1 Thermoplasmata archaeon
ATCTCGGCGACGGGGAGGGCGGCCCGCCCCGCCCGGTGGGGGCCGACGGCCGGAAGGAGGTCACCTCTGCGTGGAGGACGGGCAGGTGGCGGTGAAGCTGGGCCGTAAGGTCGTGAACGCTGTCCCGGAGTATCGTCCCGTAGAGGTCGATCGACAGGGCATGCTGCCGCTCCCGGTGGGTGCGACGAACGGCGAACTCGAGACGGTTCCCGTGCGGGTCCGCCACGCGGGCCGCCAGCTCGCGGGCCCCCGCCATCGCCTTCCACTCGCTCATACGAAGCGCGTCCAGGAACTGACGCACCGGCTCCACCTGGGGGCCGCCCGGGACGTGGCGGAGCGGCAGCCAGCCGCCCGGCCGCACCTCCCAGTGTTCGACCCGCCGCCAACCGGCCGCGGAGCACGCCTCGAGGACCCCGGCGACCAGGGTCAGCAGGTCCCCCTCCTCGATGACCTCCGCCTCGCGGAGGGCCTCCTCGATCGCGCGGAGCCCAGGGATCCGCGTCGTGCGCTCGGTCCCGGGGACGAGGTCGACCTCGACGTGGACGTGCTCCATCGACCGGTGGGACGGTCGGGTCCCCCGCCCCGCCCCGACGAGCGGCCACGTCAGGAACGAGACCGGTCCGGTGAGGTCCGGTGCGGAGAGGGGGGGTGTCGCGGGGGCCTGCCGTCGCGTCATCCCCCCGCCTGTCGCACCGCTCCCCTATGATGCTTTGCGGGAGGGACGGGGCGTTCGAAGGAACCCCCGTGCGGGAGGTACACCGCCGGAGCCGTGGCCCTTCCGGTCCGCCCTTCACGCGGGGGCGGTCGGGTCGAACCGCCGGCCGAGGAGGACCTCCCCCCGTACGAGCCGCATCCGGCTGCGCAGCCCCCAGGCGCCGAGGCCGCCCTCGCGGAACCCCGCCTCGTCCCGTTCCACGAGCCGGAACCCGCGGGAACGGAACAGCGCGATCGACGGGGCGTTGTCCGCCTCCGCCGCCGCGAAGACCACCTCGGCTCCGGTCGAGAGGAAGTGGGCGAGCGCATCGTCGAGGAGGACTCCGCCGATCCCGTGGCGGCGGTGCGCCGCTCCGACGGCCAGGTAGAAGACGTAGCCGGCCTCCGGGGCCAGCCGGTCGAGCATCGCGACCCCGAGCAGCTCGCCGTTCTTCTCAGCCCCACGCACGAGCGGGACCTCCCGCAAGGTGCGTTTCGCATGCCACCGATAGTAGCCGTGGAACGACTCCCGCACGAGCGGGATCGCCCGCTCCCGCCCCGGCCCGGTCAAGGTCGAAACGCGGACCTCCGCCGGGGGCGACACGGCTGCGCGCCCCCACCGGACGGGTGCGCGCATATCGCTGTCGGTCGCCGGTCGAACCGGTTTCACGCGGCCTACTTGTACTTCGCTCCCCGATGCGGGCCGGAGGAACCCCATGTCGGCGAACCTTTCGGTCGGGGGACCGAGTCCGCTCGCGGGCAGCCCCACCAGCGCGTGGGGGGCCGGCCATCTCCGCGACGCGCTTCGAAGCTTCGAAACCCTGCTGCTGATCGCACTGGCCGTCTCGATCGTCGTGGTCGCCCAGGATGCGCTCAGCTGGGCGGGCGTTTTTTCCCTGCACGTCGCCGCCGGTCCCCGCCCCTTCGCCGACTGGTGGTCGATCGGGGTCGCGGTCGGTCTACAGGTCGCCCTGGGCCTCACGATCGCGATCCTCGTGATCATCGGGATCGTGGTCGCCATCACGGGGCTCCTCGCGTGGAGGCGCGGCGTCGCGGCGATGGTTGAGGGAAGTCCCGAGTTCGGACCCGAGCAGGTCGTGGCCACCCGCAGGGCCCGGGAGGATCACTCGCTCACGCTGTGGCTGTTCCTCGTCTACGTGGTCGTGGCCGCGGCGGTCTCGGCCGCGTTCGCCGGCATCAACGCCACCCTCTCGGCCGCCTCCGCGGGCGCGTGGCCCGAGGTCGTCGGCTCGGTCGTGACGGGCGTGGCCACGAGCGGCGTGCTCGTCGCCATCTACTACTTCGGTGCCCGCCACCTGATCGGCATGATCTACGGGGTCTCGACCCCGAACGGACGCACCCTCCTCGTGCGGGGCCGGGACCGCATGGTCTGGGGAGCCGTCCTCGGCACGGCCGTCGCACTGGCCCCCTTGACCCGGGTCTTCGACCTGGTGGCCGTGATCTCGCTGGCCGTGATCCTGAGCGGAGCCCGTGATGTCCGAACGGCGTACGACCTGTGGCTCGCCGGTCACGGCGGATCGGTCGCGCCGACCGGCGGCCCCCTCGCCGTTCCGTCCTGATCGGGGTGGAGATCGGGCACCGGTCGTCGTCGACCCGCGGTCGCTCGTCGGGCGAAAGGGCGCCTCCGCGCGCTCGAGGCCCGGTCCCGGATCCGTCGACGTTCGGGACCCCCGGCCGATCGGGGTCCCCCCCGCTCCCCGAGGTGCGCGCCGGGCGGACGGACCGGTCCGACCGATAATTTAACGGACCCGAGCCCCCCTCCCCTTCCGTCCCGGGAGGGACGACGACCGTCAACCTGCGCCTGAGTCTCAGCGTCTTCAAGGTCGGCTTCGCCGTCGAGAGCGCCAGCGGCTTCCTTGCGCTGGCCACCGGGGGGACCGACCTCCCGCTGCACGGGGACCTGGTCCTGCTCAGCCCCCTGTTCTCGGTCCTTGGGCTCCTGTTCCTGTGGGTCGGCCGCCACGAATGGAACGAGATCCACGTGCGGCGGGTCGGCCACGCGAACCTCGCCTTCGGGGCCAGCCTGATCGCCGCGGGTCTCGCGGCGGCACCCGTGGCGTACCTGACGCTCGTGGGGGCATCGCCGGCGCCCGGATGGCTGGCCCTCGAGTTCGGCGGGGCGGTCGCGGCGGTGTTCGCCGTGACGTTCGTGACCTACGCCCTGGTGGCCGCGCACCTGGTGGGTCGGCCCGGCGAGATCGCGATGGGGCTGGGCCTGGCCTGGGCCGTCATCGTTTCCGCGCTGATCGGGCTCGCCCTGTCTCCGCAGCTCGATGTGATCGTACGCTCCGTGGCCGCGCGCTCCGTGTCGTTCGCCCCGATCGCCCACCCGATCGCGCTCTTGGACTCCCTGCTCGGCTTCAGCTATCTGGCGTTCTTCGTGGCCTTCGCCGACGCGCACTACCGGGTCGCCCGGGGCCGGGTCGTCGCTCCGGGATGACCCGGATGCCGGCGTCGGTCCGGCCCGCAGAGCGCCGGCTTCCGCCACCGCGGACGCCGCGTCGTCGAGGTTAAGGGCAGCGATGCTCCTCGCGCCGGGCGGGAGCCCGGGTTCGGATGAAGCCCCGCTGGATCGTGCTCGGTGCGGCCTCCCTCGCCCTGTTGCTGGCCGTGCCCATCGGGACCACCACGGCCCGCCTGCCGGTTCCCGTGACCCCCTGGGGCCCGGGGTCGACGCACATCAACCACGTCATCACGGTCGTGATGGAGAACCGGGTGTACGACACCTACTTCGGCCAGTACTGCACGGTGCTCGGGCCCTACTGCTCCTCGACCGGGAACGGCATCCCGCCCGGGACCTGCGTTCCCAACAGCCCCGGCAACGCGTCCGGCCCGTGCACCGTCCCGTTCGCCTTCAACGCGACCCAGCTGCAGACGAACGACATGGAGCACGACTGGTTGAGCGGGCGCCTCGCGTGGAACAACGGGTCGATGAACGGGTTCTACAACGCCGAGGCCAGCGGATCCGAACCGTTCGGGCACTACAACGGCTCCACCATCCCGATCTACTGGGACATGGCGGAGGAGTACGCGATCAGCGACAACCTCTTCGCCGGGAACCTCTCGTACTCGCTCCCGAACCACTGGGACCTCATCGGCGGCGGCGCGCCCGCGGTCACGGCCTACTCGTACCTCGGCGGGAGCGGGGACCGCGGGCTCTACCTCAACGAGTCGAACGGCACCGCCACCGTAGAGGACCTGCTCAACGGCACGGGGATCTCCTGGAAGTACTACGACTGGAGCCTGTGGCCCTACGGCCGCGCGACGCAGAACCTCAACGTCGTCGGGAACGGGTCGGCGTACAATTACTGGAACCCGATGGCCGCGCGCGCCGAGTCCTACTCGTCCTGGTACGACGCGCACTTCGTCCCGCGCAACGACTTCTTCTCGGACGCCCGGGACGGAACCCTCCCCGCGATCTCCTGGGTGATCCCGTCCTTCGACGCCTCCGACCACGCGCCGGCCAACGTGTCGGCCGGCGAGGCCTGGGTCGCGTCGGTCGTCAATGCCGTGGAGGCCTCGCCCGACTGGTCCTCCACCGCGATCTTCATCGTGTGGGACGACTACGGCGGATGGTACGACCATGTCGCGCCGCCCCGACTGTACGGCAACCTGCTGTCGTTCCGATCCCCGGCGATCGTCATCGGCCCCTACGCCAAGGAGAACTACATCAGCCACACGTTCCTCGACTTCTTCTCGCTGCTCCACTTCGTCGAGTGGCGCTTCCATCTCGGCTGCCTGACGGCCCTCGACTGCACGGCACCGCTTCCGTTCGACTTCTTCAACTTCAACCAGACGGCCCGCGCTCCGTGGTACTTCCCGGTGGACTGGACCCAAGCGACCTATCCGGAGCCATTGCAAGGCGGAGGAAGCCCGCCGCCGACCGGGCCACCGGGCGAAGGCCCCGTGAACCCGCTTCCGCCGACCCACCTGGTCCGGTACTACCGGCTCATCGATCCGAGCTGAAGCGGAGACGGGGCCCGGCGGCCGAGGGCCCGTTCGGCGTCGGTGGGAGATTTAGACCGGGCCGGCGTGGGGGCCGGTGTGACGCCGCGGGAACGCGAACTGCTCACCGGCATGGGCAACTGCTTCGAGGCGTGCGGCGCGGACTTCGACGGCACCGTGCGCATGGTCGCCGAGGCTCGCCGCCTCGAGCCGACGGAGGTCCGACGGCTCCTCACCGAGATCCGCACGCAGTGTGCCGACGATCCCGAGTTCGTGCGACTGCGCGGACGCCTGCCGCCGGAGTTCCCCCTGTAGGGAGACGATGACGAAGTGCCCGGCCTGCCTCGAACGGTTCGGTCCGGACGGGCAGCGGGCCCTCGCCGAGCATCTGGCGACGCGGGCCGGGGCGAGCGACAGCGACCATGTCCGTTGGCTCAACCAGAACGTGGGCCGCCGCCGCACGGACGCCGCGGGGATCCTCCGGGCCCTCGTCCCGGTCTTCTCGGTCGGCCCCGGGGGCCTCGCCGGTTGGATCCGGGGGCGGTTCGTCTCGAAGTTCTTCGGGGCCGTGCCGCATCCGTTCGTCGCGGCCCTCCAGCGGCCGGCCCGCCCGGTGCTCTTGGGCTACGTGGTCGAACACCAGCACTTCCTGCGGCAATGGGTACGATCCTGCGCCCACATCACCGCCGCCACTGACGACCCCGACGTGATCCGCTACGAGCTCGACAACCTCGTCACGGAGTTCGGTGGCAGCGGCCCCGACCGCCCCTCGCACTACGAGCTCCTCCTGCGCATGGGCGAGGGTCTCGGGCTCCCGCGCGACCGGGTGCTCGCGACGCCCCCGCTTCCCGCGACCCGGCGGGCGATCGATGGCTGGGAGGCGATCGCACGGAACGAGCCGTGGGTCGAGACCATGGCGGCGATGCATTCGCTCGAGCTCATCGCCCACCGGGACCTCGTCCGGGACGGGGCGACCCTGCACTACTTCGACCCCGCGATCCTGGACGACGGCACGCTCGCTTCGGCGGCCCGCGCGTTCCTGCGCGAGGGGTACGACGCCGACGTCGGCCACTCGGAAGAGGCCCTCGCGCTGATCGCGCGCCACGCAACGGACGCGGCGGCCCGGGAGGATCTCCAGTCGACGTTCCTCCGCTCGATCGACCTCTTCGACGACTACCTCATCGCGCGCCTCCAGCGGGCGAACGACTATGCGGCGTAACTACACCGGCTGCGCGATCTGCGACTCCACCTGGGGCGACGTCTGGGCCGAGGTCGAGGGCGAGCGCCTGTTCTTCTGCTGCGGGATCTGCGTCACGCAGTTCCGGCATCTGGTCGACCGCATCAAGGCGTCCACCGGCTGGCCGACGGTCGACGCGATCGAGATCTCGGGCGACCGGCGCGGCCGTCGGTGCGTGGCCGCCCACGGCGCCGACCGCTTCGGCTGCTTCGTCGCCTTCAACGCCGACGGCGACGTCCGGGAATTCCGTCCGGAAGCCCCCCCGTCCGTCAGCCGATAGCGTCGGGCACCGATCGGAGCAGTGTCGCGTCGCACGACGCGAGGTCCGCAATTCCCGCAAGGGCCAAGGTGAGGTCGATTTCGGCGAGAAACCGCTCGACGACCGTCCGGACCCCGTTCTCGCCCCCGAGCGCCAGCCCCCAGGCGTACGGCCGCCCGAGGAGCACGGCCCGCGCGCCGAGCGCCAGCGCCTTGACCGCGTCCGCGCCCCGGCGGAGCCCGCTGTCGAAGAGGACGGGGACACGGCCGCCCGCCGCCCGGACGACGCCCGGCAGCGCCGCGAGCGCCGGGATGCTGCCGTCGACCTGACGGCCTCCGTGGTTCGAGACCACGATCGCCGACGCCCCGACGTCGACCGCCCGCGCGGCGTCCTCCGCGCGGAGGACCCCTTTGAGGACGATCGGGAGGCGGGTGCGCTCGCGCAGGAAGCCAAGGTCCGGCCAGGTGAGCGTGGGATCGAGCGCCAGCCCGAGGAACTGGGCCGCGGCCCCCGCGGGATCCTCCTCGGGCGGACGCCCCAAGCGGGAGCGGAAGACCGGGTCGCTCAGATAGTTCGCGACCCCCTCGCCGCGCAGGAACGGCAGGTAGCCGCGCTCGAGGTCCCGCTCCCTCCAGCCGAGCAGCTTCGTGTCGAGGGTCACGACGATCGCAGCGTGACCCGAGCGCTCCGCCCGGGCGACGAGGCTCGCATTGAGCTCCCGGTCCCGGCTCCAGTAGAGCTGGAACCATCGGGGTCCGTCGCCCATCTCACGGGCGACCTCCTCGATCGGATGGGAGGAGGCGCAGCTGAGGACGAACGGGACCCCGACCGCGGCCGCGGCCCGGGCGGCCGCGAGCTCTCCCTCGGGGTGGACGATCGAGAGCACGCCGATCGGCGCCAGCAGCACGGGCGCCGGTAGCACGCGGCCCAACAGCTCGACGGCCAGACTCCGACGGTCGACATCGGTCAGCACCCGAGGGAGGATCTCCCACCGATCGAACGCCCGGAGGTTCGCGCGGGCCGTCCGTTCGCCGCCCGCGCCGCCCGCGACGTAGTCGAACGCCGTCCCGGGCAGTTTCTGCCGCGCGGCCGCCTCGAGCTCTTCGTACGCGAAGGGCAGCGGGGAGCGCTCCCCGCGCAGGTACACCTGGGACTGGTACTCCGCCCCGAACCCCCCGTAGTCCGCCCGCGCCAGCCGAATCCCCGGAGGGCCAACGCCTCCGACGATAAGGTAGTTTGTTCGCGGCCCGGGGCTTTGGCGCCGGCCGGGGGTGCCGGCCGCAGGGTCAACGGACGTCGTCCAGGTGGCCCACGAGCGCCTGGGCCGATGGGGCATGGGACCGGTACGGGGCGTGGACCGGCCCGAGCGCCTCGGCCAGGATCGGGAACGCACGGCTTGTTCCGATCCGGTCGGCGCCGGCCCGGACCAGCGCTCCGACCTCCGCAAGGGACCGCACCCCGCCGGTGGCGTCGATGCCCAGGCGGTGGTCGACCGCCGCACGGAGCCGGCGGACATCCTCGACCGAGACCGGGCGGGGACCGCAGCCCGTGCCGGTCGCGACGAGATCGGCACCGGCGTCCGCGATCAACTGTCCGGCGCGTCCGATCTGCTCGGTCGTAAGGTACCCGGTCTCGACGGTCACCCGGAACACACGACCGGGAAGCGCGTGGACCCGCTCCGCGGCCGCGCGCAGCTCCGAGGTCACGGGGTCAGAGTCCCGGGAGCGCAGGGCGCCGATGTTCATCACGAGGTCGACCTCCTGCGCCCCCGCCGCGAGCGCCTGCTCCACCTCCGCGACCTTCGTGGCCGTCTCCGAGCAGCCGAACGGGTAGCCGGCCACGGTGCCGATGCGGGTGGCGCTGCCCCGGGCGATGTCGGAGGCCGTGCGGACCCAGAACGGTTCGACCAGGCAGACCGCAAAGCGGTCGGCGATGACGCGGTGACAGAACGCCTCGACGTCCTGGACCGTCGCCTCCGGCCGAAGCAGGCGCGGTTCCAAGATGCGGCGGAGGTCCGCGACGCGAAACGGGTGCATGGCCCACATCCGCCCCGAGGAGGGAGCCTCCCGGGGGATGAGTCCGGGGTCAACCGGCGTTCACGCCCGGGCCGGTACGCGACGAGGGGGTCGGGCGCCCCCGGGCGCCCCCGAGCCGCCCGCCGCCCGCCCCCCGTCACGGCGGGCAGCGCGGCCCGCCTCGATGAGCGGGACGACGAGGACCGGGCAGAGCGACTCGTGGACCAGCCGGCGCGAGGTGCTGCCGAGGGACGGGCGCGTCCCGAAGGAGAGCCCGCGGCCGCCGACGACCATGACGTCCGTGGCCCGCCGGCGCGCGAAGCTTAGCAGCTCCTCCGCGGGATCTCCCGCGAGGAGTACCGTCTCCACCCGAGGCACGCCCGCCGACCGGGCCTGCCGCTCGGCCGACGAGAGCAGGGCGCGGAGCGCCTGCTCCTCCCGGGTCGCGGGAACCGCGGCGCGCACCAGGCGCTCGACGGCCCCCGCCCGCACCGGCTGGACCGAGAGGATCGCGAGCTCGGATCCGAAGCGCGCGGCGAGGTCGATCGCCGCTGCGAGGGCGCGCTGGGCCGGAGCCGAGCCGTCGACCCCTACGAGGATGCGGCGGTACATGGTGCCCACCGAGGAGAGATGGGGGTTGGCCCAAGAACTGTCCGTCAAATCGGCGAGACCCGTCCGGTCCGCGGGGCCCGTCGAGCCGGGTTTCCGAAGGGTTCTTGGCCGCGGGACCCGAGTCTCCGCCCGACCGAGGCGACCCGGAGGGTGTCGATGGAGGCGGGGGCGCGGCGCCTCGCCGCGATCATGTTCACCGACATCGTCGGCTACGTCGCGCTCACGCAGCGCGACGAGGCCGAGGCGCTGCGCCTGCTCGAGGAACACCGCGGCGTGGTCCGCCCCCTGGTGCGCCGCTTCGACGGGACCGAGGTCAAGACGCTGGGGGACGGGTTTCTCCTCGAGTTCCCGAGCGCGCTCGACGCGAGCGCGTGCGCGGTCGAGCTGCAGCGCGCGTTCCACGAGCGCCGCCGGGCCCGCTCGGGCTCGCAGGTCGAGATCCGCATCGGCATCCACGTGGGCGACGTGATCCACCGGGGCGGGGACGTCTACGGCGACACGGTGAATCTCGCCTCCCGACTCCAGGGCCTGGCCGAGCCGGGAGGGGTCCTGGTCTCCGGTCCCGTCCATGACCTGGTCCGTGGCCGGCTCGGCGTCGACCTCGTCCGGGTCGGGGCTCCCGCCCTCAAGAACGTCGAGCTGCCGGTCGAGATCTACCGCCTCGTCTTCCCCTGGGCCGAGGAGTTCCGATCACGGCGCACGCCCCTCGTCGACCGGGAGACCGAGGTCGCCGCGCTGACCGCGTTCGTTGAGGGCACCGCCCGCGGGGAGGGATCCGTTCTGCTGCTCGTCGGGGACCCCGGACTCGGGAAGAGCCGCCTTCTCGAGGAGATGGCGGCGATGGCCCGGCGCCACGGCGTTGCGCTGTACGAGGGACGGGGCACGGACATGGACGGAGGGAGCCCGTACGCCCCGTGGGCCGATCTGCTGCGCAGCGCCATCGAGCGCCTTCCCCCCGCCGCCGTCTTCCGCGTCCTTGGTCCCCACGCACCCGCCGTGGCCCAGCTCGTCCCGGAGCTCGCCGAGAAGGTGCCGGGGCCGCCGGCCAGCCCCGACCCGTCCCAGGAGCGCCTCCGTTTCCTTGAGGGGATCGCGGGGTTCTTCCGCGACCTGGCCCGGGAGCGGCCGTCGATCCTCGTCCTCGAGGACCTCGCCGGGGCCGATCCGGCGACGATCCAGCTGCTCCAGCACCTCGCCCGATCCCTCGCGCACCGACCGCTCGGGGTCGTGGGGGCGGTGCGCGGCTCCGGCCTCACGGACAATCTGCCGCTCGCGCATCTCGTCTCCCGGCTTCGGCGCGAGCCGGGGTTCCGGCTGCTCCTGCTCGATGCGTTCGACGAGCTCCGCACCGCCCGGATGATCGAGGGCGTCCTGGGCGACAAGAAGGGCGTCTCGGAAGAGTTCCTCGCGCTCGTCCACGGGACGACCGGCGGGAACCCCTACTTCATCGAGGAGGTCCTTCGCTCCCTTCTCAAGAGCGGCGCCATCTTCCCGACCGGGAGGAACTGGGGACGTCGCCCGGTCGCGGAGATCGCGATGCCCGCGACGGTACGAGACGTGCTCCGCGAGCGCCTCGATCGCCTCGACCCCGAGACTCGGGACGTCCTTCGCGCCGCCGCGGTGCTCGGCACCGAGTTCGACTTCGATCTGCTCCGGCGGCTGACAGGGCTGGATACGGGCACGCTCCTGACGCGGCTCGAGCGGGCGATGCAGGCGACGCTCCTGCGCGAGGAACGGCGTCCGGCGCACCGCACGGTCTTTTTGTTCCCGGACCGCCCGGTCCGCGACGCCCTCTACGACGAGCTGAGCCTGGTCCGCCGCCGGCTGCTCCATCGCGCGGCCGGCGAGGCCATCGAATCTTCGGCCGCCCCGGGGGCGCCCCCGAGCCCCGCGATCCTGGCCCACCACTTCCTCCACGCGGACGTCCCGGACAAGGCCCTTCGCTATTCGGAGTCGGCCGGGGCGGCCGCCGCCGAGCTCCACGCCCACGAAGCGGCGATCGCCCACTACCGGACCGCCGTCGACCTCCTCGACGGCCGGGAGGTCGGGGGCCGGAAGTGCCGGGACCTGGCCGCCCTCGGGGATGCGCTGTTCGCGCTCGCGCGGTACGGGGAGGCGATCGAGGGCTGGCGCGCCGCCGTGAGCTGCGAGCACGCGAGCCGGGACCCGGCCGGGACGCTGCGCATCTACCGGAAGATCCTCGAAGCCCTCTGGGCGATGGACGAAGCGGACGCGTTCCTCGCGACCTACCGGGAAACGCGTCCCGTCGTCGCCGACGCCCCGGACGAGGCGGAGGGGATCCTGCTCGATGCCGAATCGGCGGGGTTCCTCGCCTGGATGGGCGTCGGGCGGGACGAGGCGCGGGCGGCCCGTGATCGAGCCCTCGAGGCCGCCCGTCGCGTCCGGGTCCCGCACGCGGAGAGCCTCGCCCTCCTCTCCTCGATCGCCCTCATGTCGATCCGCGAGAAGGACCGCGCGATCGCCGTCGCCCGGGAGTGCCTCGACCGGTCCGCGGGCCTCCCCGTCCCGGCCGGGGCGGGGAGCGATCTCTACATGGAGGCTTCCGGCATCCTCAGCCTCTTCGAGGGCCGGTGGGCCGAGGTCCAGCGCCGGGAAGAGGCGGGGATCGTCCTCACCCGCGAGGCCCGCCTCTTCGAGTGGCAGGCGTTCTACGAGGCGATCGCCGCCGACATGGCGTTCTCCCAGGGCCGGGTCGACGAGGGACGCGCGCACGTCGACGAGATGATGCGCGTCGTCGAGCGCTTCGAACTCGACCTGAGGACCCCGGAGTTCCTCGCCCTCTCGACCCGCCAGTTCCTGGACGGGGACCTCGACCAGGCCGAGGCGACCCTCGGGCGCGGGATCCGGTATCTCGAGGGGCGGGCGCCCCGCCACAAGGGTCTCATCGCGTACTACTCGAACCTCGCCCGACTCCACACCCTGGGACAGCGGCCGGGGGCCGCGCTCGACGCGGCCCACAAGGCGCTCGAGATAGTTCGGCACCACGACTACCCGGTCGACGAGGCGGCGTCCGTGGCGCTGGCGCTCGACCGGGCCGTCGGGGCGGCCGTGGCGGCGGGCCGGTCGGACGAAGCCCGGGCGGTCGTCGCCGAGGCGCGGGGGTTCTCGGACCTCGCCCGGGAGTCGATCATCGCGGCCCTCGTCGACCGGGCGGCCGGTCGTCTCGACCTGGCCGAGGGCAACGGGGCCGAGGCGGCGGCGCGGTTTTCACGCGCGGCGGAACAGTTCGACGAACGGACGCTCCGCCTCGAGGAGGCGGAGACGTTGCGGCTCCTTTCGGAGGCGGCCGCACGGGCCGGCGACGGCGCGGGCGCGAAACGGGCCGCCGACCGCGCCCATGCGCTCGACCGGGGCATGGGGGTCGTGGCCCCTGGGGAGGTCCGGGCCGAGACCCCCGCCGCGCGCGGCCCTACCCCGGCGCTCCCGGCGGCCTGAGGCCGCCGGGGTGGAGTCCGGCTCACGGCCGGCCTTTATGGGGGCGGCCCGATGGCCCCCCGAGGGGTCGATGTGCGCCGTTCGAACCGTCCCGCCTTCGACCCTCGAGCTGCTCTCGAGGGTCCCGCTGTTCTCCTCGCTCGACGCCGAGCATCTCCGGACGATCCTGCGCACCGGTAAGGAGCGGGACTTCTCCCCGGGCGGGGAGATCGTCCGGGCCGGCGACCGGGGCATCGGGTTCTACCTGCTGCTCAGCGGGGGGGTGGAGGTGCGGCGGGAGAGCGCGGTCCTCGCGCGCCTCGGCCCCGGCGAGTTCTTCGGGGAGATGGCCCTCTTCGACGACCAGGCCCGGAGCGCCGATGTCGTCGCCGTGCGCCCGACCCGCTGCCTCGTGCTGAGCCCGTGGGAGTTCTGGAGCGCGGTCGGGAAGGACCCCGTCGTCCTCCGCGCCCTCCTGCGGGAGACGGTGCGCCGTCTGCGCGGACCCCACGGTTCGCTCAGCGAGTGACGTCCGCGCGTCGTGCCCCCGACGGGGCCGTCAGGGGACGTCCTCGAACGGCTCGCCCTCCGACGTCCCGTCCGCGGCGCCGAGCGAGACGTCCGGCCGCACCACGAGGACCACCTCTCGCTCGTTGGCCTTGCGGGTTCCCTTGCGCTTGCGCTTGGACCGGGAGGTCCGGTGACGGGACTTCGCCATGGTTGCGTCCGTAGGCTATCGCCGGAGGGTTCGTATAGGGCACGGGTGGAGCGGGCTTCACCCGCCCCGGCGCGCCGTCCGCGGCCGGGTGGGCGCCGGCCGTCGACCGGCCGACGGCCCCTCCGTCGCCCGGTGCCGCAGGGCCTCGTTGGCCACCCGGATCGCGGGCGACGGGTCCTCGGGGACCGGGCGGCCGTCCTCGCGGTCTCCGTAGACGGTACACAGCGCCCCCGCCTCGATCCCGTAGATGGCCGCGATCGTGAGGAGGGTCGCGCACTCCATCTCGATGTTGAGGATCCCGAGCTTCCGGAGGAGCGCCGGCATTCGGCGGGCCTCCTCGGGGAGGAACCCGCCGAACCCCGACCGGCCCTGGTCCAGGTAGAAGCTCCCGACGGTGGCCGTGATCCCGACCCTGTAGCGGAACCGTCCGGCCGCGGCCGCGGACGCCAGCGCACGGAGAAGGGCGGGCTCGGCGACCGCGGGGTACTCCAGGGGCGCGTACAGGCGGCTCGTGGGGTCAAAGCGCGCCGCGGCGAGGCTGATCGCGAGATCCCCGGTACGCAGCCGGGGGTCGATGGCACCGCAGCTTCCGACGCGCACGATCCGGCGCACCCCGAGGCGGGCGAGCTCCTCGACCACGATCGCCATGGCGGGGCCGCCGATCCCCGAGCTCACGACGCCGAGATCGACGCCGCCGTAGCGACCCCGGAAGCTGAGGAACTCCCGGTTCTGGGCGAGCGCCTCGGAGCGGTCCCAGCTCTCGGCGATGCGGCGGGCCCGGGCCGGGTCGCCGGGGACGAGGACCGAGTCGGGCAGCTCCCCCGGACGGAGTCCCAGGTGGTAGACGCGCTCCTCTCCCCTCGGCAGGCGGCGTCCGGGCATGCGCTCATCGCCGGGAAGGGCGTTCGGCGGCATACGCGTTTCGTGCTCGGAGGCCCACGAACGACGACCGCGTCCGGCATCGGGAGCCGGTGGCCCCCCGTCCCCGCTCGACGGGGCCCTACTGGTGCAGCGTGTAGATCGGGATGGTCGCGAGGAGCGTGATCGGGCTGGCCCCCGTATCGAGCAACTGGATACTGCAGGCGCCGGGGGTCGTGAAGCACCAGGCGGGGGCGCCGTGGAAATCGTCGAAGTCGGGGTGCCCCCAGTTCGACGCCCGCTCGATCGGGCTGGGGGCCTCGAGCACCGATCCCTCGGAGTGGATGTAGAGGACGAAGGTGTCGCCGGGGGCGAGCAGGGTCGCGTTCGGCGTGAGCGTCTGGAAGAACCCGAGCCGGTTGTAGTAGGTGCTGAACGCCCCGCCGCCGTAGCCGCTCGCGTTGAAGTTCCCGCAGCTGCCGAGCTTCGGCGCGTTCGTGGAGATCGTCTGGGAGGACCCGGGGAACCACGACATCGACAGCAGCGAGCCCCGGACGAGGTAGGTGGTCATGGGGGTCGGGGTCGAATTGTAGCAGATGAAGTTGAACTGGATGTCCGCCAGGGAGATCGGCTGGGTGACCTCGGTGAAGATGATCGCGGTCGCGTTCATCCGGTTGTAGGTGCCGTTGTTGCTGTACTCGCAATCGTTCCACCACGCGCGCATGTACGTGCTGTAGCGCGGGTCGTGCGAGCCGTTCCCGAGGTAGTAGGTCCACGAGTACGGCAGGTTCGGGTAGCAGTCCGTGGGGTCGCCCCAGACCGGGTAGCTCACCCCGCCGTGCGCGGCGTAGTAGATGGTGGGCGGCGTGCTCGGGGTCTGGATACGGAACGTCCACAGGACGATGCCGGCCGCCACGACGATGCCGACCATGAACAGCGTCGCGATGATCGGGGAGACCCCGCGCCGGCGCTGGTGGGAAAAGCGGTGTCGCGGCATTGCGCCGCCGCGGGCCGCGCTCGCCATGGCGCCCTCGCGGCACGGGGCATCGGCCCGGGGCGCGGGGGTCCGGGGGGCGACTGCGGCACCGCTCACCGAACGTATACTAGTCTTACAGCAGCCATATAGGCGTTGTCGTCCCATCCGGTTCGGGTGGGCGACAGCGATCCCGTCCTCGAGGCGTTCCGGTCCCCCGCCCGCGCCCCGCGGCGCCGGCCCGCCTACCTGCGGGTCGCCGTGCCGCTCGCCGCGGTGCTCGTGGTGGTCGGCGGGATCGTCGCCTACTCGCTCTCGGTCCGCACCGCACCGAACGGTCCGCCCCCTCCGCCCGATCTCAATCCCGCGCGGGACCGCGTCGGCGCCGTCTACGCCCAGGTCGATTACGCCGGGAACGCCTCGGGGTACATCGCCCTTGCCGAGTCCGGCAACCTCTGCACCCGTTGTCCCCTGGTCCTGCCGACGGACCTCAACGTCTCGCCCCCCCGCGCGGGGTTCTTCGTCTACTTCAACGTGACGAACATCGGGACCGACTACCACTCCATCGACACCGTCTCGGTCAACATCACCGGCCCTACGGGCGGGGCGTCGTTCGTCGTCCTGGGTTCGTTCTGCTGCGCCCCCGGCTACGCGGAGCAGACGGATGCGATCGGGCTCGTGCCGGGGCTCACGATGGGCCTCTCCGTCTACCTCTTCGCGACCGGTCTGCCGGAGGCGGTGGCGGCCACGTACACGCTCGAGCTCACGCTCCTCAGTTCGGGCTGAGGGTTCGCGGGGCGCCCCGTCGAGAATATACACCGTCGGCCGTTGCGCCCCGCCGCGCGGGTCGTCCGCGCGCGGGAAGGCGGACGTGGGAGGTTCTCGGTACACGCGGACGCCGATCCCCGAGGAGACGAAGGAGGAGCGGGACGCGGGGTTCGACGAGGTGCTCCGGCCCTACACCGCCGAGGAGGCGGTGCTCGAGGCGCAGCGCTGCCTGAACTGCGCGATGCCCTGGTGCGTGCAGGCCTGCCCGATCACCCAGGACTGCCGGGGCTACATCCAGCTCCTGGCCCAGCGTCGGTTCGACGACGCCGCCCGACTGACGGTGCGCGACAACCCCCTCGCGACCGTCCTGTGCAAGACCTGCTACCACTACTGCGAGGACGCCTGCGCGATGGGCGAGCGCGGGGCGCCCATCGCCATCCGCCACCTGAAGCGGGCCTCCGTGGAGCTCGGACGGTCCGACCTGACCTACACCGGAGTGCCGCGCCGCGGGGAGCGGGTCGCGGTGATCGGGGCGGGGCCGGCGGGGCTCATGGCCGCGTGGGAGCTCAGCCTGCGGGGCTACTCCGTCACGGTGCTCGAGGAGAAGCCGTTCCTGGGCGGCCAGATGGAGACGATCCCGAGGTACCACCTCCACGGCGACGAGCTCGACCGCGACCTGGCCCGGGTGCGCGGGCTGGACATCGTCTTCGTGGTGGGCAAGCGCGCCGGGGTCGACTTCACTCCCGAGAGCCTCCTCGCCGAAGGCCACCTCGCGGTGTACATCGCCATCGGTGCCTCGGACCCGCGCCGGCTCGGCATCCCCGGCGAACAGCTCCCGGGCGTCTACTCGGCGCTGGAGTTCCTCCTGGCGGTCAACAAGGGACCCGAGGGGGTCCTCGGAAGGAAGGGCCGTACCGTCTGCGTCCTCGGCGGCGGGGACGTGGCGCTCGATGCGGCGCGCTCGAGCCTTCGCCTCGCCGCGTCCCCGGGGAGCGTCACCCTCCTCTACCGCCAGGGGCCCGAAGCGATGCCGGCGGGCGCAGAGGAGCTGAGGGACGGGACGCTCGAAGGGGTGCGCTTCGTCTACCGGCGCAGTCCGGTGCGCGTGCTCGGGACGTCGCGGGTCGAGGGCCTGGTCGTTCAGGCGACCCGAGCCGGGCCGGTGGACGCGCGGGGCCGGCCGACCGTCGAGGCGGTGCCCGGCTCGGAGGAGACGATCCCCTGCGACACCGTGATCGCCGCCGTGGGGGAGCGCGCGGACCTCTCCGGGCTCCCGGCCGAGCTCGACCTCAAGGTGAGCGCCCACGGCTGGCCCGAAGGGGGGCGGCCGGACTGGGCCACGGACCTGGACGGCGTCTTCGCCTCCGGAGGAAAGTCCGTGGTGTACGCCATGGCCGCCGGGTCGGCGGCCGCGGCGGCGATCGACGCCTACATCGCCCGCAAGCTCGGGCGCAGCCCCATCCCCCGTCCCGAGGCGTTCGGGGGCTCCGCCCCGCCGGCCCTACCCGACGGCTACGGCGGCCCGTCCTGGCACCTGTAGCGGAGGGGCCTAGCGCCCCTGGGCGATCCCGAACCACCGGCGGAAGGCCCGGATGTTGGGGTCGGTGCCGAGGATGAGGAGGGCGTCCCCCTGCCGGAGGACGTCCGTCGGGGGAGGATTGAGGAGGGTCTCCCAGCTCGGCCCGGAGCTCGCACGGGCGTAGCCGACCAGCAGGCAACCGGAGTGCTCGCGGACCGCGCGCTCGAGCTCGGCGACGGTGCCGCCCTTGACGGGGGTCCGGGGTCCGAGCAGGAACTCCTGGAGGTCGGCGCCGTAGGCGGCGGCGAGGAGGTCTTCGATCGCGTTCGCGACCTCCGGGCGGAACGCCGCGTTGGCGCAGAGGCGCCCGCCCATGTCCCCCGGGGTCGCGACGTAGGTGACCCCTGCGGTGCGCATCGTGTCCTTGAGCTCGGGCCGGCTGACGGAGACGACGACCCGGACGTTGGGGGCGAAGGTCCGCAGGTTGAGGACCGCGATCAGGTTGGCGGTGTCGTCGGGCGTCGCGACGATGACCGCGCGCGCCCGGTCGGCGTTCGCGCGCTTGAGGATCTCGGTCTCCGCCGGATTGCCGAACGTGACGAAGAGTCGGTCGGCCGGCCCGAGCGAGCGGATGTTGCTCACGTCGTCGGCGCGGTCGGTGATCACGGCGACGCGCTGCTCCTCGATCAGGAGCTCCCGTGCCGCGGCCGCCCCCACGGAGGAGTAGCCGGCGATGACCGTGTGGTCGCGGAAGTCCGTGCCGAGGAGCCCGAGCTGCTCGGCCTGCACCTCCGACGCCACGGCGCTGGTGATCACCGCGAGCAGATAACCCAAGAGGAAGATCTGGACGAAGGCGACGACGATCGTGAACTCGCGGGCGAAGGTCGTCGTCGGGACCACGTCGCCGTAGCCGATCGTCGCGAGCGTCACGATCGACCAGTAGAAGGCGCTGAGCGGGGACGTCCCCGGCTGGAGCAGGTAGAAGCCCACCGCGGCGCCGACGTAGACGACCCCGTAGGCCATCAGGAGCTTCCAGGTCCGGCGGAGGAGGTCGGCGAAGTAGCGGCGACGGCGGCCCGGCACGGCCGGCGGAACCGGCCGGCAAGGTAAGGGTTTGCCGCCGGGTCGCCGCGCCCTCCGAAAGCGATCACCGGGTCGCCGGGGCGGGGGGCTCGCCCCGCTCCGGCGCTCGCCCGTGGCCTTACTTCGACGGTCGGCGGCGTACGACCAGCGCGTAGCTCACGCCCACCGCCACGACGGCCGCCACGACCAGGGCGATCCCCACGTAGAGCCACGGGAAGGCGGACCCGCCCGTCGAGGGGCCGGTGGTGCCGCAGGTGCCCGTGGTGAGACAGCCGCTCGCCGCCTGCGCGTCGGCGACCGCCATCGGCGCCGCCGCGACCTCGGTGGTGGGCACCCCCGTGCTCGTGGCCGTCGTGCTCGGCGTCGCGGTCAAGAGGTTCGGGTTGCCCCCCATCTGTTCGCCCATCTCCGGAGCTCCGTCCTCCGTCCCGTAGTAGCTGCTCGCGGCGCGGAGCTGGAACATGGTGTAGCTCCCGCTGAACTGCACGGCCAGACGGTGGGTCGCAAGGTGGGCAAAGCCGAACGCCTCTCCGTCCCACGGCGCCCCCGACAGGTCGAAGAACCCGCCGCCGTGCGGCAGGAAGATCACGCCGTCCAGCACGTCGAGCTCGCTGCTGAACTCCAGGGTCACCGCGGGCAGGACCGTCCCGCCGGGGAGGGTCATCGTGCCGACGACCGTGCCGTCGACCGAGACGTTCCCCGTGACGTTGAGGCCGCCCAAAGGACTGCCCGCGTCGCTCGTGGTCGTCCCGCTCGCATCGGTCTTGGAGTAGCTCCACGTGACGGCCCAGGTGCCTCCCCCGGTGTAGGCGCTGGTGGCGTTCCAGCGGTCCCCCACATTGAGAGCAGTCGGGATCAGGCCGAGGGCGGGGGTGAAGGCGAGATGGGCCGCGGCGGCACCGGTCGCGTTGTACGACTCGGTCACGTGCCGGGTCCCCTGCGGGGTCACCACGGTGACGTTCGCCGTGGACCCGACGGCCCCGCTCGCCGACGCGGAGGTGTTGAGGACTCCGATCGCCGACACGGCGGTGCCGTCCTCGTAGACGACGGCGTCCCGGGTCAGATTGAGGAACCCGACGGCGTGCTCGTACGCGGAGTGGCTCAGCAGGACCTCGACCGTGGGCGAGGTGCAGTCGGGGGAGCAGTACGTCGACGTGAAGGTGGACGCGACGGTCCGCTCCACGCTGAGCTGCGTCACGGAGGCGGAGACGTTCGTCCGTTCAAAGATCGTGTACCAGGACATCTCGGCCTGGATGACATGCACCCCGTTCGGGGTCGAGACGCTCAGGTTGAACCAGCGCTGCGCGCCGTACGCCCAGGAATCGGAGGGCACGACGGCGGCCGCCGAAGCGCTTTCGGCCGGGGCAACGATCAGCGAGGGTCCGAGGAACCCGACCATGAGCGCGATCGTGACGACGATCGCGGCCGGGCCGGTCGATGGGGGTGCCAGCATCTTATGTCACCACGTGGCCCATTCCCACCGGAGATTTAGGGCGAAAGTTCAGGGGAGTTGACCCCACCGGCCGGGAGCAGGGCTCGGCCGTGCACCCGATCCCCGCCGGAGCCTGCGCCGACGCTGGCCGCTCACCCCGCTCTACCGCCCGGGGGGCGAAGGCGTCGGGGGGCGAAGGCGTCGGCTGGCGAGGTACGCGAGCGCGCCGGCCGTTGCGGCGCCGGCGAGCACGGCCGTCCCGAGGAGCGCGAGGGTCCCCAGCGCGGGGACGACCGGCGAGCTCCCGGTCGTCCGAGGGACGAACGCGACCGGCACGACCACCCCCGCGCCCGAGACGGTGAGGGTCCCATGGTCCGGTTGCGGCACGACGCCCGCGGCCACGACCTCGAACGGGTACGTCCCGTTGGGGAGCCAGGTCCGGACGGCCGTCGTCGTCCCTGCCGTCGCCTGCCCGTCGATCACCACGGTCCAGGGACCGCCGGGGGGCCTCCCCGAGGCAAGGAAGGTGACGAGATAGAGCGGGAGATGGAACGCCACCACGACCGTCGCGAGCGCCCCGTCGATCGTGACGGTGCCCCCCGAGGGGTCCGCACGATACCCCGCCGGCGGAACCACCGCGTAGGAGTAGGTGCCGTTGGCGAACGAGGCGCTCCACGCGACGCCGGTGACCGGGTGCGCCACCCCGTCGACGACCACCGCCCAGGATGCGGCGGTCGGGAGGCCGTCGCCGAGGAACGTCAGGGGGTACACGGCCGTGACGAACTCAACGTGCACCGAGACGGGCGAGCCGGAGACCCGAAGGACTCCGTGGTCCGGCACCGGGACAAGCCCCGCCGGGCCATCGACCGCAAAGGAGTAGGTTCCGTTCGCAAGATCGAAGGCGAGGGCGGTCTCGGTGGTCGTCTCGCGCGTCGAGCCCACGGAGACGGTCCAGAAGGTCGCCGGCGGACGACCCGAGGCGGTAAACTCGATCGGGAAGAGGAACGGGGCGAACGCGACGGGGACGCTCACGTTCCCGCCGGCGACAACGATCGTTCCGGCGAACGGCTGGGGCCGGTACCCGGGGACGGAGGGTACCGAGAACTCGTAGCTGCCGTTGGTGACGGCGGCCGAGAGCGAGGCGGTCGTCCCGCGGAGGGCCACCGTTCCCAGCCGGACGCTCCAGGAGGCCCCGGTCGGAAGCCCGCTCTCCACGAACGCGACCCCGTATTGGGGGGCCGAGGGCGAGAACCAGAGATAGGTGGTCAGGCTCTGGTGGCAAAGCTGGCCATGACCCGTCCCGTTCGGAGAGTGGTAGCCGGTCGGAGCGATCGCCTGGTAGGCGTAGGGGGTGTAGGCCCCGTTGGTCTCGGGCACCGCGAGAGAGGCGGCGGTGGTGAGGTAGCGGCTCCCGTTGAAGTCCACGCCCCAGCTTACGCCCGGGGGTAACCCCCGCGCGACGAACGTCATCAATGTGAAGGTCCACGGCGCGGCGAGGGGGTAGCGGTCGATCGGGGATCCGCCGGGTCCCAGCGGGGCGTCCACGATGCCGTCCGGGCCGGACAGGTTCTGGCCGGCCCCACCGTACGCGTCGGGCCCGGTCCAGTTGCTCCAGTAGTTGCCGCCGAGCGGGTAGCCCCCGTCCCACGGGGAGGCCGCTGCGCCCGGGGCGCCTTCACGGAGAAAACCGCCGTCGGCGACGAAGTTGTTGTGGTAGACGGCATCGCCGGAGCCGGCCGGAAGGAGGAAGGAAACGGCGTTGGCGAAGAGGTCGTTCGAGGTCCAGGCGGTCGCCGTCGAGTTCCGGGCGGAGAACCCGATCGCGTTGGCCGAGGCATTATTGTCGGCCAGGACGCCGGCGACCCCGGCGATGAGCTCGATCCCCACGCCGGAGTCGAAGACCCGGTTCGACGTGGCGGTCAGGTTGACGAGACCCTCCAGGCGGATGGCCGTCCCCGGCGTTCGCCCGACCCAGTTGCCGGTGACCTGGACCTCGCTCCCGTCGGAGATCTCGATCCCCGGGCCGGCCGTACCCACGGCGTAGTTGCCGGCCAGTGTGAGGTCAAGGCACTCGACGGCGCGCAGGCCCGTGCCGGCCGAGGCGTTGACGCTGTTCGCGGAAAGGAGGGTGGTGATCCCCTGACCGATGTCGATCGCCGCCGAACCTGCCGGCGCGCCGAGGACCTCGCTCGTGCGGATCTGGAGCTCCCGGTCGTTGTGGGTCACGATCCCCGAGGCGATCGGATAGGAGAGATTGCTGTCGACGACCCACAGACGGTTCGACAGGGTATCGGCGAGGGCCGTGTAGTCGCCGACGGCGTGGTTGCGGTAGAAGTCGAGTCGGCCGTTCTCCCGGAAGAGAAAGCCGAAGGCCCCGACCGCGCGGATCCCATCGGCGACGTTGTCCGTCACCTGGAGGTTGTGCGACGCCGAGACGGCGAACCCGACCCGATCGGCCCCGGAGACGTTGTTGCCGGTGAGCGTCCCGTGCGTGCCGAACGCCACCGCGATCCCGGTGCCCTCGGAGCCGGTCAGGTCATTGTCGGTGAACGCGAACTCCATGAGCTGGTCTCCCCGGATCGCCACCGAGGAGCTCCCGGCCCCGCCGGCCGACCGGAAGTCGCCGCCCGTCACGGTGACGTACTCGTCGGACCGCAGGTCGACCGCGGTGCCGGCGCCTTCGGCGCGGTCGCCGCTCAGCAGGACCTGACCGGAGCCATAGATCGCGAAGCCCACGGACGTCGCGTCGGCGCGGCTGGCCGTGATGGTGACGCCGGTGGAGCCGGAGACGTTGAGCCCGAGGGCGCTGGAACGGGTGGGGGCGGACAGGTCGCAGCGGTCGATGGAGAGGTCGGTGGCCCCGATCACCCGGACGGCCCCCAGCCCGGCCCCGCGAAGGTCGCTCTGCCCGATCTCGAGGCCGACCACCGACGCGGCGTCGACCGCCCACGTGGCCGCTTCGACCCGGGCCCCCGCAACCGACACGGCGTGGGCGCGGTCGACAGCAAGGCCGACCTCCGCGCCGCTCACCGTCAGGTTCGCGAGGGCGACCGGCCCCGAGTTCGAGATCGCCACTCCGGTCGCCGCGCCCTCGGCCCGGGCGAAGGATACCGTGGCGTTGACCGCACCGAGGAGCCGGATCCCCACCGCCCCTCCCGCCGTGACCACGTTTCGGACGATGACGTCCGATGCGTTGAGCACCTCCACCGCGAACGGGCTCGCCGCGGGGGGAGCGATGGAGAAGTGGCCGCCGTCGAAGCGACTGCCGTTGCGCTCATCCCGAAGGGAGACGTGGAGCGGGCCGGTCAGGGTGTACGTGGATCCTTCGATGGAGATCGGCGCGGCCGGGTCGCTCAGCGACCCGTTGGCATAGATCGTGAGCCCGCCGTACGCGGTCGTCCCTGCCGGGATCGCCGCGGCCCACCCCGCCCCGGAGCCGAGGGGGGGTGACGTCTCGCTCAGCGGCGACGAGCCGAACGAGGCAGCGATCAGGAGTCCGCCGGGCAGCACCAGGAGCCCGGCGACCCAGAGGACCCACGCCGCGTTCGTCGCTGGGCGGCATCGGTCCCTCGGTGCGCGCGAGGGCGCGGGACGGCGTGCCGAGGGCGGACGTGCCGCTCGGGCGGGCCCGAAGGTCCCCGGTGAGTCCGGAAGTGCGCTCGGTCCACGGGCCGCGCGTGACGTCAACTCTCCCCCCGCCTGCGGCCCCTGCCCGGAGGCCGCGGGTCGCAGAGGCTCCTCGAACAGAAACGGAGGGGGTCAAGGTCGCTTGACGCGACCGCCCGGCCGGGCCCGCGGGAGCGCGGCCTTCGGCGCGGCGACGATGCGTCACCCCTGCTTCACTTGAACTTCTTGCTCCCGGTGTTCGTTCGTCCTCCCATGCCGCCGAGCCATCTGTCGAGCGTACGCTCCGCCTTTTCCCGAACGGCCCGTGGGAGCTTTCCGTGGGTCCTCGCCGTCCTCTTCGCCCTGCCCCTCGGAGGGCTGCTTCCCGGAGTCGGCCCGGCGACCGTGTCGCCCACCTGGGCGGACGGGACCGCCGAAGCCTCCTCCGCGATCGATGCCGCGCCGCCCTCCTCGGCCGATGGGGGGCTCTCCAACGTAGCGTCGGTGAGCGCCGATCCGGCCGTGCCGGTCCTACCGGCGCGCGGGGGTCCGGGGGGCGGCGGAGGGGGCCATGGCAACGAGACCGCGACCAACGGGACGTGGGTGTCCGTGACGCAGGCCCGCTGCTGCGGGGGATTCACCTACGATCCGATCATCGGACAAACGGTCCTCTTCGGTGGTGGCGCCGCCGAGGCGCTCGGAGACACCTGGGAGTACCGTGCCGGCACGTGGACCCGCGTCCTGATCTCCTCCAGCCTGAGCGTGCACAACAACATCGCCATGACCTACGACCCGCAGGACGGCTACGTCCTTCTCTTCGGCGGGATCCGCGGCAACCACTACCTGGCCGAAACCTGGGCGTTCCAGTACGGCGCGTGGACCCTGCTGAGCCCGTCGAACGCCCCGGCGGCGCGCCTCGGGGCCACGATGGTCTACGACGCCGCCGCCCGCTCGGTCATCCTCTTCGGCGGGTACGATGGCTCGACCTACTACAACGACACCTGGCGCTACGCCGGCGGCGTGTGGACGCCGCTCACGCTTCCGGTCTCGCCGTCCCCTCGGGACAACGCCTCGATGGCCTACGACCCGGTCCAGGGCGCCGTGATCCTCTTCGGTGGCCGCGCGAGCACGGGGATCCTCGGGGACACCTGGGCCTTCTCGGACGGTGCGTGGGCTCCGCTCGCGCCGACCGCCAACGGAAGCCCGTCGGCCCGGGAGCTCGGCGCCATGGCCTGGGACGACGGCAGCCAGTCCGTGGTGCTGATGGGCGGGCGCACCCCGACGGGGGTCCTCGGCGATATGTGGACCCTCGCACGCGGCGCCTGGGCCCCCGGCCCCTCGGGCCCGTCGGCCCGTGCGGGCGCCATGATGACGTACGATGGCGCGGACCGTTACCTCCTCCTCTTCGGCGGGACCACCGGCGGCGGGGTGCTGGCCGACAGCTGGACCTTCGTCGACGGGGTCTGGACCCGGATCGGTGCGGGCGGCGCGCCGGTCGGGCGCACCGGGGCGAGCCTCGCGATCGATCCGCCGACCGGCGATGCGATCCTCTTCGGTGGGTGGGACGGGGCGAGATACCTCGGGGACACCTGGAGCTACTCCGGTGGGAACTGGACCCTCCTGTGCTCCACGGGCTGCGGGCCCGTGCCGCGGAGCGACGCGGGGTTCACGTACGTCGTGTCGAACTCCACCACCGGGGCGGGCTATCTGCTCCTCTACGGCGGCTTCAACGGGGCCTTCCTCAACGACACGTGGGCCTTCCGGGCCGGCCAGTGGTCCTCGATCAATGCCACCGGCGCGCCGTCGCCGCGCATGGGGATGGTCCTCGCCTCCGACGGCGCAGGACCCGTCGCCTTCCTCTACGGCGGGCTCGGTCCCTCCGGCTATCTCGCCGACACCTGGTCGTTCAACGCGACCGACGGGATGTGGTCCGCGGTATCGAACGCGGGAGGCGGGGGCCCGTACACCCCGGACGCCCGTGCGTTCGCGTCGACGGTCTACGATCCGACGACCGACGCGATCCTCCTCTTCGGCGGGCGCGACTCGGCAGGATATCTCGGCGACACTTGGGAGATCGACCTTCCCGGCGCCGAGGGCGGGGCGACCTGGAGCGACCCGGTCGTATCGACCTCGACCCCGCCGGCCCGGGCCAACGCGACCCTCGCGTGGGACGACGACGCCCCGTTCTCCAATGCGCTGCTTCTCGGGGGGACGAGCGGCACCACCGCGGGCACGGACGTCCTGGACGACATCTGGGTCTTCGCCGCCGGCACCTGGACCCACGTACCGACCCCCCCGGCCGGGGGCATGGGAGGGGAGGAGGCCAGCTCCCCGGCGCCTCGCACCGGCGCGAGCGCCGTGTACTCGCCGTCGGACGGCTACCTGCTGTTCTTCAGCGGCTTCAACGGCACGGCGATCACGGCCGACACCTGGCTCTGGGTGATCTTCCTCGCGCAGCCGGTCGCGAGCCTTGCCCCGGCCGACGCGGGGGTCCCGGTCCTGTTCCACGCCGCGCTGTTCGGCGGCGTCCAGCCGTACACGTACTATTGGGCGTTCGGTGACGGGGCGACCAGCACCGCCCCCACCCCCAGCCACGCGTTCGCCGCGACGGCCCCGACCCTCTACGACGTGTACGTCGTGGTCAACGACTCGGCGGGCAACTCGAGCGCGATGGAGGTTCCGATCGTCGTCCACCCGGGGCTCTCCGCCGTCGCCACCCTCAGCGCATCGACCGTCGATGCCGGCGTAGCGGTGACCTTCAGCGCCGAGGTGAGCGGCGGAGCCCCACCCGTCCGCACGACCTGGGGGTTCGGCGACGGAAGCCGTGGGTTCTCCGCCCGCCTCACCCACGTCTACGCCGTGCCCGGAGACTACTCGATCCGGCTTTGGACGAACAGTTCGGGCGGCGGTGCGCTGGCCCAGACGCTGGCGCTGACCGTCGTTCCCCGCCCGACCGTGTCGGTCGCGACCTCCCTCGTCGAGACCGATGTCGGTGTGCCCGTTTCGTTCACCGCGACGGTCGCCGACGGTGTGGCGCCGCACGCCTTCACCTGGTCGTTCGGCGACGGAGGCACATCGGCCGAGGCGCTCCCCAGCCACGCGTACGCCACGCCGGGGACCTACACCGTCGACGTGGAGATCACCGACGTGTTCGCTGCGAACGCGAGCGCGATGACGACCGTCCTCGTGAACCCTCGCCCCGCGATCTCCGCGGTCGCGGCGGCCCCCGCCATCACCGATGTCGGCTACCCGGTCAGGCTCGAGGCGTCCGGCGCCGGGGGAACCGGAGGGCTGGCCTGGACGTGGACCTTCGGGGACGGGGCGGCCGCGGCCGGCGCGGCGCCGTCCCACACGTACGCGACGGCCGGATCGTTCCTCGCGCAGGTCTGGGCCAACGATTCGCTGGGCGTCGTTGCCTACGCGAACCTCTCGGTCCTGGTCGTCCCCCTGCCGCGGATCACGTCGTTCTCAGCGGACCCCGCGTCGATCCACCTCGGGGAACCGGCGACGCTCTCGGCGGCGGTCGCGGGGGGCGTCGGCCCCTACACCTACCTCCTGAGCGGGTTGCCCCCGGGCTGCTTGTCGGAGAACACCGACACCGTGTCGTGCCTGCCGAACGCGACCGGGACGTTCACGGTGACGATGTACGTCTCCGACACGCTCGGGGCGCAGGACTCGGCGGTCCTCACCCTGACCGTCCAGCCCGTGACCACGGAGCCGACCGTCCTCGGGATGCCGCCGACCTGGGGCTACGTCCTGCTCGGGTTGATCGTGGGGTTCGTGGCACTGGACGTGGTACTCCTCTACACCGTCGTGCGCGGACGCCGCCGCGGAGGTGCCTGAACGGGACGGCCGACCCTTCTGCCCCGGCCCAACCGTTTCCGCCGCTACGGGGCGGCCGACCGGGCGGACCGGCGGGGCCGGCCGGTCCGCGCAAGCGCCGTCGATCTCGGGGCTATTTTACCCCGGGCCGCCGGCCGATGTAGAGCCCGCGGTCCCGGTGCCGCCCGGTGAGCACGGCATCGGCCCGGAAACCGGCGCGTCGGAACGAGCCCAGGACCTCCGCGGGCCGCAGGAGGCGGTTCTCGTGGCGTTCGAGGTAGGTGCGCACGGGGCGCCCGGGGACGCCGACGAGGTAGCGCATCTCGATGATCGAGCGCTCCCCTTGACGCCGCGACTCGCTCAGGCGAGCGATCCTCACCTCCGTCCCGTCGTAGGTGAGGAGCGACACATGGCGTCCCTTCCACCGGTCGGGAAGGATCCAGCCCTCGACCATCGCGACCCCGCCCGGTACGAGATGGGCGAACATCCGGGCCATCGCCCGGTCGCGGTCGCGACGCGTCGACAGGTAGCCGAAGGCGCCGAAGAGGCAGACGACCGTTTCGAAGGTGCGGCCGAGGTCGAAGCTGCGAAGGTCGCCGCGGACGAGCGGGACCCCGCGCCCGAGGGTCCGCCGCGCGACCCGGAGCATCTCGGGACTGAGGTCGACCCCCGCCAGGTCCGGAACGCTCCGGCGGAACTCCGAGAGGTGCCGTCCGGTCCCACACGCCACGTCGAGGAGCGAGCGGGAGCGGTGGCCCAGGCGGCCCCGGGCCCGGACCAGGATCTCCCGCGCCTCCGCCGCGTAGTCCTTGCCACCGTAGAGCCGGTCGTAGTAAGGAGCGAGCTCGCGGTAGAGGGCGTGGCCGACCACGCCCTCCGATAGGGCCGGCCCGCGATAAGGCCGACCGCTCGGCGGCCGGGAGGAGCGCGCCCGCCGACCCGGTTAGGTCAGCACGTGGATGTTCTTCCGGGCCGAGATCTCGGTGAGAATCTTCGGCCAGACGGAGACCGTCACCTCGCCGAGATGCGCCTTTCGCAGCAGGAGCATCTGGGTCCGCGACTGCCCGATCCCGCCGCCGATGCTCAACGGAAGCTCACTGTGGAGGATCGCCCGGTGGTACCCGTAGTTGAGGAGCTCCAGCTGACCGGCCATCGCGAGCTGGCGGCGCAGGCTTCCCGCGTCGACCCGGATCCCGCCGGACATGAGCTCGTGGCGCCGGCGGGTCACGGGATCCCAGACCAGGATGTCCCCATTGAGCCCGTGCATCGGGCGCCCGTCCTCCGATCGGGTTTCCGTCGCCCAGTCGTCGTAGTCCGCGGCCCGCATCTCGTGCGGCAGCCCGTCGGCCAGCGGCCAGCCGATGCCGAGGATGAACACCGCCGGGTGCTTCTGCAGGAGCGCGGTCTCGCGCTGCTTGCGGGGAAGGTCGGGGTACTCGGCGAGGAGGTCCTCGGCGTGGACGAAGTGGATCTCCTTCGGCAGGGGGGGATAGCCCGGCTCGGCGAGCGCCGGGAAGCGCTGCTCGATGTACCGCTGGGCGTCGACGAGGACGGACCAGATCGAGCGGACCGTCGCGCGGAGGTAGTCGAGCGTCCGGTCCTCCGCGGCGATCGTCTTCTCCCAGTCCCACTGGTCGACGTAGGCGCTGTGGTCGTGGTCGAGGAAGTAGTCCTTCCGGACCGCGCGCATGTCCGTGAGCAGCCCCTCGCCCCGGGCCATGCCGAACTCCTGGAGGGCGGTCCGCTTCCACTTCGTCGCCGCCTGGACGACCTGGGCCGTCACCGGGTGGCGATCGTGATCGTTCGAGATGTGGAACTGGACCGGCGTGCGGGAACCGTCCCGGTCGAGGAGGTCGTTGATCCCGCTCTCGGCGGGGACGATCAGCGGCACCGTCACCATCGAGAGGCCGAGCGCTTGACAGAGGCGCTCTTCGATGTGCTCCTTGAGGTCAAAGATGGCCGCCTGGGTCTCGCGGGGCGTGAGCAGCGGGCGGTAGTCCGAGGGGAGGCTGCGTTCGACCTCCTCGTAGGTCCCGATCCCCGGGCCCGCGAGGTCGGCGATCTTCTGGGCGCGTTCGGCGGTCGCCATGGTGCCCGGCGATCCCGATCGGGGCGCGATAAGCGCCCCGTCAACTCCTGTGGACCCCGGCGGCCCACCTCACCGGCACCGGCCCCCGGCCCGGTGCAGGGGGCGATGGGCCGGCGGCCGCAGGACCGGCGGACCACCGGTGCGGGCCGGCCGCGCGCACGGCACGTGAGCCCCCGGGCGAAGCACCGGGATCGCGGGGGAGGAGTGCGGCGGGGGGACGTACGGCTCCGGCACCGGGCGGGACGGGATCGCGCCTCGCCCCTCGGCCCGGGCCGTCGCGATGAGACAGTCGTCCAGGCAGTGCGGGCAGCGAAAGCGCTGACCGACCGGGACGCTGAGGGAGATCGCCCGGCACTCCGCCCCGGTCTCGTGGCCGCAGCTCGGACAGGGGTGAAGCGGGCGCATCGAAGCCCGGAGGAGAGAAGGAGGGGAAGTTCGGACCCTGTCCCACCCGGTCCGTCCCGACCCGCTCCTCCTGCGGATCGCTGGGTCCGGTGTTCCTCGGGTCGAGAACCTCTCGTCCTTCCCGATCCGCTACCTTGCGCCCGGATAGATATCCGTGAGGTCAAGCCGGGCGGACGCGGGCCGGCCGGCGGTCCGAGGGCCGACCCGCGGGCCGTCGAGAGCAGTGGACGGAGGCCCTAAGCACGAGCCGGCCGGTGCGGGAGCGACGATGACCGGAGAATCGATGGCGGCCGGGACGACGATGACCTTCAAGACCCCGGGAACACCGGAAGGGATGCGCCGGGCGATCCTCCTGTCGATCCTGGGGCCGGTCGCGTGGTTGTGCTTTACCCTGGTCTATGTAGGGTTCTGGGCGCAGGGGTTCACCCTGTTCCAGAGCATCGTGGTCGTCCTGACCTCCCTGGTCGCCCTGGCGGGCGTCATGGGGGGGTAGTACCATAGGGGGTCGAAATGACACCCCCCACCCCTCTCACGAAGCGTCCTTCATCTCAAGGGATTGCCGCAAGCCAGTCCCGTCGCGAGCGAGTGGCTCAACGGGTCAGGCTGGAGGCGGTTCTTGCCGCGTTCGCCAATGAGCCTATGACGGCTCTGGGTCCCAAGCGGTCACGCCGTGAACGCCAAAAGCTAGGGTGAAACGCACTGGGTCGCCACGATGCAATGGAACGCTACCTGGCCGTCTCGGATTGAAGAACAAATCCAGCCCGAGATTCGGAACGTTGTGCGGATAAACGGATCCGACGCTTTCGTAGGTCACTTCCTTAACCCGGCCGGTGAAAATCTTTCGATGGCCGCCCTCCCGGATGAAGTAAAGATATGGGCGTGAAATCAACTTCGGCGTCCCCCTTCGAATCTCGCCGAGCAACCGCCTGACCTCCGCGCCTCTTTCTGCGCCGACCAACGCTGTTGCTCGCTGCACCAAGTCAAGCCAACTAAGTTGCCACCGCTTCGGATGCTCGGAGCAGGCTCGGCCGATCATATCGGAAAGGATCACCGCCTTAGGGTACGAAGGATTGTCCGCTTTGAGTTCGGTTTCCAGGCTCGCGCGAAAAGCCGGCACGCACGGACTCTTGGCGCCTACTGCCGCTTCGAGATAGCGCCGGGCGTCTGCTATTCTATTCGACTGCTCCGCTCGCTGATACAATAGGAAATACCCAAAACCTGTACCCTGAGACTTGAGCAGACTCTCAGCAAGGGCGTCGTCCAGTTCCCCGGCGTCGTCGGCGAGGCGTGCCATCTGGTCAGTCAGGAATGCGTCAGTATTGCCGGACGCCTCCCATCCCTCCTGCAGCACGCCCAGCGCTTCTCCAAGCAACGAAATGCGCTTGGGTCCCTCCGTTCTGCCTGCCAAGTCACGCAGCACTCGCGCTTCAACGCCGTACGAGTGGGAATTCCATCTGGTCCCCGTCCTCGACTCGCGCAGGAGCTCCCTGATACGAAGGACCTCGGAGGACTGTTCGAGACCGGGCAACTCCTTGCCCTCATAGCTCTTCCAAAGAGCGTCGGCGCGAGTCGTCTGAATGATCTCCAGCCGTTCAGTAGGGGGCTCCTCCATCCGGGCGAGAGAGATCGCATCGTCCAGCGTCGCCAGCGCAGCGGCGTACTGTCTATCGTCCAGCAGCCTGATTCCCTGATGATGCCGGAGCAGCGAAGTCATTCCACGCGATTCTAAGCGTTGGAAAAGGTTGAGAATCGTCTGACGATCTGCGATTGTGTCGACTGGGGTCTCCCGCTCCTGCCGGCCAGGTCGGCCGACAAGAAGGTCGGCCACAAACTGGTGTTCCGCTCCGCTATCCAAATTGACCGCCCCCAGGATAGTCTCCAGCGCAGAGAGGATGGTTGGTCCTCCGCCCAGCTCCTGTGAAACAAGCTCGCCGAATCTGGAATGGAAAAACGAGACCGTAGGAGTGGGCGGGACCTCATCAACCGTCAAGATTTGGGCACACTCATCTATGCGCGTGAACAGCTCTCCGTAGTCACATCTGAGTGCCTTTGCGAGGACTGGGAGCGGGACTGGAGTCCTTCCGAGGGTCGAGAGGAGGGCTAGTCTGACTACTGCTTGCGCACCTGCGCTGAGGTTCAAGACCGACTGCCGTGCGATATCTTGGAAACTCTTCCGAGATTCGTCGACCAGTCGGTACATCAACTCGATGAACGTCCGGTCAGCGCTCACCTGTGATTCGAGTTCCGCGCGCGACCAACGGAAGGGTCGAACTGTTGGATCAAGCTGGTCGACATAGTCCGTGAACGGGCCAATTTCGTTCGCCTCAATCGAGTCCGGGACCCGAATCTGACAGACTTCGATTCCGAACTCTCGAACGCGATCCGGATCAATCGGCTCATACGCAACCGAAATCACTAGAACATCCGCAAAACCCCGCCACTGAAGAGAATTGATGAGGCTTCGAGCATTTTCGCCCCGGACCTGATCATCTAACAAGACAGTCAAAAAGGTCCGCCGATCTTCGCTCGTTGAACGAGCCAACTTACCGAACGCCACAACTGAGTCCTCATCAGGGGTGGCTGCACGCTGTCCGAGTCGAAGCCCGACGGATGGAAACTCTCGAACTGCCGAGAATAGTGCCGCGTTGGCAGCGACTGTTTTCCCCGAGCCGGGCCGGCCGTAGAGGTGAATCAGAGCTGGTGGGCGAGGATCTAGTGAAACCCACTTTGTAACGAAGGCTCGCTCTTGGCGTATGAGTTCGCGGTTCCACTCGAGTCGGTTCGAGTAAGGGCCTAGCTCGGACGTTCTTCCTCTGAAGAAATCCTTCGGGGGACACTTCCGTTCGAGCTCCAGCTGGGTGACTGGGTCAAACTGTCGGAGAAGGTCGGTCACCCGAGCCGCGTCTATGGAAAGGGTTCGGTCTCCAAAGGCGAGAACAAGTTGGGTCTTCTCAACGGTCCTGTCCACTTCCTCAGACAGTCGCCGAGCAAATTCGGCTGCGGGTTCGACGATTGGTTCGATTCCTAGGATCCCGAATCGCCGCTTCCTTTCGTCGTTGGGATCGGATCGAAAAAGAGCGCGAATGGGAATCCTAGACCTCGAGGCGAGCCCTCTGATGACCTCAGCGGACTTTTCGAGGATTCCATCGTCGAAACTGTATCCGATTGCGAGAACCCCAGTGGCACGGACGAACTCGTCCAAGTGCTCGAACATCAAATGGTTCTCGCGCTCCTTTCTGGCGATGTCCGCGCTACTGAGCGCCATCTGACCGCCTGAGTCAATTGGCGCCGTTCGGCAGCCCATAATCTTGAAGATCGGAACCGTTCCGGGGGTGACGAACATCACCCTGCGTGCATCCACGTAGACGATTGGCTTGACCATTCTCCCGTCGCGATAGTGGTCCTCGATCGCTGTGTCGAAATTAGTCGTGTAGACGGCCGACCAGGGCAGATCCAAGATCGAGCCGAGTTCAGCGCTCGCTCTGACGTTCGCGAGACGCTTTGCTACGGAAGCATACACCTCGGACCTTCGGCCGAGGCGAATGCAAATGTCATCCAAAGTATTGCGTGGGCTTTCTTGGGCCGGGACTCCCATTTCATTGGCGACCCAAGCCGCCAAATCTCCCCATGATGCTCCGCCGGAGTCGGCGGTCATGCCCGCTCCTACAAACAGAACGCCGCCGCCGTTGCGGATGTCCTGCGCGAGAGTATCAATCAACCCCAAGGCCGTTCCGCCCGATTCGGTCCTAACTGGCGAGAAGCTGCGTGGACTTGAGCCTAGCTGCTGTATCGGATGTATTCCTGAGCCAGTATCAGGCCCCTTCGCCCCACCGGCGAGGAGGATTCCTTTCCCTAGCTGTGGGCGGCTCCGTTCAAGATATGGGCGACCCGCTCGAGCAGCCCTCCCCGGTACCCCCTCACGACCTCCCCCTTCCTCAGCCTCTTCCTGAGCCTCGCGAAGTTCCTCTTGTCAATCCCATGCTCAGTGGCCCAAGAGAGAGGCAGGGCGAGGATTCGTTCGGCCCAAGGAACGTAGACCTTCGCCCGTGCTCCGGTCGGACCGACGCCCAGAACCCGGGCTGTCTCGATTCGGTTCGCCTCCTTGCCGATCCCGTGGGTCCGGGACCTTCGGACCAGGACGTTCCGCCGAACCATCCGGCCCCCCGCGTCGCGCCCGCATTTCCGGTCCTCGTGCTCCGCGAAAGCCTCGACCACTGAGCTCCAGTCTCTCTGACCAGGTAGTCCCATGAGCGCATCCCGGCCTACGGTGTCCTCCTTGGAGAGGTAGGGGACGAGCTCGGATCTCCACCCATCAACGGCCGCAGACGGCTCGATGTAGCGAGCCGTCATGAACGAGAATGGCCGGATCGACCCGAGGCGTTTCACCCGTGGCAAGAGCATCGGGGTCGACAGGGAGAACTGCGCCGTGGCCGGAATCCCGACGAACCGCTTACCCGCACTCGGCCCCTCCTCAATGATCGCCTCCCAGACGTGCGCGATGAACTCCTTCCGCTCCCCGGCTACCTCGAAGGATCCTAGGCCGTGGTCAGACGCGGATTTCCGAAAGACGTGGGGCCGGCCGTGACGGTCTCGGACGAAGAGGCAGTAGCGTTTACAGGAGAGGCCATAGAACGATGGGGCGACGGCCGGAGAACCCGCCGGATACTGTTCTCGCGGGGCCTTCTCGCCAGTCTCGTCCTTCAAGAAGTGGGTCGGGATGGCGTAGGGATTGAGCGAGTCAAAGACCCGAGTGACCTCCGGAGCGATTCGGGAAGGCGTGACGAAGACCGAGTCGGTGTCTTCGTAAACGACCTCGCCGCCGTTCGACTGGACAACCACTTCTGCCAAAGCAAGCAGCAGATGCGAGGCGGAGGTGAGGGTCGCCCCGAGGAGCGGGCAGTAGAAGTCGCCGACCTCCTCCGTCTCAGAGTCCTCCCACTCGAACGGGTCGTCGGTGAGGCCGTGAATCGTTGAGGTGCCGGCCCCTCGCTTCCGGTTCACTTCAACCGAGATCCCGTAGGCCAGCGCGTTGGAGAGGATCTTCAGCCCTTGGGCGCGAGACTCCCATCCCAGCGTTTTCGTCGCCTTCTCCCGGATGCGCTCCTCGGAGAGCTTCCGGACCATGTCCTCCTCGGACCCGATGTCGACGCCGAGCAGCCGGATCGGGCGAACTGCCTGCCGGCGGACGGGCTCGAACGTGGTCGCCCGGACGATGCGCGGGACCCGGCCCGATTGCAGCTTTGCGGCGATGAGGTCCGGAACCAGGTAACGAAGTGTCGTCCCGGGCTCCGAGGTGACATGATTCCAGCCGATGGTCGGGGGCTGCGAGGGGTCTCCGTTGTAGGTCGAACGGACTGGGAGAATCTCGCCCCGGGCCTCGACTTCGCAGAGGGTCCACATCCGGAGGTCCAGCCACGTCTCGCGACGGAGCAGGTCCGCGACTGTCAGGGAGTCCAGCCACGACCGGACCTCCCCAGTGGAATCGCGGGTCCGGAGGCGCTTGCCGGTCAGGAACTGGTCGGCGGCCAGCAGGCAGTAGAGCGATGGGAACTCGGAGGTGAAATCGAGGACGGCTACGTCAGGGACCTCGCGTCCGGCGACCCGGCACTCGACCTTACCCGCGTAGAACGCGGACATGACCCACCCGGTCCAGTCCGCCGAAAGCTGGGGTGGCACGATGCCCCGGGCGCGAAGAGCCGCCTTCGCGAGGGAAGCTGGGGAGAAGAGGCGCGTCGGGTGCTCCTCGACGCCGAAGGCCCGATACCGGGCGACGCACTTCTCGTAGAGCTCGTAGGTGAGAGCCACATCATTGAGCGCGTAGTCGAGATACCGGGCGTCGACAGGGCCGTGGTAGTCGGTCCTGGTTTTCTTCCGCGCGCATCCGAACGCAGTCCCCGCGGACTCGAGCGAGTGCCTCTCGCCCGTCAGCACATGAACGAAGGTCCGCAGGTCCAGGAAGGCTCCTCGATAGCGGCGCCAGCGGTTCTTGGTCCCGGCGAAGGCGATGAACGACTTTGTCGAGTCGACGCGTTGGACCCGGATGTTCGGAATGTGCCCGGACTCGGGGTCGGACCGTTGGACGAGTCGGAGCGTGAAGTGCTCCTTAGTCCCGATCCTCTCCCTGGGGGCCCAGTCGACGGCCAGCCGCGCGAGGTCGAAGGGCAGGTTGAACCCGACGACGATGGCCTGCATCTCGAGCGCCAGGGGGACGAAGAGCTTCCGGACGAAGCGGTCGAGCGTGAGCACGTCCGCGTCGTGCGCCTTCGCCCACGCGGCAACCGACCGGGCCTCGGCCTCCGTCAGCCTTCCGGTGAAGACGATGGTCCGGCAGAGGTGTCCGAGGGCGTACTCGCGGGCGATCCCGAAGCGGAGCTCCTGCTGGAGATCCGTCGTCGTTTCGGTGTCGAGGATGAGAACCAGATCGGCGTTGGGGGTCTCCGGTTCGGGGCGCACTCGCTTCGAGGATTGCTTGGGCTTGGAGTGGACCCGAACGTAGACCGGCGGCTCTTCGAGCGTTGCGGCTGCGTTCATGCGGTCGCCTTGGCTGCTTCGGCGTACTGCGCTCGGAGCCGTTTTCCGGTCTCGTGGAAGGCGTAACCCTCGAACCGAGCCCGTTCTTCGCAGAGGTCGCTCAGCCCTCGAAGCACGAAGGTCGCCTTCAGTTCGGGCGGGTTGTTCTCCCGCTCC
The DNA here is from genome assembly GCA_021812305.1 of Thermoplasmata archaeon. Classification (GTDB taxonomy): domain Archaea; phylum Thermoplasmatota; class Thermoplasmata; order Lutacidiplasmatales; family UBA184; genus Lutacidiplasma. The sequence continues at coordinate 36,178 of JAKAOB010000003.1, forward strand.
CAGCGTGGGTCCCAGCCATTCTGCCGTTCCGATAGCCGATTGTGACAACGCTCGCAGACAGGGACCGTGACCTCCGAGTTGAACTTCCCCGCGATGTGGTGGGCCTGAGTATCGACTCGCGAGTCGCAGACCGCGCAGCCGTTTGCCCCCTGGGCCCCCGACTTCACCCACTCGACCCACGCCGAAACAGTTCCGATCTGGCGAGGGACCCTGGCCCGGACGCCTTCGATAGCCCGGCCGAGGTTGGCAGTGGGATCGGGGACCGAGTCGCTCATCCGATTTCGTCGGCCTCCTCGGGCTCCGCGTAGAGGTCGCCGAACGCTCCGAAGTCCGCCTCGGATCGTTCGAGGGCCGCGCGCAACTTCCTGGGGTCGGTTTCGAAGGTGTGGAACTTGCCGGCGACGTCGACGTACGTCCGTCCTTCGAACTCCTTGAGTCGGCTCGCGTCGCCGGTTTCGAAGTAATGGCGAACGGCGTTCGCGTAGCGAGAGAGCAGCGTCGCCGTCTTCGAGTCGCCGACCAGGAAGGACCGCCGCGCGCCATGCTCGTAGGTCTGAAGGTATCGCTGGATCCGGTCGGAGCGTGTCGCTACCCAACGGCTTCCGCGCTTCTGGAAGGCCCCGCTGGCCCTCCGAACGGTCTTGGGCGAGATCCCGGCCTTTCGGGCGAGCTTGGAGAGGGAACCCTCGCCCCGGCGCACCCGAGAGACGACTTCCAAAGCCCGTTCACGATGAGCCCGTTCGCGTGGGGTAAGCTGGGTAAAGGGAAGACGGAACGCCGGAGCCCGAGGAACAGCCGATAGCGGCCGCTGTTCAGTCCGGGGGTGCCTTCGGAGCTGACTGAGGGTCGCGGTCGGATACCGGGCGTGGGTTCGGGCGATCCTGGCGGCGTAGGGGGTTCGTTGCGGCTGCCCGGCAGCCCATTGCTCGTAGGACGCGTACTTCCGCGAGAAACGGCGGGGAGGCATTCTACGCCCCCTCGGCGGGATTGTTCACGGGGTCCGGGGAGTTTCCCACGCCCCCCCGGGCCCTTTTCGCGGCCCAAGCCGCCCTCCGACATGTCTCGGCCTTCAGGCCGAGCCGCTGAGCGATCTCGGGCCAGGCGGCCCCGGAAGCTCGGAGCGAAGTGATCTCGCGTAGTTTCTCAGCCGTCACCTTTCGGGGGCGACCCGCTACGGTCCGCACCCTCTCGGGGGGTTCGGCCCCGCTCGCCACGTCGACCATTGCCCTCGGTAGGTCTATGTTTCTTCACAGTGCATAAGTAGTATAGTGACGCTACGTGAAATTATGCCCCGACATAGCTGGTCACCCGAGGAACTGGAGGATCGCTTCGTTCCCTGTCTCAAGGACAAGGGCCGGGGCCTGACCTACGGGAAGACGGTCGCAGCCTACGCGGAGCGATGGCGGCCGTGCTCCGATAGGACAGCCAAGGCTCACCTCGCGATCCTGGTCCGCGGGATCGGACAAGGGACCGTCAAGGAGATTGGCCGATACCGCGGCCCCGAGGGGTTCCTCTACGGGCTGCTCAACGAGAAATCGTTCGCAGACGCGAAGGAGGCCGCGGAGATACCGCCGGACTCTACCCCGAAACCTGCCTCTATCGTCCACCTCGGCGGTCCGTATCACGATACGCCGATGCGTCTGGAATGGACGAACTGCCCCGTTACGGCGAAGATCGTCCGAACCCAAGTCTGGACCCTCGGGCTTGCCGATTTCATGTCGTGCCCCATCTGCAACTGGTTCCACTTCCTCGGGGTCAGCCCCAAGATGAAGGACCAACGCGTCTATGCATGGCAGATGGACCCCTTGGTGAATGCCGAGGAATACGCGGACTCGCTATCGAGGCTGTTCCGGGGTGACCCTAAGACCTTCCGGCCCCAACCCTCGCGGATCCCTCGGATGCTCGGAGGCGGCCACTACGTCGGTCTGATGTTCCGCACCTCGTGGGACTACGATCCGATGGAACGCCTCCGAGAGCTGGGGGCCAGAGAGGTGAAGGGGGACCGGCGCAGGAAGGCCAAGGTACGGAATTCGCGGTCGAAGGCCTAACGCCCGCACTCACCCGCGCCCGCCCCCCGCTCGCACGCGACGCACACGCACGCAGTACACGCACGCGTAGTGGTACGCGCAGGGACAGCTACAGGCGAATTCGGTGGGGGCGGAGTCACATAAACATGTACGTAGGAAGTGGCCAGCCCAATCTCGCCGTCTGATATATTAATATATATAGGACGACGAGCGGACCGCGCTCCCTATCATAGGATAAGGCAAGACTGCCCCCGAACTATACTATATGGGCGATACGATTCCGTATCTTACCATATAGGCGGACCGGCTTCCCCACTGCCGCCCTCCTCTTCATGTCCCATAACCCCGCCTTCGAGATCCCGAGCTTTCGGGCTTCGGCATAGGACATTGCCGCGACCCTCTCGGCGATGCCGGTCTCGACGTGGCCGGATTCCCCGGTATGGAACGGAACCGTATGGTGGAGCCTTCCGTTTGGTTTGGTGAGGTACCGGGCAAGACCACGGGCAGCCTCGGTAACGAGGGACTCGTAGGAGTAGTTCCGGCCCCCGACCGCCACCTTGCGATTCATGTTGGCCGAGAGGCGGTCGATGAGCGCCCTAGCGGCGGCCGGCCGGAGTCGGACATGGTAATTCTCGGTCACGATGAAGTCCCGCTTCCGGTCGAGCTTCTTGTCCCGGAGGACTTCGAGGACCGAGAGGTCTACGAGCCAGCGGAACGGCTCTTGGAGATCGTAGACCAAGGGCAACTTCGCTGGGGATGTCTCATGAAGAAAGCCGATCTCCGGAAGCAAGCCGACGGAAACCAAAGAGGATCGGCAAAGGGATTCGAGAAGGGAATAACCGTAGTTGAGCAGGGCATTGGTCGGGTCAGCCGCGGAGTTGTTCCAGGAGCGCTGAGGGGATCGCCGGGAGACAAAGCCCGCCGCGGGCCATAGGAATTCAACGGCCTTTGTGTACTCCTTCCACCACGCCTGGGCGACTCGGGCCTCGTAGACCCGAAGATCGTTGAGGGAGCGGCCCTGGTCGGAGCCACCCTCCTTCCGGATGGGGTCCGGTTCGACCGGGAGGGTCCGGCTCAGGTGCTCGGCAAGGGAGACGGTCTTCGAGACCTTCTCCCGGATGAACTCGCGGGCGATCCCGAGACGGCTGGCGGGGTTCGAGTAGGCTTGGACCTGAGCGACCCTGAGCTCCCCGTTCGAGGGCCCCCGGGGCAGGATCGTGGAGAGGACCGTCCCGTTCCAGCGGAGGAGGGTTACGGGCACGTCATGGATCGCGAGGAACCGGAGCGCCTCGAAACTGACCGACCCCGCCAGGGAGTCGACGACGACCGAGTCGAAAGGGAGCTGCTGAGGGCGGTAGGACTCCTTTCGACCCTCGGAACGCCAGTCGACTTCGAGTGTGCGGCCGTTGACTCGTAGGGACGTGCCGAAGCCGTGGAGGAGGAGGGGGCGCATATGCTAACAACTGATAGCATACTCCCATATGTACTCTCGCAACGTACCCTGAGCTGTGCCTCGCACGACTTACTCGGTCACCGGGTGGGAGTGCTTGCGGTGCGGGCACAAGTGGGTTCCAAGAATCTCGCGTGAGCCGAAGCGGTGCCCGGGGTGCAAGAGCCCTTACTGGAATCGCACCCGAACGCATCCGTCGCGGCCCGTCCGTCCGGTATGACAAACAGCAAGGGATTGCGGCGGAAGAGTCTCCGTCGCTTTCGTTCAACGAAGTTCGCTAAGGTCGGGGCGAAGGGTCCGACTCCCCGGGTTGGCCGCTTGATCAAGGCGCCAGAACCATCGAATCCACCGCCAGACTTGCCACTTGGCTCGGACGGGGTCAGCCCGACCGATCTACGCCTCGTTGAGCTCTGCCCATTACAACTCTGGCATGCAGCGCGATGGCCGTCGGAGACGGCTGCCCCTTCACTGGGCCTGGCGATTGGACAAATCGTGCATGCCGCCAGAGAGGCGATCTCGATGGAGCAGCGAGGAATCTACCTCCAAGCAGAATCTGAATCCAAGTTATGGAATGAAGACGTTGAGGCGCGGCTGAGAGCGCTGATTGAGTCTACCTTCGAGCGCCACTACTACCTCCATGTCTTCGGCGACCCGGCCGCTCGGGCAAGGTCAGAATGGACCGGCCGCCTCCTTGGCATGGAACGGGGGAGGGCCGATAGGGCTCGTGACGCTTGGAATCTTGGGCTGAGGGGCGTCGACCTCGCGAACGCCTGCACACCAGAGCGAACCGAAGCAGAATGGTTCGACTCGGGCCTGAGGATGCACGGATTCTGCGATGAGCTCTGGCGGGACGGCACGAAGTCCCGGCCTGTCGAGCTAAAGACGAGCCCACCGAATGATGCGAATCGGTCAGCAAACCGGTACCAGGTCGCGGCGTATGCATACTTGGCTCAGAACGTAGAAGGACTGGTGGTGAGTACGTGCGAAGTGCAATATCTTCGCGAGGGCTCCTCCGACAGATTCAGGTTCGGGCCCGCCTGGGAAGGTAAAGTGCGTCGGCAAGCCCATCGAGTGATGCTGGTGCGTCACTCGCTGGATCCGCCGACCGGTGCCCCGTCGCCACAAACATGTGGGTGGTGCCCGTTCCAGCAAGTATGCCCCCAGTCCGCCGCACCGTCGGTTGATGATGCTTTCGCTAGCCTCAAGGTTTTCGACGACTTCGGGGGCCGTTGATTAATGTGACCGCGAGCGACTGCCGGCAGCAGGCAAGGCGCGTTGCAGAAAGTGTCTGGCGCGCGCTCCATCGGTCTCGGCCCTTGAGTTCAGAAGATGTGCAGCGGAAGGTTCGGGAAATCGGACTGCTCGAGTCGTCGAGGCTTGGCGAGCCAGATCATGACGCGCTAGCCCAGTTCTGCGAGTGGCTTTCATCGAGGATCATTCAGGAGGCGGGACCAGCAGGCAAGTATCGACAGCTCGACGTACACCGAGGAGTCGTGAGACTCTTCGGGCAATCCCCTTCCTTCTCCGATCCTGAGTTCGACATAGTTTCGAACATCGGAAAACAGACTTCGGTGTGGCGGTTCGACTCGGTCGGTAGCAGGCGCGACCTCCATGTCCTGACTCCTGGGACGCTCGAGCGCGTTTCCAGAGGCACCGAGGGACCTGTCTCGATCACGCAGGTAGTCCTTGGCAACCGGACGCAAGCGCTGCAGGTCGAGTCATTTGTGGCTGCACCCGAGAGGCATGAATCGCGAGGTGCAAGCGAGCAGGTGAAGGAGGACGCCAGAGATATCCCAGCCAAAGCTTCCGAGAGAAGAAGTCCTCCTGATGACGGCTCGAGGGAAGGCTCGACTCTCGACTCTGCTGCGAAGTCCCCAGCGGGCGGGGGTAACCGAATCGAAGCTTCACGAGGAAGCGCGAGACAAGTGGACTCAACTCACACCCCTACCGAGGACGGGGTGATCGGCGCCATCGGGCCGTCACCGCCGACAATGAGCCGTGCCGGCGGGTATGTTGTAAACGGCATCCTCTATGTGCCCGAGATACCGAACATTGCGGTCACGAAAGGGCTCCCGGTTATCGCAGAGTCACATAGCGACCCGTCTAACCCGAAATCTCCGCTCATTCGGGTGTTCGCCCGAATCGGGCAGACCACGGTCGAAACCTCAAGCACGATTGAGCGAGCTCCAACGAGCACGACGTACGTTGATAGTACGTTCGAGATCTTGCGCGAGGCATACCCTGCGTCCGAACAGGGCGCCGAGATTCGCCCTTGGACCCCGAAGGCAATGGGAGGTTACCGTCTGCGGTGGCCGCGTACTCAAGACCTTTCCCTGATGGGCTTCCCCGACTCTGGCGTCTGCCTCGGCTGGCAGGAGGGGGTACCCACAAGGCTCCAGTATTGGTTCCCGGTGGAGGCAATCTACAGATCGCTGTTCGTTGTCGGAGGAATGGGCGGAGGAAAGACCAACTTCATTTCGTGCCTCGCCCGCGCGATCGCAAACCGAGATCCGGCCGCCTTCCCTCATAGCCTTCGGCCGGCGGTTGTAATCCTCGATGCTGAGGGCAGAAAGGAGTACGCAGACCTAGCGACCGAAGTCCGGCCCGAGCTTCGCCGCTCCCTCGAGGAGCTCGGAATCGCCCCTCACGGCGTGAGGGATTTCAGATACCACTCGATAGGGACGAAGGCTCGAAGCTTCCGGTTTGCAGACATTCCGCCTCAGGATACCGTGGTGTTCCCCGCCACGCTTCCGACAAAGTCGGAGAGGGCGTGGATTCAGGGTGCTGAACTCTTCTGGAGGCATGCCCAAGCTGCCCAAAGATCGGTGACGGCGGCCCAGGCGACCGCTGCCATCGCTGGAGTGAACCTGCCGCTCGGAATCAACACTGCGATGAGAGCAGCAATTGTACGCGCTGCGTCGGATAGCTGCTGGGATGTGTTTGATCTTCCCGAGACCGAGCCCCTAACTGTGGACGAGCTCCTACAGCCGGGCCGGGTGTCTGTCGTCGATGTGTCCAACCTCCTGGGCGGGGACAGAATCCGCGCCGCGGGCCTCGCTCTCCTGACACTCTTTGACGTGGCGAAACGCCGGCAGCCGCAGCACCCGTGCCCGATCATCTTGATCGTAGACGAGGCGACGCGCTTGGTCCCCGCTGGATTTAGCGGCGCGAGCGCCAAGGACTATACCGACAAGATGGGAAAGTGGCTGACAGAGATTCTTCATCGTGGGCGACGCGCGAGCTACGGTCTCGTCTTGGCAACTCAATACCCCGACGACGTGTTGAGGGGCCTGGCCGACCAGCCCCAGACCAAAGTGGCCTTCGCGCTGGCCCCTCGCTACGACCGGTGGGTCGACACGAACTTCTCAGACGGTGCGGGTGAACGGCTCCGGGAGCTGGCTTCTCCTGGAGTCGGATACGTGGCCCGCACCGCACGCGTGGAGGGCGATCCCCAAGGCGTCCCACATCCGGCCACCGTGATTCACTTCCCACAGGTACGGTAGAATGCTGGTAACAGAGGACTCACAAGACAGGGTAATGGTCTTCATCGATCTTGCAAATGTCCAGCGCTCGGTTCGATCCAAGGAGTCTAGTGGTTTCCGGCTGGATTACTACAGACTAGTGAAGGAGCTCGTCGGCCCACGGCGGCTAATCGGTGCGTACGTCTTCGATGCAGTCTCCTCGGCAGATCGAACATCTATAGAGCCCAAGAAACGCCTTCACGACGCCCTTCGGTACCTTGGATTCCGCGTAGTCGCAAGAGAAGTTGCCTTCGAAGAGGAGGGCCAGCAAAAGGAGGTGGATGTCGCCCTCGCCACCGAGATGCTCGTGGCCGCCCTCAGAAATGCGTTCGACGTCGCGATTCTTGTTTCCGGAGATCGCGACTTCGTCCCGGCGGTAGAGCGGCTGAGGACAGAGGGAAAGCGCGTCGAGGTTGCCTTCTTTGGCGGATCGGTTGAAAACGAGGTACGTGTTTAGCCCCTGACGGAGCGAGCGATCAGGTGAGGGCGGCGTAGAGTCGATCCGCCGGGTTCTCGCCCCGCGCCCGCCAGCTTCCCATCACG
>JAKAOB010000004.1 GCA_021812305.1 Thermoplasmata archaeon
CGATGAACGCGGCGACGTCGTCCGGTGGGATCGACGTCTCGAAGTAGAGCTCCTTGAGGATCTTCGCGCAGTAGAGGTCGCAGCTCGGGTATTCGAGCTTGTACGGGCAGCGGAAGCAGTTCGGCGGGGGGATGTGGTGACCTCCGCCGGCGAACGCGTCGAAGCGCGCGCGCTGCGTTGTCTTCGACGCGGTCATCGTGAGCGATCCCATCGAGCGACCGTGGAACGCACCGAGCAGGCCGATCGTGATCGGGCGCTGGCGGTTCCAGCGGGCGAGCTTGAGCGCCGCCTCGGCGCTCTCGGTGCCGCTGTTCGTAAAGAAGACCTTCTTCGGGAACGTGCCGGGGGTCAGGTGGGTGAGCCGGTCGGCGAGGACCGTCTGGTTCTCGTAGTAGAAGTCCGTCCCCGCGAAATGCATCAGCTCGGCGGCCTGGGCCTGGACCGCACGGACGACGGCCGGATGGCAGTGGCCGACGTTCAGGACCCCGACCCCGCTCGTGAAATCGAGGATGCGGTTGCCGTCGACGTCCTCCACCCAGACCCCCTTCGCCCGCGCCGCGGTGACGGGCGAGGTCTTGGTGCTCGTCATGAGGAGGCGGGTGTCCGCCTCGACGATCTTCTTCGCCTTGGGGCCGGGGATCGGGGTCCGGATCCGAACGCCCTGCGACGGGGCGGTGGGTTCGGACGCGGCGGGTGCGCGTGCGGTGGACCGGCGGGTGCTCTGGCTCATGGAGTCTCCCAATCCGTGACGGCATCCCCGCCCAAAAGGGTATGCGCCGTGCGCCGGCGCGGCACGCCGTCGCGCCGGCTCACCGCGCCGCCCGTCCGATGGAACTGTCGGGTTTATGGGGGCGGCCGGGTCGGACGACTAGCATGGATCGACGGGAGGGGCGCTGGCGGCCGGCGACGCCTCCCGACACCCGGCCGATCGCCGAGGTCGTGCCGGCCCGGGCGGTCCTCACCGAGCTCGCCCGGGGCTTCCTCATCTCCCAGTCCGCCGACCCGGAGCGCGCGAAACGGTTCGCCGCATCGTTCCTGCGCGAGCAGCAGGGACCCCCGGTGCCCACCCGGGTCGTACCGTTCCGCTTCGTCCCGGCCGCGCGACGAGGGGTCGACGCCGCGTTGCGCGAGGACGACGACGCCGGATCCCCGTGATCCGTCGGCGCCCTATCCTGCCGGCGCCCCGTCCCGGACCCTCAGGTACGCGGCGAGATCGTCGGGGAACGAGGTCTGGGTGAGGCAGAGCCGCACGCCCGTGGGGTCGCCGAAGTACGACCCCGAGCAGACCAGCACCCCCCGGCGCACCGCGCGACGCTGGAGACGGTCGCCGTCAAGCCCGTCCTTTCCCCGATCGAACCAGACCGGGGCGCTGAGCGCCGGCACGCCCGGGACCGCCCGGGCGAGGGCACGGCGATTCCGCTGGAACCGGCCGCGGACCTCGCGCAGCACGGCCGGCCGCCGGGCCAGGATCGCCCGGGCACCGGCGACCGACGCCGGGGGCAGCTCGTCGAGCAGGACCCCGTGGAAGCCGGCGAAGGGTCGCCGCAGCTCGTCGGGCACCACCACGTAGCCGACGCGGAGCGCATCGGCGCCGTAGACCTTCGTGAACGTGCCGGTGGTGAAGAGGCGGGGGTCGCCGCCCCGCGCGAGCGACGGCGCCGTGCCGAACTCCCGGAAGGTCTCGTCGACCAGCGCGGCGCGGACTCCGTCGAGGAGCATCGCCCGCTCGGGCCCGGTCGCGCTCAGGCCAGTAGGGTTGTTCGGGTTGGAGAAGACGGCCAGGTCCGCCGCGGCGCCGGGCGCCGACCGCCGAAAGCCGGCGAGCTCGGCGGCCTCCCACAGCGGGGGGTACTCCGGGACCGGGACGCGGACGCGGGGGCTCCGGCCGCCGTGGCGGCGTAGCCGCCCGGCGAGAAAGAAGAGGACCGCGGTGTTCCCCTCGGTCGCTCCGTGCGTCAGGAAGACGCGGCGCGCGGAGACCTCGACCACGTCGCCGATCTCCTCGCGCAGGCGCTCCGCATCCGGTACTTCCGGTTCGCGGAGCGCCGCCTGCACGGTGGCGACCGTGCCGTACATCCCGCTGCGCGCCAGGTGGTGGGGCACGCGGGCGTGGGCGTCGATCCAATCCTTCAGCGGAAAGCCCACGGCCGGCCCAGCCACCGGGGCAGTTAAGGCCCCGGCTCGGCCGCGCCCCCCCGTCGGCCACTTATACGGCCCGGAGGTGGGCACAGCGACCGACCATGGCGCAACCGGTCGTTGGGGACGGCGAGCAGTTCTTCGTCGCGCTCCGACGGCAGCTGCAGTTCTACCTGCGGACGTGGCGGTTCGCGGGGCTCCTCGCCTTCACGCTCGCGGTCTCGCTCATCGTCCTGGTGCTGGAGGTCGCCGTCTTCGGTTCCGGAGCGAAGACGGCGAGCGACTACCTGGCCGGGTTCTACGGGGAGCTCGCCGTCGACGCGATCCTCGTCGCGGCGCTCCTCGGCGGAGACGCCATCTCGATGGACTTCGGCAGCCCGACCGGCTACTACATGCTCGTGCAGCCGGTCCGCCGCTGGGTCCTGCTCCTCGGCCGCTACCTCGCCGCCTTCCTCGCCGCGTTCGCCATCGGGCTCGTCTACGTCGCCCTGGGCGTCTTCGGGGCGGCCTACTTCTTCGGGGTGGGGGCGGTCCCGTTCGCCACGCTCGGCCTCAGCGTGGGCCTCATGATCCTGTTCCTGCTGGGGGCGCTGTCGGCGGCGTTCTCCTTCAGCGCGCTCATCCGCAGCCCGGCGGTCGGCATGATCGTCTCGGTCCTCGTGCTGTTCCTCGGCTTCTCGATCGTCGACGGGGTCTTCGAGCTCGCGGACATCGAACCGTGGTTCTCGATCCAGTACGCCGGCCAGGCGATCTCCGAGGTGTTCAGCTCCACGATCTCGCACCGGGTGGTCCTTGGGGTCGGACGGATCCGCGTCATCACCTACCATCCCTACCCGGCCGAGGCGGCGGCGATCATGCTCGGCTACTTCGTCCTCTTCCTCGCCCTCGCGCTGCTGGTCTACGACCGCAAGGAGAGCCAGGGGTAGCCATGCCGAGCATCCAGGCGGTGGGGCTCTCGAAATCCTACGGCGCGTTCGTCGCGCTGGACAACGCGACGTTCGACTACGACCGGCCGGGGGCCGTCGGCTACCTGGGACCGAACGGCGCCGGCAAGACGACGACGCTCAAGCTGTTCACGCACCTCCTGCGCCCCACGCGCGGGCAGGCGATGATCAACGGGGTCGATGTCCTGGACGATCCGAAGCGCGCGCTCTGGGACGTGGGAAGCGTCATCGAGACGCCCGAGCCGTACGCCATGCATTCGGTCCGCGAGGCGCTCGAGTACGTCGCCGAGCTGAGGGGACTGCCGGCGGACGAGACCCGACGGCAGATCCAGCTCTACAACGAGAAGCTCGAGCTGCCTCCGCTCGACCGGCGCACGGGGAAGCTCTCGAAGGGCCAGCGCCAGCGCGTCGTCATCGCGAGCGCGCTCCTCGCAGAGCCTTCGGTCCTGCTCCTGGACGAGCCGACGAGCGGCCTCGACCCGGCCGAGCGGGTCGCCGTGCGGAACGTCCTCCTCGAGCTGAAGAAGGACCGCCTGATCCTGATGAGCTCCCACCTGCTCAACGAGGTGACGGAGATCTGCGACCGCGTGATCTTCATCAACGGGGGGAAGATCCTCCTCCAGGACTCCGTCGCCGCCCTCTCCGAGCGGATGCGCGCCCGCTTCATCGACGTCGATTTCACCGCCCCGGTCGCCCCTGCGGCCCTGGCCCCGCTCAGCGGGATCACGAGCTCGATCCAGCCGTTGAGCGACCGCCGCTACCGCCTCGGCTTCGACGGCTCGGACCCGAGCCGCGCGCGGCTCCTCGCGGCGTGCCAGCAGATCGCCCCCGTCCTCAACTTCGCGACCGTCGGGTCGGTCCTGGAGGACGCCTACCTCCAGCTGATGAGCGGCCCGAGCCCGGGCGGCTCTCCGCCGCCGCCTCCGCCCCCGCCGGCCTAGAGCCCGATCCAGAGCAGCCCGACGAGCACCGAGACGGTGATCGCCGTGAGGGGCAGGCCGTGGCGCACGAACTCGCCGAGCCCGATGCGCAGGCGATCCCGCTCGGCCCGCTCGACGATGATGAGGTTGCTCGCCGCGCCGAGGAGCGTGAGGTTGCCGGCGAGGGTGCTCGCCGCGGCGAGCGCCACCCACGCCACCGGCGTCGCGCCGGTGTAGCCCAGGGCGTGCAGGACGGGGATCTGGAGCGCCACCCACGGCACATTGCTCACGAGCTGGGGGCCGCCGAGGCTGGTGCCGGTGATCGCAAGGAGCCCGATCCCGCCCGCCCCGGGGCCGGGGATCGGGTAGAGCCCCTCGAGGGCACCGAGGACCCCGCCGGCGATCGCACCGTTCACGACGACGAAGAGCCCCGCGAACAGGAGCAGGATCGACCAGTCGACCCGGGCCAGTACGGCCGAGCGCTGGGGCGAGGCGGCGAGCAGGACCACCGCGCCCCCGAACGCCATCGCCTCCACCGGGACCGACGGCCCCCCCACGAGGACACTGGTCACCGAGACGGTCACGATCACGGTCATCGTGACCGGGAACAGCCAGAGGGAGGGGTACTCGATCAGCCGTCGACGCCAGCCGCCCTCGGGGAACAGCCGCGGCGCCTGCGACCGCAGCTCGGTGAAGGCCCGGGCGTGCGGCGCGAGCCGAGGGCCAAAGACCCGCGTGAGGTACCACCCGCCGAGGGCGAGGTTGACGAGCGTGGGCACCAGGAGGTAGCGCAGGAAGACCGCGACCGGCGCCGCGACGCCGCTCGAGAGCGACACCAGAAGGTTCTGCGGATTGCCCATCGGCGTCAGCACGCTGCCGACCGTCACGGCGTAGGCGAGGGTGAGGAGGAGCGGCTTGGCGTCCATCTCCAGACGGCGGGCGATGACAAGCAGGAGCGGGACCCCGAGCAGCGCCAGCGCATCGTTGACGAGGAACGCCGACAAGAGCCCGAAGCCCACGAACAGGTAGAACGGAAGCGTCTCGGCCCGACCGGCCCGTCCCACGAGCCACCGCGCGACGTGGTCGATCGCCCCGGCGCGCTCGAGGTCGGCGGCGAAGAGGAAGAGCGCGAACAGGAAGACGAGGACCGGGGCCGCCTCGGCGATCGCCCCCTCGGCCCCCGAAAGGGGGAGGATGCCGACCGCGACGGTCGCGAACCCGCCGATCGCGAAGCTCAGCCAGACCGACGGTCCGCGCGCGGTGAGCTGGCGGACGATCACGGCGGCGTATACCGCGACGAGCAGCCCGAGCGACAGGAGGTCCATCGGCGCGCCCGGGGCGACAGGTTCGCGCGCTACTTCAACCGGCCGTCGCGCGGCTGCCGGTGGAGCGAGAGGCATTTGACCCGGGCGGCCCGGTCCTCGGGGTCGTGGCGCCATCCGGCCCTGCGCCGCCCGCACCCCCCCGCGGGCGGGTCGTCGTCCTCAACAACGCCGACGCCTGGCGGACGGAGGCGTCCGGCCGGAAGGCCGAGGCCCGCCGCCGGCGGCGCTGCGTGGAATGCGCGGGCGCGCTCCCCAGCGGCCGCTCGCCGTACTGCTCGAGCCGGTGTCGGTGGCGCTTCCACGGGCACTACTTCTGGGACGCGGCGCGCGTCGTGGTCCTGCGGCGGGACCGCTACACCTGCCGCATCTGCCGGCGGCGCTTCCGGGCGCGGGAGCTCGAGGTCGACCACGTCATCGAGCTCGCGGCGGGAGGACGTCCGCTCGAGTTCGCGAACCTGCAGACGGTCTGCCGTCCGTGCCACCGCGCGAAGACCGTCCAGTTCGTCCGCTGGCGGGCCGGGAGGGCCAGGCCCCGACCCCCGGCGATCGGCGCCGCCGGGGCCCCAGAGCCCGAGAGCTGGGTCAGTCCCTGGTTCCCCGCCTAGGGCTCCGGCTCGGCGCCGGAGGGGAAGTATGTCGGATCCGGCGTGTACCGGTCGATTCACCTTATGAGCCGAGACACGAATGGACGGCCCATGGGCCGGAACGTAGGCCCGGGGCTCACGCTCGCCGGTCTGGCGATCGTGGTCGTCGCCTTGGCCTTCCCCGCGGTCCCCGCTTTCCCCGCGACCGCTCCGGGGGCTCCGGGTCCCTCCGGCGCCGTGGGGTCCGGGGTATCGATGGCGTTGGTCCACCCGGCGAGTGTCTTGATCGGGCGGGCGAACCCCTACCCGTGGCTGCGGCTCAATGCGTCGGTCTCCGGTTCGTCCGTGTGCGCGTACGGCGCCTCGGACTGCCCGGCCGGGACCGGCGCCGCCCGGATCACCCTGACGGCGTCGGTGTCGACGAACGGCACCCCGCCGAACTGGTCGAGCGTCCAGGTGCTCTTCCTTCTCGAGACCGGGGTCTTCGACGGGGTGGCCTGTTCGACTACCTGCGCCGTCCTCCCGGGCATGTCGAACGGCCTCCCGTTCTTCCTGCAGGACGCCGGCCCGATCGCGACCGCGATCTCCGGCGCCCACCCGGGGACCAACGTCTCCTTCGGCCTCGCCCAGTTCCTCGAGACGTGCAACAGCGATGACTGCGACCGGTCGCCGTACTATTCCGCCGTCGGGACGTTCGCGAACGCCTCTCGGTTCGGCGCGGAGGTCAACGCCTCCCTTTCGCTTTCCAACATCACGGACGTCGACATCGTTGGCGACGGGTACCTTCAGAGCTCGTCGATCCAGGCGGTCTACGCGGGCCTCAACGGGAGCGGGATCCAATGGTCCAACGCGAGCCACCACGTCCTGGTCGTGATCGGGTCCGAGGCCCCTCAGGACCCCCGGTACGCCGAAAACGCCTGCACGGGCCTGATCTACTATTACGCGAACTGTTCGTTTGGCCCCGTCGACCTGCCCTCGTGCCCGTACAACGCCTCCTCCGCCAGCCTCGGCCTGCCTCCCTGCGAAGGATGGGTCGCCGCGCACAACGGGAATGCCTCGGATTCCGTCGCGGCGTACGCGGGAGGGCTCGGGCTCTGCGCGACGAGCGCCGGAGGGGAGTGCACGGTCGATGTCGTGGACCTCAATGCGACCCCGACCGACGCGAACAGCTCGGGTTGGAGACAGTCCTACTCATCTCTCACCCTGAACCGCTCGGCGATCGCCAACGACACGACGAACGTCCTGAGGGCCGGTTGTGACCTCGCCAACGCGACCGGTGGGACGTGGGCCGGTCCCTCGGACTTCACCTGCCCGCAGGGCACGGTCGGCCGGCTCGGGGCCGACCCGCTGAACAGTTCCACGACGAACCTTTCGAACCCGACGCTCTTCTCCGCCCTCGCCGGAATCGGGTTCGGGGCGGTCCCCCGTCCCGCCGCCGGGCAGGGGATCGTCTCCGGCCCGTTGATCTCGTACGTCGCGCCGCCCGGGGTCTCGCTGGCCCCGACGCCGGGGTTCTCGGTCTCGTGCGCCACCGTCTCCGGCGCCTGGACCGGCTGCACCTCCCTCCCGCAGGTCTCCCGGTCGAACGGGACCCTCACCCTCGGCTGGAACTGGAGCGATGGCCGGACCGCCCCGAACGCGCTCATGAACGGCGACTCGTTCCAGGCGACGTTCTCGCTCGTCGAGGACGGGCCACCGGGCTCGAACGTGACGCTCGATGCCTGCGGGGCTCCGGGCTGCGTGCCCCCGCCCCCCGGCACCGGGGGCAGCGGGCTCCGCGTCATCCCCTGGGACGGCGCGAGCCCCGTCCTCATCACCCTGCCGGCGGTCGCGGTCTCTACCGAGGCGCTGTTCCCCCTCAACGGCTCCCTCGCCGCCTCGCCGGCGGCGGGCGAGGCCCCGCTGTCCGTCACCCTCTCTCCCGTGCTCACCGGCGGGCTCGCCCCGTTCGCGACGGTCTGGACCTTCGGGGACGGCTCTCCCGGGCTCAGCGCCGCGGACTCCGCCCCGGTCTCCCACACCTACCCGGCCCCCGGCGTCTATGAGGCCACCATCGCGGTGACGGACGCGCTCGGCGCCCACCTCGCCGTGGGGCGGCTCGTGACGGTCTACCCCACGCTGACCGTCTCCGTCTCCGCCCCGTCGATCGTGAACATGTTCCCCACGATCTCGACGTTCTCGGCGACCGCCCAGGGCGGCGTCTACCCCTACAACTACACCTGGGACTTCGGGGACGGTACGTCGGCCTTCGGGTCGACGGTCGTCCACGGCTACTCCGCGCCCGGCACGTACACGGGCCAGCTGACCGCCGTCGACCAGCTCGGGGTCACGGCGGTCGACGTCTTCGCGGTCGAGGTGTTCACGGGGCCCGGGACCGCCCCGCCCCCGAATCCGCCGACGGTGACCCGGGCCGTGGCCGGCTACAGCCCCTCCGCGACCGCCGGGTGCGGATCCGGCCCCGTCACGGCCCGTCTCACGGCGACGGTCACGGGCGGGATGGCGCCGTACGCCTACGCGTGGACGCTGGGGGACGGCGGGACCGCCTCGGGCGGCCCGAACGTGACGCATGTCTACGCGAGCTTCGGCACCTACCCGGTGATGGTCCGGGTGACCGACGCGGCCGGCGCCTCGGCGAACGGCTCCCTCACGCTCCAGCTCGTCTCTCCCCCCTGCGCGACCCGCACCGCCGGGGGGGAGCCCTCCCTCTTCCTCGCCATCCTCCCGTACCTCCTCGTCGATCTGTTCGTCGCCCAGGTTCTCGTGATCACTCTCCTCCGGCGCCGGCGCCGTCGCCGGCCGCCGGTGAGAACGCCCCGGGCCGTTATCTGACGGGCGCGTCTGGGTCTCGCGCATGGACGCCCTAAGGGGGGTCGCACCGGGCGGCCTCGGCCTCGCGGTGGCGACCCTGGCCCTTCTGCTCCTCGTCCCCTCCCTCCTTCCGCCGGCCGGGGCGTCGATCGCCGGCCCCGGGCCACCCCGGCCCCCCCTCACGGCGACGCCGGCGGCGATCGGTCCGTTCCCGTCCGTCCGTCCCGCGGCCCCCGCCCCCCTCGTGACGGGAGCCTGGGACTGGGATCCCCAGCCGTTCTATCCGCCGCTCACGATCCCGGCGAACGAGGTCGCGGGCCTCGGGGCCGCGATGGCGACGAGCGACCGGACGGGCAACGTCCTCCTCTTCGGCGGGGAGGGTTACCACGGGCTCACCAACGTCACGGCCGTGGTCAGCGAGGCGACGGGGAACTGGCAGCGGGTCCTGCCCCCGTCGGCGCCGTCGCCCCGGGCCAACTTCACCCTCTCCACCTTCGGTTCGGGCCGTTCTGCGGTCCTCTTCGGCGGGCTCACCAGCCTCACGAACGGTCGGAGCGACAATTCCACCTGGGTCTACTCGTTCGTCAACCAGACGTGGACCAACGTGACCCACGGGCCGGCCCCCCCGCCGCGGGAAGGTGCGGCGATGGCGGTGGACGACGCGGCGGGGGTGGCGATCCTCGAGGGGGGCCGGGATCGGGCCTACCAGCTCAACGGTTCGGGGGCCTCGGTGCTCTGGAACGACACCTGGTCGCTCAACCTCACCACCTTCAACTGGACCCGGCTCACGCCGTCGGGGGCGCCCCCCCCGATGTTCGGCTCGGCGATGGTCTTCGCCCCGCCCGAGGGGACGTTCTACCTGTTCGGGGGATGCGCGTCCTTCTGCACCAACGCGACGTACGCGTACCGTCCGGGCGGCAACTGGAGCCGGCTCCCGGTGAGCGGGGACTCGTTCCCCGCGCGCGGTGGGGCGAGCGCGGTCTGGGACCCGCTCGACAACGTCTCGTTCGTCGGCATGGGGCTCGAGCCGGGGGCGACGAGCTACGCGGCGCTGAACGACACCTACATGTTCACTCCTTCGCCGGCGCGATGGGACCTCGTGGCGAGCCCGGGCGGTCCGCCCAACCGCTACGGGGCCGCGGCGGCGTTCCTCGCGGCGAACCAGTGCCCGGGGGTGTTCCTGCTCGGGGGAAGCCCGGTCCTGACCCAGCCGCCCGCCGACGGGTGGTTCCTGGATACGAACCCCGACCTCGGGGCGGGGTGCAACACCTGGGGCGGCGACCAGGTGGGAGGGAGCGGGGGAGGCGGGGGGGCCAACTGCACGCCCGCCGCGAACCTCTCGGTGCGGGTCGTCGCCCACGCGACCGGCCGCCCGCTCGGCAACGCGAGCGTGACCATCTCCGGCGCCTGCGGCCGCTTCGCAGCGCCGACGAGCCGGGCCGGCTACGCGAACTTCTCCGCGCTCCCGCACGGGCCGCTGACGATCCTCGCGTCGGACGCCGGCTTCCACGGGAACAGCACCGTCGTCAATCTGACCGGCCCGAACCTCGCCGTCACGGTGTTCCTCGACGCCCTTCCGAACGTCTTCATCCGCACCTTCGGCGCATCGTCCGCGGGGACCGGGCCGCTGAGCTACGTGGCGCTCACGTTCGACGGGATCACCGATCTCGGGCTGACCGATCCCGCCGGGTGGCTCAACCTCACCCCGTTCTCCGGCGCGAGCGGTCCGGGGAGCTTCGAAGCGGTCAAGCCCGGCTATTCCAACGCGACGGTCACGGAGTCCGTTCCCTACACCGGGAACCTGAGCTTCACGATGACGCTCCTCGCCGACGGGGCGTTCGACGTGCAGGTCGTCGAGGTTCCGGATGGGACCCCCATCGTCGGGGCGGTCGGGACGATCGTCCCGGTCGGGGCCGACACCTTCGGCGGCCCGGTCCCGTTCACCACCGGGCCGGCGGGCTGGTTCAACGCCAGCCTGCCCCGGGCCAACTACACCGTCCGGGCCGACTATCCCGGCTTCCTTCCGAACGCGACGCGGGGGCCCGTGTTCCATTCGTGGATGAACGCGACCGTCGTCGTGCTCAACCTGACGCTCGCCTACGGGGCGAACGTCAGCGTCCGCCTGCTCGACGCGGTGACCCATGATCCGATCCCGGGCGGCAACGTCACGATCGGCTACCTCCCCGGTCGCACCACGGGCGCGGCGGGGTGGGCGAACTTCACCGACATCCTCCCGCCGGGCCGCTACGTCGTTGCCGGGACCGCCCCGGGCTACCTGAACAACGCGACGACCGTCGACCTCACCTACCGCTCGCTCGTGACCCACCTCGAGCTCA
Organism: Thermoplasmata archaeon; assembly: GCA_021812305.1. Classification (GTDB taxonomy): domain Archaea; phylum Thermoplasmatota; class Thermoplasmata; order Lutacidiplasmatales; family UBA184; genus Lutacidiplasma. Next base: position 11,054 of record JAKAOB010000004.1, read on the forward strand.
ACCTGACACCGATCCCTCCGTGCTCGCCGCTGGCGCCGTGCCCGGGGGGCCCGAACGGGACCCGGGGGGTCTTCTCGCTGCTTCCTCCCGGCGGCCCGTCGCTCGACCTCATCCTGCTCGCCCCGCTCCTGCTCGCGGTCGCCGGCGCGGCCTACGTGGTCTACCTCCGCCAGAACGCGCGGGCCCGGGGCGCCTGATGGGTTCCCGAGGGGAGATCCCGCCCCGCGGGAACGCCGCTGGGAGGTTTATACCGCCGCCGGCGCTGGGCGGCGTGCATCCGATGGCGGAGGCGGCGGAGGCGGGGTCGCGCCCGCCCGAGGGGTTCCTCGGCCGCCGGTTCCGGCGGCGGGCGCTCCTGCTCGAGACGATCCGCCCCCTCGAGGTGCCGGTGGTGACCGAGACGAAGCGCCGCGACGGCCTCGGCGACCGCGCCGGCGCCATCCGCTACGCCTACCTTTCCGTCCTCTCCGACCTCGAGCGGGCGTTCGACGTCTCCTTCCCGCCGCACTGGACCCACGCGGAGATCCTCGAGCGGGGGATGACCGCCGAGATGGATCCGATCCCGGACTTCCTGCGCCGGCTGCTCGCCCTGTACTCCCCGGTCCGATACGGCGCCACCGCCGGGCCCCCCGCCGACCCGACGGAGCTCGTCGTGAGCATCTACAGCCACCGCCGCATGTGGGGCCTCTACGCCGAACGGCTCCTGCGCAGCCCTCCGGCGCCGTCCCTCGCTCCGCACGGAGGCGCCCGGTGACGGAGCCGAACGGGATCGTCGCGTTCGTCGTGGCGTTCCTGACCGAGCCGACGTTCTCGATCCCGCTGCTGCTGGCCGCCTGGGCGCTCGTCGCGTGGGTCGCCTGGCGCCCGTCCGGCGGGAATGCGATCCCGCCGAAGTTCCGCCCCACGCACGAGGAACCGTCGGGCGAGATGGTCTCGGCGATGTACCATGCGGTGCTCGACCGGTCGTACTCCCGGGTGCTGGGGGTCGCGGCCGAGGAGCTCGACCGCGCCACGGTCCGGGTCTACGGGCGATCGGCGTTCCACCTGCCCTGGCGGTGGTATCCGTTCAACGGCGCTCCGCCGGCGGCCGTCCCGCGCATCCGGCGCACCGCGCGGCAGCTCCTGCACGAGCACGCCCGGGCCTTGGAGCGCGAGGGCCGGTTCTTCATCCGCTGGCGCTTCTGGGTCCGCCCCGAGGAGGACGAGCGCCGCTTTTACGCCCGCGTCGACGCGGCCCTCGGCCGCACCCGCGCCCTCGTCAACGAACTGGAGCCATCCGCATGACGACCCCATCGGCCACCGGAGCGTCCGTCCCGACCGACACCGCGCCAGACGGGCGGACCGCCGTGCCGGAGACCGAGGCCCCCCGGATGCTCGCCGCGCTCCGGGAGGCCGTGGCCGAGACGGTCATCGGCTACGAGGAGGTCGTCCGCCTGCTCGCCGTCGCCCTCGTCTCCGAGGGCCACGTCCTCCTCGAGGGGGTGCCGGGCCTCGCGAAGACGTTCCTCGTGCGCCGCTTCGCCTCGACGCTCGCGCTGTCGTTCAAGCGCATCCAGTTCACGCCGGACATGCTCCCGTCGGACATCGTCGGGACCGTCGTCCTCAATCCGGCCGCGCAGAACTTCGAGTTCCGGCGCGGGCCGGTCTTCGCGAACGTCATCCTCGCGGACGAGATCAACCGGGCGCCGCCGAAGGTCCAGTCGGCGCTCCTCGAGGCGATGCAGGAGCACCAGGTGACCGTCGACGGGGTGACCTACCCGCTTCCGCGGCCGTTCATCGTCATCGCGACCGAGAACCCCGTCGAGCAGGAGGGGACCTACCCGCTGCCCGAGGCCGAGCTCGACCGCCTGCTGTTCCGCATCCTGATGGACTACCCCGACGAGGCCGCCGAGGTCGAGATCATGCGGCGGCACGGGGCCGTCCTCGAGGAGGGCCCGCCGCGCTCCCCCCTCACGGCCGGCGAGCTCGACGCGTTCCGCGACCGGGCCCTCCGGGTCGGGATCTCCGACGAGGTCCTCCGCTACATGGCCAGCGTGATCCGCGCGACCCGCGCGGACCCGCGGGTCCTCATCGGAGCGTCGCCGCGCTCGGGGGTCCAGTTCGTCCGCGCGGTCAAGGCCGCGGCCCTGCTGGACGGGCGGGCCTACGCGACCCCCGAGGATGCGAAGAGCCTCGCCTTCTGGGTCCTCAATCACCGCCTGCTCCTGCACCCCGAGGTCGTCACCCAGCAGTACACGAGCGGTCGCAGCGGGGTCGAACCGGTCCTGCGCGAGATCGTCGGCGACAGCCTCGCGAAGGCCGTCGTGCCCCGGTAGGCGGCGGACGGTACCGTGATCACGCGGCGCGGCTGGGAGGCCGTCGCCGGCGCCCTCGGCGCGCTCCTCCTCGCGCTCTACTCGCTCAACCTCGTCCTCGAGCTCGTCGCCGTCGCGGCGATCGCCTTCGTCCTCACCGAGATGATCGGGTTCGAGGCGGCCCATCGGACGCTCGGCCCCGCGCGCTTCGAATCCCGCCGCGACCCCGGCCCGCGCCGCGTCCCCGCTGACGGCGAGGTGCCGACGACGGTCGAGCTCACGTACCGCGGCCGCGTCCCGTTCCGGGCGGAGGTCTTCGACGTCGTTCCGGACGCCTTCGACCCGATCCGGGGCAGCTCGCGGGCCCTGACGTGGATCGTCCCCGGTGCCACCGTGCGGCTCGCCTACGCCTACCGACCGCGCGTGCGCGGCGCCTACGTGGTCGGCCCCACCGTGGTCGTCGCCCGGGACGCCTTCGGCTTCTGCGTCCGGACCACGGCCCTTCGGACCGACCGGGCGCTGACCGTCGTGCCCCCGAGCATCGCCGGTCGCCTCGGACGGCTCGGCGTCGCCCTGTTCACGCGGTTCCAGGCCGGGCTCTCGGTGCGGCGGCGCGGCTACGGCACCGAGTTCCGGGGCCTGCGGCCGTACCAGCCGTCCGACGACATCCGCCACGTCGCCTGGAAACGATCGACGCTCCGCCAGCTGGTGGTCCGCGAGTTCGACCAGGAGAGCCGGCAGGATTTCGTGGTCGCGCTCGACCTTTCGAGCGGCATGCGGGCGGGACTGTGGGGGCGCAGTGCGCTCGACGTCTCCGTCGAGGCGGCCGCCCTCCTCACCAACCTCATCGCCCGGGGCGGCGAGGACCGCATGGGCTTCCTCTCCTACGCCGGGGGCGTCTTCCAGTTCCTGGGGCCGGGCCGGGGGCCGGGCCACTTCCGACGGATCGTCGACAACCTCGCGCTCGCCGACCACCGCGCGGGCGCGTTCTCGCTCCCCGATCTCCTGGTGCAGGCGTCCCGCCGTCTTCGGGGCCCGACCCACCTGTTCATCTTCTCGGCGCTCGACGGGAACATGGAAGGCCTGCGCGCGGCGAACGCGAACCTCCGGGCCCACGGCCACCATCCCTACCTCTTCGTCGCCAACCGCGGAGGGTTCTACCCGGCCCCCGAGGAGGCGCCGCCGACCCAGGCGATGGAGTGGGCGATCGCCGCCGACCGGGGACGCCTGCGCTCCTCCCTGGCCGTCACGCGGAGCGAGGGGCTGCCGTCGTTCACGTTCGACCGGCGCGGCGCCGGCGACCGGGTCCTCTACGCCTACACGCAGATCCGTGCGTGGGGGTGGGCCCGGTGACCGACCCCCCCCGATGGGTCGCCGCGGCCGCGGTCCTTCCGGTGTTCGTCTACGGCCTGGCGGTCACCCTCCGCTTTGTCGGGCCCTTCCCGCTCCTCGCGCTCTTCGCGGCCGCCGCGGCGGCGCTCCCGCTCCTCGCCATCGCCCGGCCCCGGCTCCTGCTGGCCGGGGTCCTTCCCTCCGCGCTGATCGCGACGGTGGTCAGCGTCTCGGCCTGGCTCAGCCAGAGCGTCCCGACCGGCATCGTGGGCGCGCTCGGCGAGGGGCTCCTCCTGGGTCTTCCGCTCTGGTTCGCGGGCGTCACGGCCGCGGTCATCGACCGCTTCGGCCTCGCCCTCCTCGTCCTCGAGGGAGGGCTCATCGAGGTCGTCATGGCCCGGGCGGCGGTCGATTCGCTCGGCGGCCCCGCCCCCGCCTCGGCGTTCCTGCCGGCGTGGTACCGGGTCGACGGCGCCCAGGTCCACGCCCTCGCCTCCGCGCTCGGCCACGGCCTGGCCCCGAACCCGCCGCTCGAGGGGGTCCTCGACCCGGTGTTCATCGGGCTCGCCCTCCTGGCCGTGGCCGGGCTCCTGCTTCCGATGCTCCGCTCCCCCGAGCGGGACCTCGCGCTGCCCCGCCCCGAGCGCCATCGCCCGATCGTGCCGGCGAGCCGGATCCTCCCGCCCCCGGTCCTCGACGTGCGCGAAGGCGAGCCGACCCCGGCCGTGGCCTCACCGGGCGGCGGGCTCGTGCCCGTCGTCGGGGCCGCGCTGGGCCTCGCGGGGGTCATCGCCGTCGCGGCCGTGGCCCCTTCGCTCGTCTACCTCGCGGTGGGCGCGGCGGTCGCCCTGGCGCTCGGGGCGCTCGGGTTGCTCCAGCGGCCCCGCTGAACCGGGACGCGGCCCCGGTCCGCGGGGGCTCAGTCGATGTCGAAGCTGCCGGTCATCCAGGCGCCACCGCCGCCCATCATCCCGCCCATGTTGTCGGCATCGCACGCCCAGGTGAGGTCCGCCGTTCCGTGGGTGGGGAGCCAGAACTGGACGATCGACGGCGGGCCGGAGGCCGCGGCCGGCGGGATGAGGACGTTGAGGTCGTACCCGTCCCCGGTGACCGTGAAGGTGTGGCTGATCTCACCGTTGGGGAGACCCGAGACGTTCGACCAGGACCCGCTGCCGGGATCCATCATCTCCCGCCCCATCCACGTCCCCATCGTTCCGTTCCTCCCGGCGAGCGCGCCGTGCACCGTGGGGTCGTAGTTGACGATCGTGAAGTGGACCAGCGTGTCTCCGGGGACCGTGACCGTCGCCGTCGAGAAGCCGTAGGCCGAGCTCCCCGGCGCGCGCACGATCGACAGGGTGACGTTCGAAGAGACCGCCGGGGCGGAGGGCAGAAGGAGGTACACGCCGACCGACGCGAGCACGCCGACGGTGACGAGAACCGCCGCGAGCGCCACGTGCGTGGGCGGCCTCGCCCGGGCGAGCATCATCCCCCTCGGCGACCCTCGGGCATATGGGGTGGATGTCAACCCGGCTTGACCGTCCCCGTCCGGGGCGGGCCGTCCTCGGCGGCCGGGATCGGAGGGCGGCGACGACCGCGGTACGCTCGGGCCACCGGGCCGTCGCGGCCGAGCGCTCCCGCGCTCCTGGCCGCCGGCAAAGGGGGCCGGCTTGGCCCCGCCCCCGCCGGCGGCGTGCAAAGCCGCCGGCCCCGCGGCGGGCCGCCGTCCGATAGTGAGTTAGACCTCGGCCCACCTGCCGCCCCGAGCCATGCCGCCAGGGACCCCGACCGGCCGGTACCGGCGGCTCCTCCGCAACCGGCCCTATGTCCGGGTCCTCGCCGCCGGCCTCGGCTCCGTCGCCGGGTCGTCCATCTCCGCCGTCTGCCTGGTATGGATCGTCTACGAGGGCACCGGCTCGGCCCTCGACGTCGGGGCCCTCGGGACCTCGTTCGTTCTCGCGTCGATCCTCTTCAGCGTCTTCGGGGGGACCTGGGCGGATCGATACGACCGACGTCGGCTCATGATCGGGGCCGACCTCGCCCGGGCATTGGCCCTCGGGGTCGTCGTCGTCACCCTCCTCCTCGTGGGCCTCGACCTTCCGGTCCTCCTCGGCGCCAATTTCGTCGTGGGGGCGTTCACGACCGTCTTCTCCCCCGCCGAGCAGGCGATCCTCCCCGCGCTGGTGCCGCCGGAACAGGTCCCGGACGCGAACGGACTGGTCAGCTCGAGCCGTTCGGCGCTTCGCTTCGTGGGCGCCGCCGTCGCGGGAGCGTTCATCGTCACCGTGGGAGCGACGGTGGGGGTCGCGGTCAATGCGCTGACCTTCCTTTTGTCCGCGGCGCTCCTCGTGGGGATGATCGTTCCGGGAGGAGGCCGGACCGGGCGTGCCCGCCCGCCCCGGAGCTACCTGAGGGACGTCCGGGAAGGGTTCCGCTGGCTGGGGCGGGCGCGGGGGTTCCTCCAGCTGACCGTCTCCGCGACGTTCTTCAACTTCTGCTCGACGCTCATCGGGACCTTCGCGGTCGTGTTCGCGACGATCGTGCTCCACGGCAATGCGCTCGTCTTCGCGTTCCTCCTCGGGGCGGAGGTCGTCGGCGCGGGCCTCGGCTCCTTGCTGGTCGGCCCCACGCACGGAGCACGGCGGGCGGGCCGTGCCTGGGTCGTGCCGTACGGGGTCGCGTCGGGGGCCGTGGCCCTCCTCCTGGCGTTCCTTCCGAGCGTGCCGCTGGCCCTCGCGGCGTTCTTCGCGTTCGGGCTGCTCGCCGGCTACGCGGGCACGGCGTGGCTCACCGCGGCCCAACTTCTGGTCCCGACCGAAATGCAGGGGCGGTACTTCGGGGTCGACAACCTCGGGAGCATCGCGATCCTCCCGCTCGCGCAGATCGGGGGCGCCTTCCTGATCGCGGGATTGGGCGTGGGGGCCGCGTACCAGGTCGTGGCCGTTCTCTGGCTGCTGAGCGGCCTCGCGTTCCTCGTGCCCCGATCCCTCTGGAACTTGGGCTACCGCGGTGCCGAGGGGCCCGGGCCGCCCCGCCGCGGCACGTAGGCGCCTACCGAGACGCCGCCCGGAGCGCCACCCCGGCTCGGCTCTCCCGTGGCTACGATGCCAGGTCCCCGACCGAGGGTGGAGGGCGGAACGGGCCAGGGGCCGAACGTCGGACGCTCTTCGGTGACCGCCACCTCGGCCGGTCGTCGGCGCACGATGCGTTGGGGATGCGGGGTGGCCGGGCGGGCGCTCCGGCCGCGCGGGCCGGGAGGACCGGCGCCGGTCACTCCGGGAGGTCCCGGAAGGTTCTTCTCAGGAGCCTGGCGAGCCGATCCGGCGGGGTCGCGCCCACCTCGACCCGGACGAGCTCTCGGTCTCGGAAGAAGAGGAGCGACGGGATCGATCGCACACCGAAACGGGCGACCAGCGAGGGTTCGTGGTCGGCGTGGATCTTGCCGAAACCGACCCGGTCGCCCCACTCCTTGGCCGCGGCCGTGAACACGGGCGCGAAGGCTCGGCACGGCCCGCACCAGGGCGCCCATACGTCGACGACCGCGCGGGGATTCTCCGCGAGGAATTCCGAGAGATTGAGCCCGGTCAGGTGCTGGGGGGAACCGACCCGCTTCCGGGTCCGATCCGGAGACGGCGCCGACGTTTCCACCTCGGGCGACGGAGTCCGTCCGCCGGCGGCCCTGCGAAACCAGTCCAACATGGAACGGTACCCGTCCGCTGGGCGGCCGGGAATATTTGGCGCCTCCGTCGAGGGACGTCGACCTTCCCGGGGAGAGCCCGTCCGCGGTGGGAGCGGGCGCATCGACGGAGCCTTCCAAGGGTTTAGTAGGCCGGGGGCATTTCGCCCCGAGATGATCGACCACCTGAACGCCTACGCGATCGCGGTGCGCGACGTACGGGCGTGCGCCGCGTTCTACCGGGACACGTTGGGATTTCAGCAGAAGGAGCTCTCGGACGAGTTCGCCTACCTGACGTTCGGACCCAAGGGGACCGCGGGCCTCGCGCTCGTCGGCGAGCGGGGCCTCGAGCCCGAGCTGGCCTCCAAGGAGAAGCACATGGTCCTCGGCGGGCTGTCCCGCGGTTACTTCGCCATCTTCCTGGAGGATGCCGACCGCGAGTACGAGGAACTGCGCCGCAAAGGAGTCCACTTCGTGACCCCGCCGACGACCCGACCGTCCGGGCAGCGGTACGCCTTCTTCGAGGACCCCGAGGGCAACCTCTGGGAGATCTCGCACTTCACGAAGAAGTAGGCGCACCGCGACCTTAGGCGGGGAGCGGCGCGAGCGCTCACTGCCCAGTCTGGCTCCGGTGTCCCGGACCGTCCGGCGGCTCCCCCGTGGGCGCGGGCGGGGGTACCGCGCCGCGGACCCCGACCGGTCCCGGCGACCGGCGATCGGCGGGGCGCGGGGAGCGAAGGAGTCTCACTTCCTGCGACCGAGAGGTAGGCCCCGACCGCCGGCCCCGAACACCAAGAAGGTCTCGGCGCGGCCCGGCGTAGAACCCGGGGTGGGTCGGAGCCCGGCTCGACCGGTGCTTCCGGACCGATCCGCCGCCCCCGCAGCGCCACGGGACCGGCCCCGTCCGCCGCCTCCCTGTCAGTCGTCTATGACGAAGGCACTATATCCCGGCACATTGGGATGGGGGCATGCGCTCCGGCGAGAACCCTGCCTCAGACCTGGGAGAGCTGAACTGGTGGGGTCGCAACGCCCCCGTCCTGAAGACGGCGTTCAGAGTGATCTTCGGCCTCATCTGGCTCATCGACGGGGCCTTCAAGTTCGCGCCCGGCCTCGTGGCGGCGTTCCCGGGGATGGTCAGCGACGCGGGCGCCGGTCAGCCGTCGTGGCTGCAGCCGTGGTTCACGTTCTGGGCCAACCAGGCGTCCGCGAACGCCTCGTTCTGGGTCTACACGACCGGCGTGCTCGAGGTGGCGGTCGGTCTCGGGCTGATCCTGGGCCTGCTGCGCAAGATCGCCTACCTGGGTGGCGCCGTCCTCTCGCTGTTCATCTGGGCGGTCCCGGAAGGGTTCGGCGGGCCCTACGGGATCGGCTCCACGGACATCGGCGGCGGCATTGTCTACGCGATGACGTTCCTGATGCTGATCGTCATCAACGCGACGTACGGAACCAGCCGCTGGAGCCTCGACTACCACATCGAGAAGCGGTGGCCGGCCTGGGCGGCCTTGGCGGAGTTCCGGCGCGGTCCCTCGGCGGCCCAGCCCGCCCCCCGAGCCTCGTCCGCATAGCGGGAGCCGAGCCGACCGCGTCCGAGCGTGCCGGGCAATAGCGCACGGCCGCGCCGAAAGAACGGCCCGGGCAGCGCCCTGTCCTTGCGAGTGTTTCCGTGCGCTCGCCGCGGGGGAAAGTTGCCCGCGTCCGACAGCCGGGTCTCGCGCCACGTGCGATTGCGCCGCTAAGCCATCCACCTGGGCCGTGATGATCACCGCGCCGCCGCGACGGAAGGGACGCGCCCCCCGCGCGTCGGAGCACCGGTGGTGCTCTCGGGCCCCCGCCCGTCCGGCGAGATCGGGGGACGGTCCTACGCCAAAGCGGGGGATCAAACGGACCGGCGCCGCCCCTCCCCTCAAGGCCAGCTGTTCTGGGCGGCTGCGAGGTGGTCCGCCCAGAGCGGTCTGTCGCGAGCCCCTCGCCCCGCCGCGCCGGTCCGCTCGCCCGGAGACCTAAGTAGGGGGCGGGGCTAGTCCGACCCATCGTGTCCGACCTCGCCCCTCTCGTGATCTTGGTCGTGGCCTGCCTTGCGATCGTCCTCTTCCTGGTCCGGGCAGCCCACTCGATCAAACCCTACGAGGTTGGCTTGCTAGTTCTTCTCGGATCCTACCAACGCCAGCTCGCTCCCGGCTTCAATATGATACACCCCCTCGGAACCGTGGTGCGGGTTGACCTTCGGACGCGGTTGCTTCAGATCGCACCACGTCAGATTCCGGTGGTGGGGGGGACCGTCAGGGTCGGCGGCGAGGCGTCGTTTAGGGTTACCGATGCGCCTCGATCCGTCTTCCAGACGAAGGACTTGAACGGTAGTGTGCAGGAGGTGGTCAGCGCAGCGATCGTCGAGTCATTGAAAGGCCGCGATCTTGCTCGCGAGGGATCTGGCGGCTTCGAGCTCGATCCCCTAGCGCGAGCGGCACTGGACCAGTCCGCCGCACAGTTTGGCGCGAAGATCGAGTCGGTGACGCTTCGACTGGAGCGCTAGAGGCCCTCAACGATCTGAGCATCGGTGCGCCCGTCAACGGTTGGCGCTCGGTACCTTGTGGCGGACCGGCCACCAAACAGAAAGGCCCGAATTGGGTGCATGGGGAGTTGCAGCTCTCCCTTCGCTCCTCCCGAGGGAAGCCGGCCGACGGATCGGCGCCGACCGGTCAGTCCAACATCTCGATCGACAGGACCTTCTTCCCCGTCCACTCCGCCCGGCGCTCCAAGTACCACTCGTACGGGTCCTGCTTCGTATACCGAGTTATCTCTTGGTAGACGACAAAGACGATGTCCGCGACTTCGGGCGGGGACTCCATCTTGTACGTCACCTTGTACTTGACCATGAGCGCCGATAGCGGGTTCGAGTAGACAGTAGTTGCGCACGGACGAATCGATATCGGTGGGTCGGGCGGTGCGACGAACGCCGCACCGGCCTTGTGCGGAGGGGGGATCCCTGCCGAGTCGGCCGATCTCGGGACGTGCCTGCCCCGGGCCCTGAAGCCGGCAACGACCGCGTCCAGAGTGGTTGGCGTTCCCGGGCTCAGTACATCCTAGGTTCGGTCGCCGGTCGATCGGCGAACTCTGGCACGCCGACTCGGGAAGGCTTGCATTGTGGCGTCGGCAGGCGGCTGGTCGTATTCGGCAGTGGGCCTTCACCTCGACGCGGCCGGAGGTCCGACGGAAAGCCCGACCCCCGGGGCCGCCTTCGACATGGCCCCATCGCCCCGGCGACGTTAGCGTCCGACCCGCCGCCGATGGCCCCGGCCTCGCGTGACCGGCTGCGCGGACCGCCCGCTGCGCCCTGGGGTGTTCGCTCGGACGAACTGCGCGGTTCCTAGGAGCCCTCGTTCCTAGCGAGCCGTGGAAACGGACACAAGTTCGGGCCCGGACCCCGAGGCCACCGGCCCCTGAGTCCAGAGGTCGAGCTCTCCGATGAAGTTCGGCTCGCCCAATCGACGTAGATCCGGCGCCGTGGGAGTGATCACGAAACCGCGGCTACGAACCCAGTCGGCCGAGACCCGGTTGCTACCAAGGAACGTCGTCGTCAGGTACCTCAACCCATGCGCCCGGGTGACTCCAATAGCGCCGGTGAGGAGGGCCCCCCCCACCCCCATTCCCTGGGCGTCCGCAGAGACCAGCGATCCGAAAAGGGCCTTCACCGGCCCATCGGCGTCGTGAACGAAGCGCACGGTACAATACCCGACAGGACGTCGGTCTCCGGGGCGATTCGCCACGAGTAGCACGACGGCCGCCCTCGGGGCCAGATGGAGCAGACCACGGGAGAACCTCCGCTCGAGGACCATGTAGGTGAACAGCGCGTTTAGGATGCCCCGTCGGAACGGGTAGGGGTGGTAGAAGCCCCGGCTCTCCGGAGTCTGGCCGAGATAGAGCTCGACCAACCGAGGCACATCGCTGAGACGGCCCGGACGGATCTGTGCGCGGAGGCGAGCCGTTCGACCCTCGCTTCGGGCCCCTTCGGGGGGGTCCCCGGCGACCGTAGCCGTGGGCCCGTGCACGGGTCGAGTCGGCGGGTCGTAGAGTAATAAAGGCATGTCCAACGATGGGCAAGACGGCGCTCGCTCAAATGGCAGAAAGTGCTTCCGATTCCACCGCAGTCCCTATCCGCGGCGGGCGATACTGCTCAGGATCGGGGCCGACGGGGCCGCGCCCGTTCGGGCAGGGGAGCCGCTTTCCTTCCCCCTCCTTTAGACCGGAACGGGGAGGCTGGTAGTGACGGGGGAGTGCGCCACGGACGACGCCGCCGGTTGCGGATTCGTTTATCTTAGGTGAGCCAGGTGCCGCGGCGGTATGTCCGCCGGCACGACCCGCCCCAGAGCGTCGTTCCCCGGGAGAAGGAATTGGGCGGGCGTTGCCGTGGGCGCCCTCCTCGCCCTGCTGCTGACGATGCCACTGGCGGGTGGCTTGGTCGGCCCCGGGGTTCGTTCCGACGCAACAATTCCGTCGGGCGCGATCACCACGGCCGTTCCTCCACCCCACTCCGCTGCGGCCGCGGGGACTCCTCTGGGCAGTAACGGGTCGTCCGTGTGGTCCCGACTGCCCAGCCTGCCGGCCAACGTGTCGCGCTTCTCGATGACCTACGATGCCGCCGACGAGACGGTGCTCGTGTTCGGCGGACTGCTGCAGGGCGGATACGCGGTCAACTACACGTGGACGTTCTCGAACGGAACTTGGACCAACCTCACTCCGAAGCTGGCCGTGGCTCCCTCCCCACGGTATGGGATGGAGCTGGCCTACGATTCGAGCGACGGCTACGTGGTCGGGTACGGGGGCGACGCCCTCACGTCCTCGTGCTCGGGGTCCGTGTCCACGTACTGCAACGACACCTGGATCTTCCAGAACGGCCGGTGGAGCCAGATCACCCCCAGATGCTACTTCCCGGGCCTCGGCTACGCGAGCTGCTCGACCTACCCGGGAATCCCCTCGGGCGAATACTGGGCGAACACCCTGGTCAACGACCCGCAGAATGGGTACGTCCTGTTATACACCTGCGGCTTGTGTTCGGGTACCGATAGCGGGGCGGATTGGACCTACCATCGGGGGGTCTGGACGGACCTGGTCTACAACTACAGCACGAACCGCACGTACTACGCTCCGACCATCGGAGCGATCGCCTACGACGCCCAGGGCGGGTATGTCCTCGGATTCGGCGGCGGGGGCGACGAGCCGTACTACACGACCGGCGGGTGGGGCAACCTCACCTACCGGTGGATGAACGGAACATGGCTCAACGAGAGCGCCAACCTGACGGTCTCCCCGGGGCCGCGGTTCGGGGAGGCGCTCGCGGCGGATCCCGCCACGGGTGGCGTGCTCTTGTACGGGGGTTGGAACTACTCGTGTCAGGTCTGGGCCAACGGCTACAACTACTGCCAGACCGGCACCACCTACTATCTCAACGACACCTGGGAGTTCGTGAACGGGTCCTGGGCGGAACAGGCGACGAGCCTCAACCCCGGCCTCCGGGACTCCCCCGCCGTCTCCGATCCACCGAACGGGGGCGTGGTCCTCGTGGGAGGCTACGCCTGCGCGGCGGTCTGCCCCAGCACCCCTCGGATCATCAACGACACCTGGTTCTGGGGCGCCACTCCTCCGTTGGCCGATCTCTCCCTCGCCGCCGCGCCGACCGCAACCGACACCGGCCGTTCGATCGCCTTTACCGCCTCCTTCCTGGGCGGTACGGCGCCCACCACCGTGCAGTGGGACTTCGGCGACGGGAACACCGCCACCGGGGCCTCGGTCTCCCATGCCTATGGGTCGGCGGGCCTCTACACGATCACCGCGTGGGTGAACGACTCGGCCAATCACTCGTTGACGCGTCAGATCAACGTGACGATCACGGCGGCGCTCTCCTTGTCGCCCGCAGCGTACCCCAACCCCGTCGATACCGGCGTCCCCGTGGAGCTGTCGGCCGGCCCATCGGGCGGCGTGCTTCCAATCCACTACGCTTGGTCGTTCGGTGATGGCGCGACCGTCGGCCTGAACTCTTCACCGGTGTCCCACGCTTACAGCGCTCAAGGGTCGTACACCGTCACCGTGAACGCCACCGACTCCGCGGGGGCCGCGGTGAACGCGTCCTTCTCGGTGTCGGTGAATCCCCCGCCCCGGGTTGTGGTCCTGAACGCGACCCCCGCGGCCGTCGTGCTCGGCCGCCCGGTGAACTTCACGGCGGCGGTAGCTGGGGGGACCCTGCCGTACACCTTTGCATGGAACTTCGGCGACGGGGGGCTCGGCGGCAACCTGAGCAACATCACCCACATCTATACCACGAACGGACCGTTCGTCGCGACGCTCAGCGTTACCGACGCGGGGGGAGGGCGCGTTGTCGGCTCGCTCAACGTGACCGTCGCGCTCAACGCGTCGGTGCTCGCGAACGGCTCGTTCGGGGCCGCCCCGCTCGTGCTCGCCTTCCAGGCGAACGCCACGGGAGGGGTCCCTGCGTACGCGTATCAGTGGACCTTCGGTGACGGGCTGCAGAGCACCCTAGCGGACCCGACCCACACCTTCGGAATCGCCGGAACCTACAATGTGACCCTCGTCGTGCGGGATCTGGCCGGGCATTCCGCCCGGGCCACCCGGCTGGTCCAGGTCTACCCGGGCGGTGGCCCCCTCGGACTCGAGATCGGGGTCTCCCGGCCTGCCTTGAGCCCCGGGGAGACCACGAACGTTACGGCGATCCCGCACGGTGGCTACGGCCGGTACACCCTGACCTGGACCGCCGTTCCGGGCGGCTGCCGGGTGACCTCCGAGGTCGCCTTGCAGTGCACGGCCGGTCCGAACGGCACGTACGCCGTCTCGGCCACGCTGACGGACGCCCGCGGGACGATCATCACCGCCCAGGCGAGCTTCGGGGTCGGGACCAGCATCGGGGGGCTCAAGCCCCTCACCGGGAATCCCTGGGAGTCCCCTCTCGCGCTCGGTCTGCTCGCGGCGGTCGCCGCCGCGGTCCTGATCGGCGGCGGGGTCTACGCGAACCGTTCGCGGCGTCCGCCCCCGGGTGGACCGGGCGCACGGCCCGGCGATCGGTATGCCGCGTACCGTGCTCCCGGCGGGGGTCCGCGCGAACCGCCTCCGCCGAACGGTCTCGACCCGCTCGACGACATCTTCTGAGGCGGGCCGCATTCTGGGGGAAGGCGGACGCACCGGATGATCCGATCACGCTCGGCGCTCTGTGGGGGACCTCCGTGGTCCGAACGCTGACGCGCGCCGAAGCACTGGCCATCGGGATGCTGCTCGCCCGACCGGCGTCCACCGACCGCGAGCGCATCCTCGCTTCGGGCCTGCCCGCCCGTACGTTCGAGGTCGCCCGTCAGCGCGTCATCGCTTCGGGATGGCTGGTCGACCGGTTCGTCCCCGACCCCGCGCTGGCCGGCCGCGATCTCGCCGTCTTTGCCCTCGGCCGCCCGTTCGCCGAGCACCAGGCGGAGGTGTCCAAGGCCTGAAGCGACTCGCCCGACGCGGTCCTCGTATGGTCGTCGGCCCAATCGCTGTTCGGGGTCTTCTTCTCCGCCGCGCCTGCCTCCGCTAAGGGTCCGCTGGCCTCGGAGCTGGATCCGAAGGCCTTCAGCCGCCTGCTCACCATCCGATTCCCCCTCTCAGAGCCCGGCCTCCCCGTGTACTTCGACTTCGAGGGAGCTTGGAGCCGGGTCCTGGGGCTCTCGGGAACTCAGACCTATCCGAAGCCCCTCCCCTCGGCTCCCCCGGACCTCCGCCCTCGCCGTCGCCCCTCGGTCGAGGAGGTCGCCGGCTTGACCACCGTTCCCTTCCTCGCTCCCGACACCTCCAGCGCGGGGGTTCGAGCGGCTCGTCGGCTGTCGCGATCTACTCGGTACCGTCGCCGCCTCGAGCCGTATATCGCCCGACGGTACTTCCTCGATCCGACGGCGCTTCCAGGGTACCTTCAGTGGACACTGGGCTCGGTCGTCTTTGTGCACGGCCGGCTCCGTGACGGATCTTCGCCCGAGTCCCCGTTCCTGTTCCTGGTCACCGAGTGCGGTGTCCGCCCCTTCCTGTACGTCACCGACGGGCGCGATGTCCTGCTGGCCGCGCTATCCCCCGCCCCCCCCGGTCCGGGAAGCCGCGCTTCCGAGCCCAAGCCGCCGGTCACAGACGGTCTTCGGCGATTCCTCGAGGGGATCGAAGTGTTTCGCGAAGGGGTGTCCGGCCTTACCGCACTGACCAACCATCGTTACGACCGTCTCTTCCAGCTCGACGGCTGAGCACGCGGGGGAGGAATCCGAACGGGTACGTGCTCGGCGAGCCAACAATCCCCCGAGTAGCGGCTTCCGGAGCTACAGCTCGGTGAGAGCCGATACATGGTCATCCGGTCCGGTCACGCAGGACCAGGAGTTCTCCGGCCTCAATCCCTGCACGCTCGAACGTAGTGCGGCTCTCCGCCTGCTTAGGTAGGCCGGCCGATCATGGGAAGATCTTCTCATGGACACGGCCGACGACTCTGTGCCCTCTGGGTGGTACAACGAGATCGAACGACGTCGCGGACCGGGAGTCGACATCCCGACGGAGGAAGTACTTCGACGTTCCAGGGAGCTCAAGCGGCAGGGGGCTTAGGGGAAGCCGCCCGCGTGGTCGCTAGGCTGCCGGCTGATGAGGAATTCACGGCTTTACCACGGTACGTTCGGCGGGAGTTCGTGGAGGTCCGCCCCCGTCTCACTCGACAGACTCTCAGGTCGGGGTCAGGTTACACCGTTTGGCCGAGAGGAACCCACGATCTACGAGACGGAAGGCGGGCTTGGGTATGCACCTGCTGCCCAAACGTCACGGAAAGCAGGTCAGACTGCGCCATCGGGGGCCACATTCCAACCACCCCGGGTCCCCTGGGGGTGGGACCCAAGTCCTGGGAATGGTCTCGACGATGTTTGTGTTTCCCCGGGATTCCGCCGTGACCCGTTATCTGTGCGCCTTCTGTAAGCCCCCGAGCCTTGGGCGAGCATGACGACCGATGAGGATCTCTTACGAGGGCTCGCACACCCTCAACTCACCTGGAACACCCCACTCTCGATTTCGCACGCTGACCGTTTGCTCGCATCGCTTGAGCCCTCGGAGGGCTCCCGGCTCGTCGATCTGGGCTGCGGTTGGGGTGGACTGCTGCTCCGGGCGCTGACCGAGACCCAAGGGGCGAGGGGGATAGGAGTTGATCAGAATTCGGTGTATCTGGATCGAGCACGATCGGCCGCACGGAACCTCGGAATCGGTGACCGAGTGCGATTCGTATTGGGTGACATCGTTCGCTTCTCCGACGCTGGCGATCGCGTGATCTGTATCGGAGCCGATCACGCGTGGGGAGGTGCCGAGCGAGCACTCACCCACCTGAGCCCGACGGTCGACGCGGGAGGGCGTGTGCTCTTTGGCTGCGGGTATTGGAACCGACCTGCTTCGCCCAAGTTGATTGAGATGTTGGGAAATCTCCCCGCCTCGTTCGAGGCAGTCCCCGCGCTCGCCCGTTCTTCGGGCTGGACGGTTCTCTCCGCCGACTCTGCGGACCTGGCCGAGTGGGACAACTTCGAGTCCACCTGGCGTCAAGATCTCGATGATATCGGCGCGAGGGAGTCCAACTCCCCCCTGGGATGTCACGCCCTCCGCCTTTCGGCGCAACGGCGAGAGGAATACGAGCGAGGATATCGCGACGTCCTCGGATTCGCCTACCTCGTACTCGAACGGACCGAGGAATCCAGCAGGGACGGATCGACTGACTGAACGACGTGCTCGGACCAAGCGTAGGAGTTGAGTCCAGTCCTTGGCCATCGAACCTCTCACGTCATGATGGGTTGAACCTCATTACTTTCAGACGGTGCGGGCAGTGGACTTCTTCGAGGGGGTCCGGATCGACGTGGCGGCACTGACCGCGATCGTCCGCGCGGCCGTGGGGCTCAACGACGAGCACGTCCGCGAGCGGCGGGCCCGCTGAGGGACCGAGGGCGTCCGGTACGGCCGGGCTCCACGAAGCCCGCCCCGGCCCTGGAGTTCACACGAATCGAGGGAATGGGGGGTTCGACCCCTGGCTCCAGCGAATCCCTCGAGGACCCCGAAGCCTAAGTGGGCGATCGCCGTGGGCCGGCACAGAATGGCCGATCTGGTGCCCCTCTTCGTCCAGGTCGCCCTCGTCGTAGCGATCATGATCCTGCTCCTGGTACGGTGCGCTCACACGATACGCCCCTACGAGGCAGGGCTGCTTAGCATCCTCGGCTCCTACCGAGCGCAGCTCGCTCCGGGATTCCACTTCACGCACCCGCTCGGGAGCGTCTGACGGGTGGACCTGCGGACGAGGGGGCTTCGGATCGTCCCCCGTCGGAACCCCGTGATCGGCGGGGTGGTCAGCGCGGGCGGCGAAGCCTCGTTCCGCGTGACGGACACACCTCGGGCGGCCTTTCAGACCCAGGACGTGGACCGGAGAGTGGAGGAGGCCATCGACGCCGCGATCGTCGCGTCGCTCAAGGGCCGGGACCTTCCGCGAGAGGGAGCGGGCGCCTTCGGATTGGATCCCTTGGCGCGGGACGCCTTGGACCAGACGGTCGCCTGACGTGTACCCCGCCGGGTCCGGCAGCCAGGGTAGGGGTGCGGGGGAGGGATTCGTTGGTTCGGTTCGTGCTTCCTGACTCTCCACCTTTCGTTCGGCGAACTCTCGCGGCGTGAGATATCCGAGCGACGAGTGCGGTCGCTCAGTGTTGTTGTCTTCGATCGACTCCGCGAGCCGTCGGTGGGTCACGAGGAAACTCTCCGGCTCTCGGAGCCACAGGTAATCCTGCTTGAGGTGGCCGTGGAACGACTCCTGAAGCCCGTTGTCCTCCGGCCGCTTCTTCCGAGTCCAGCGCAGATCCAGGCCGAGGAGCTTCGTCCCTTCGCGGAACCGCTGCGCGATGAACTGCGATCCTTGGTCGGTCACCAGAATCGTGCCGGGCGCCTGGAGGAGCTTCGGGAACCGCCTCGCCACAGCGCCCTCGACCACGGAGAGCGCCTCCGGGGCGCCGCAGTTCGGGAAGAACTCCCAGTGCACGACCTCTCGCGTGCAGGCGTCGAGGATCGCCATCAGCGGGCACGGGCCGAAGTCCGTCGTATCGATCTCGGTGAGGTCGGTGTACCACCGCTCGTTCGGCCGCTCGGCGGTGAGGCGACCCGTCGGCGGAAGACGAGGCCGAGGGAAGTGCGCGGGACGCAGCAGTCCCTCGGTGGCCATGAGGCGATGGACCCGCTTGCGATTGACCGAGAGGCCCGCCCGTCGGAGCATCGCCCAGACCCGGCGATGGCCGAACGTAGGGTGGGCGAAGGCGATCTGACGCAGCTGGTCGAGGATTCGGGGCTCATCGGCGCGCTTTCGAGAGCCGCTCCGATGCGGGAGGTAGTAGACCGTCGACCGGTCGAGAGCCGCCCAGTGGGCGGCCCGGGCCGTGGGGACCCCGTGGCTCCGAAGCGTCATCGCGAGCTGCCTCCGTCGTTTTTTCCCTCGACGGACCCGAGCTCCTCTTTGAACACCTGCGGCGCGATCGCCTGCTCGGCGATCAGCCGCTTGAGACGGGCCATCTCCTGCCGTTGCCGCTGCAGCGGGGTGCCCTGGTGGTTCTCGAGACCGGCGCGCATGGCGCCGAGCGCCTGGTCCTTCCACTTGTAGAACTGGGCGGAGTGAAGGCCGTGGGCGCGGCAGATCGCCTCGACGTTGGCGTTCGGCTGGATCCCCTCGAGGATAATCCGCAGCTTCTCCTCGCTGCTCCACGTCTTCCGCGTGGTCATGGGACCTCCGCGGAAGGGTCCAGGCGTCGGTCGTTCTCTTCGGTTTCGGTTACCCCGGACCCTCCCCCAAACCCCCACCAGGATGCCTGCCGGAATCTACGGGGGTACGCGCCAAAATTTGCCATCCCATTTTCGGGGAGATCTGCTCGCCCACTTGCAGTGGGACACTTCTGGCGGCCGACCTTGGCCTAGCGCCAATGATAAACTTCTTCGCTGGGGTGCCTCTACCGGTGGCGGAGTAGATACTGCTTAGACTCGGGAAAGCTCATCGGCGCAGCGGTCGCCCTGACTTCGAGATCTGCGGCTGCGGCAGATGCAAGGATGGCGTCGAACCCGTTCTTAGGCAGCCATATTGGAGTGCCTGAACTCCTCACTCGCAGCAAGTACTCCCCTGCGCGAGTCTCAAAATCTCGAGGATGAGCTCGGGCCGCTAGGCTCATGTCAGTCAGCGCCACTGAGAATCCCGACCGAGACCATTCGATTCGTGTCTTGCGAGTAGGACCGTAATGGACCTCAAAGCCAGTTCGGTATACGACCAACCGTGTCGCGCCCTTCACAGATGTCAATGCCCCAAAGATGAGCGTGCCTGAAACTGTCAAGGCGACTGCCGTGTAGACTGCGGCGTAGAGGTAGTAGTTGGACGCAGGAATCGAGTTTGTAGAGTGAGGTCCCTCGAAGAGGAGGGGCAGTATCCACCAGGCCCAGAGGATGGCGATGGCCGTGCCTCCAAAGACAAACCCGACGACCATTGGTCGTTTGTCAGCTCGGTCTCTCGCTGCTAAGGCCTGTAGATCGAACTCACATCCGCTGTCTGATAGGTTCATCCGCAGTTGTGAAGGGGGAGTGAATGGTAATAATCCTCCAAGTTCGGAGCTGGTATTTTAAGCCCGTCAAATCGAAGAGAAAGCTAGTAACCCTTCACACCGAGGCTTGACGAGCCGGTCGGCTGGGGATTGCACCCGGCGGTTCTGACAGTCCGTGGCGAAAGGTACCCCCCATTTTGTCAAGAGAACAGAAGCCGCGCAAAAGTGTAGAGGTACATTCGGGCGCGACGCGATCGACCCCTTGCGGCTGCCGCCCATTAGTACTGGCCGGCCGTCCACGACTCGTTCCAAGGGAATGTGTTATGTAGTTATTACACATGTTATGACATGTATACATGCGGCTCCACCACGCCCTTGAGAGTCTCTTCACCAGTCCAGTGACGCTTCGGACAGCACGTGCCGTCGTTCAGTCGGGTCCGCTCGAGCGGACGGGACGAGAACTAGCTCGGGCCGCGGCGGCCTCCGCCCCACAGACCATCAAAGCCCTCACTGAGTTCGAAAGAATAGGGCTGGTGACGAAGCGAGTAGTTGGTCGTTCTCATGTCTGGCAGCTCAACCAGAAGCACGTACTGACGGAGGCATTGCGTAACCTATTCAAGTTCGAAGCAGAACTGCCAGCGCGCTTTCAATCCGATCTCACGGAGGCAATGAGCCATCTGCCGGTTCAGGAGGTCATCCTGTTCGGATCAGTCGCTCGCGGGACGGAGTCGGATTTCAGTGACGCTGACCTCTATGTGGTCCTATCCCGAAAGGGGTCGCACGACGCTCTTCAAGAGGCACTTACCCCGGTAACCGTTCACTTCATCCAACGGTATGGAACGGTAATCTCGCCATTGATCTATACGGCAACCGAGGCCTCTGAGCCGAGAAGTCCCGGGCTGATGCGGTCTATCCGGAGAGAGGGCATCCCGATTGTGGGGGGCGTCAATGGGTGAACGCAGAACCACGGTGCAGCCGAAGGACAAGGCCAGGGTGTACCTTCGAAGAGCTCGGAACTTCGGACGTGCGATGGACGCGGCGTTAGAAACCAAGAACGCTGACGCCGTGGCGCTTTCGGCCGTTCATACCGTGATTTCGGCGTGCGACGCGCTCACCATACACAACCTGGGGATGCGATCCGCGGCTCAGGATCACTCAGAGGTTCTGAAGCTGCTCCCCCAGTCGGGGGCGCCTGACCGGGTCATAACCCAGGTTCGGCAGGTCCTGTCTCTGAAGAATCGAGTCGAGTACGAGGCACGCGAAGTGTCGCCTGACGAGGCTACACGCATTGCCACGGCTGCCCGACGGGTTCTCGAGTATGTCGGCTCTCAGCTCGAGACATAGATCAAGTCCGACCGCTGCTGTGCTTGGAGGGATTGCCCACACCTTGGGTGAAGGCGAGATTACAGCAAGGGCGCGAGGGCTGTTTCACCGAGGTCACTCCCCGGCAGCGCTCAGTCGCACAAGCGCCCGGGCCTCAACAAGGAGCACTATCGATCCCTTCGATCGATTATGTCGAGAAGCTCTCTTACGGAGACGACCCGCACGCCGCTCACTCGCCTGAAGTCCTTGTCGTAGCTCCAGATCGGCGCGTCCAGGACGTCGGCGAGAGCGACGTAGAGATCGTCGTTAAGTGCGTGTGCCGACCTGCACCGTGCCCTCGCCGAATCCAGCGCCGATCTGAGCAATTCGTCAGGGACTACCTGAAGACTGGCAAGAACATCTTCCAGGAGGCCTTCGACCACAGTGCGGGGAAGGTTCGCCTTCTCGCAGGCCTCCGGGAAGTGCCTCCGTACCTCCTGAGTAATGATGGCAGGGACGTAGAACTCAAGGCTGTGGGAACCCAGCAGGATCGCTCGGGATCTACCGTTGGCAATCAGGCTCGAGAAGACCACGCTGGCATCGACGACGACCCTAGTCATCGCACGCGCCGAGCTGCTGCCTTGTTGACCGAACGGGCGAGCTCGAGCGCGCTCTTCTCCGTCATGTGTGACCCAGCAAGGAGCCGATCGTAAACCTTGAGACGATCCAATTCTCGAATCAAGGCCCGCCGGACAACTTCGGCCCATCGAACCTCTGGGTGGCGCTTCATCTCTCGATGCAAGTCCTCTGGCACGGCCAGAGTCATGTTGGGCATGGTCTTATGCAGTGTTCACGGACATAAGTAGATTACGTATCTCTGAGATCCGCATCCTGCTGGGCTGACGAGAGCCTGGGTCGGACCCAACAGGGCATCCAGGCTAATGCTCTCGCCAAACCACACCAGTGTGCGCCATCATGGCCAAATTCGGCGGCATATGGTCGTCTGTGTAACGAAGTCTGCACCCGTGACTTCCAATCCTCGCTCAACCCCGGGTCCGCGTCTTGTGCTGTCGATGATAGTGGAGGTAGAACCAGTTCACAAAGGGTCGGCTCTTGCCCTCTTCCTCGACCCTCTCCAGCGCTCTCAGGTAGCCACGTCGGGAGCGTACGTCCACGTTAAATGGTGGATAGCCGCCCGCTACCAGGATTACGTTCATCGCCAGTCGGCCGACTCTACCGTTGCCATCTCCGAAGGGATGGATCCTCTCCAATCGCAAATGAAATTCTGCCGCCCGTTCCACCGTATGTGCCGTCGTTGCCTGCCTCGCGTTCCACCGGAGGAGCTCCAGCAGCAGCGGTCGCACTTCTAGCGCTGAAGGCGGCTGAAACGAACTGCCTCGAATCCGAACTTCGTACTGCCGTAATTGACCGGCCACGTCGGCCTTGGTCTGATGAAACAGCTCTCGGTGCCACCGAAGGAGGTGACTCAGATCAATTGTTTCCGGTGCACGAAAGAGCCTCTCGGAGAGGGCGGCGTGGCTTCTTGCCTCAAGGACATCCGCAAGCGACTTGGAGCTGGGGGTTACCCCTTTGTCTATCGCCAGAGCCACTTCGTCGAGGGAGAGCGAAGAGCCTTCGATTCGATTGGAGTGAAAGGTGAATTCGATCGCGAAGTCATGCTCTGCCTTCCGCACCACGGAGTCTGGCCGAGTCCTTTTCAGTGCCGCCCAGGCGGCACGGATCACTTCGAACTCAGGAAACCAGGTCTCTGCCCAAACCCGCCTCTGCAGGTCAGCTTGAAGCAGAGCAAGATTTGCCGGCAAGGATGTGCCCAGGTAGACTTCCTTCCGACGAACTCTGCCCTCCCAACGGTACGTCTCAGCGAGATAGTAGTAGGCACGCTTGCCCCGACGGACGATCCGCAACATGCTCGAGCCTGCCTCTACACATGAATATGAAATAGACTATTTATGCAGAATGTAGTGGTACAGCGTCGGGACGCCACGTCGAGTCAGTCGCCAACGGGCCGGCCATCGGCGTCAGTGCGTAAAGCGACTCCTCGAGTTGCCGTAAACGGAATCCAGTGGTAGTGTGCCAAGGATTGTTGACGGGGGAGGTCTCCCTCCCGTGGGGAACTGCAAGGAACCCAACAGGAGGAGAGACCCACGGAGCCAGAGGAGATTGCCCAGATAGACTTGACGAACCTGTTCCCGAAAGCCCGCGACTTCGGTGCCGAGGCGCTCGTCCGCTTCCTCCGTGAGGAGGAGGAGCGCCTGGTCGGACTGCTCGAGTCGGACCGCCTCCCCGACGGGCGGCGACGGTTCGTCCGAGGGGGACGGTATCTCCGCACCCTCGTGACGAAGCTCGGCAAGGTGGTCGTCGAGGTGGGTCGAATCTACGACCGACTCCGAAGACGGACCTTCGTGCCGGTCCTTCTCGCCCTCGGGTTAGGGCGGCGGCACTACACCCGCGACCTCCGCCTCGCCTGTGCCGAGGAGGCGAGCCGCACCACCTACGGCGAGGCCTCCGAGTCGATCCAGCGTTCCCTCGGGGTGATCGTCCCCCGACGGAGCATCTGGAACTTCGTCCAGGAGCTCGCCCCGTGGGTCGAGCAAGGGACTCGGAGCGTCCCGATCCGAGAAGAAGAGGGCGCTCACCTCGCGGACGGCACGTATGTCCGGGGATGGCGTCGGGGCCGCCAGCACGAGGTGAACGTCGCAGTCCGACAGCGGGCGTCGGACCACTCGGTCGAGGTGGTCGGGATCCAGCTCGGGGGGCCCGCTGGGGCGGTCCTGGGGCCCGAGCCGATCGACCGACTGGTCACCGACGATGCGCCCGCCTACTCCGGGGAGGCCGCGCGCTGGCACTCCCTGTGCCACGTCCACTTCCTCCGACGGGTCACCGCGCTCCTCACCGAGGAACGAGGACTCATGGATACCCTCGAGCGCGAGGGAGTGGTCCGGGACCTCGCTGGGGTGCTCGCCCATCTGCGCGCCTCCGTCGCCCGGCATCAGCTCGACGGCAACCGGGTGGCAGTGACCGATCGTGTGGCGGCGACCCTCGCCCACCTCGGGAGGGTCGGAACCGAGCTGGAGCAGCGAGGTCTTCGTCAGACCGGGCGCTATGTGCGCGAGCGCGGTCGAGCCACGGTGGTGTTCGCCGAGGTCACGAACCGAGGAGGGTGGATGCCGGCGACCTCGAACGGCGTGGAGCGAGTGATGGGGATGGTCGCGGACCGGTGCAAGCGGAAGTGGGCGCACTGGAACGGCGGACTGAGGAATCTCCTGCAGCTGCTGCTGATCCGCAAGACCCGCCCCGCCTCGTACGGGTGGGCGGTGAGAAGCTACTTGAGGGGCGCCTCGATGCCCGGTCGTCCCCTACCGGTCGGACCTCTCGTCAACAAATCGTGACACAGCACTGTCGGGCGGCCTAGAAGCCGACGACCGAGTGGGCGACCATGAGCGCGATGAACAGGATCGAGATCGTGTTGACGACCTTGATCAGCGGGTTGATCGCGGGGCCGGCCGTGTCCTTCGTCGCGTCCCCGACGGTGTCGCCGACGACCGCCGCCTTGTGCGCGTCGGAGTGCTTGCCGCCGAAGTGGCCCGTCTCGATGTACTTCTTGCCGTTGTCCCACGCACCGCCGCCGGTCGTCATGGTCAGCGCGAGGGGGAAGCCCGAGAGGATGACGCCGAGGAGCAGTCCGGCGAGCGCGAGCGGCCCCAGGACGAACCCGACGGCGAGCGGGGTCACCACGGCGATGGCGGCCGGGACCGTCAGCTGGCGCAGCGCGGTCACGGTCACGATGTCGACGGAGCGGCCGTACTCCGGCTTGCCCGTTCCCTCGAGGATGCCCGGGATCTCCTTGAACTGACGGCGGACCTCGAAGACCACCGACTGGGCCGCGACCCCGACGGCGTTCATGAGGAAGGAGGTGAAGAAGAACGGCAGGATCGCGCCGATGATGAGCCCCGCGACGATCACCGGCTGGTCGATCGTCAGGCGGCCGGTGAAGTCGGCCCACGTGAGGCCCGCCTGCTGGGCGGCGGCGAACGTGTACGCGGCGAACAGCGCGAGCGCGGCGAGGACCGCCGACCCGATCGCGTACCCCTTGGTGATCGCCTTGGTGGTGTTGCCGACGGCGTCGAGCGGGTCGGTGACGGCGCGCGCCTCGGCCGGGAGCTTGGCCATCTCCGCGATGCCGCCGGCGTTGTCGGTGATCGGGCCGAACGCGTCGATCGAGATGATCATCCCCGTGACCGACAGCATCGACGCGGCCGCGAGGCCGATGCCGTAGAGGCCGAGCTCCGGGTTCACCGCGGTGCTGCCGAAGGAGCCGCCGCTGCCGCCCCAGCCGACGGCGAGGAACGCGGCGAGGGTGCCGCCGACGATGACGAGACCGGGGATCCAGGCCGATTCGAGGCCCACCGAGAGCCCGGTGATGACGACCGGTCCGGCGCCCGCCTGGGCCGACTCGGCGATGCGGTGGACGGGACGGTAGCTCGCCGAAGTGTAGTAGTCCGTCACGACCACGATGAGGACCATCACGATGAGTCCCACGGCCGTCGCGGCGAAGATGCCGAGGTTGCCGTTCATCAGCGCGACGTCGAGGAAGTACAGTCCGACGAGCCCGACGACCGTCGTCGCGCCGAGGCCCTGGTAGAGCGCCCCCATGATCGAGCCACCGGGGCGCATCCGGACGAACAGCGCGCCGACGATCGTCGCGAGGATCGCCCAGGCGCAGACGACCAGGGGATAGAGGACCGCGTTCGGGAACGTGGTGGAGAAGCTCGGCAGCACCTGGACGGGAATGAGGTAGGCGAGGAGCATCGCGCCCATCGCGGTGACGACGTAGGTCTCGAACAGGTCCGCGGCCATCCCCGCGCAGTCGCCGACGTTGTCGCCCACGTTGTCGGCGATCACGGCGGGATTGCGCGGGTCGTCTTCGGGGATCCCGGCCTCGACCTTCCCGACGAGGTCCGCGCCGACGTCGGCCCCCTTCGTGTAGATGCCGCCCCCGACGCGCGCGAACAGGCTCATGAGGGAGGCGCCGAAGAGCAGTCCGACCATCTGCAGGACGTTCCCGCCGAAGACGGCGTAGAAGCCGACGAGCTCCAGGAGGGCGAGGCCGGCCACGCTGAGGCCCGTGACGCTGCCGCCGCGGAAGGCGTAGCTCATCGTGGACGCCAGCTGGCCCCCGCGCGCGTGCGCGGCGGTACGGACGTTGGCACGGACGCTCACGAGCATCCCGACGCCGCCCGCGAGCGCGCTGCCCGCGACCCCGAACAGGAACCCGACGGCCAAGCGCGCCCCGTCGCCCGTGACGCCGAACGCGACGGCGATGATCACGGCGAGGACGATGGCCACGCCGAAGACCGCCGTGTACTCGCGGCGGAGGAAGGCAACGGCGCCCTCGCGGATGGCGCCGGCGATCGACCGCATCGCCTCGGTCCCCTCGTCCTCGCGCAGGATGAGGAACGTCTGGACCGCCGCGTAGGCGAGCGCGAGCAGCGAGGCGAGGGCGATGACCCCTTCGAGCTGGCCGGTCGTAAGGCTCATGTGGCTGACCCCGTGAATTCGGCTCCGCTCAAACGGTTGACTATAAAAGAATTCCTCGCGCGGCGGGCCGGTCGGGCCGCCGGCGGGAGGCCCGTGCCGAAGGACCCCTCCCTTCTATATGGGACAGCCGGGTAGCGCGCGTGAATGCACTCCGGCGTGGCGCGGGACGCGCTCCTCGCCCGGCGCGCCCGCATCGCCTGCCCGCACTGCCGGCAGCCCGTCGAGCTCAGCGGGCTCCGCCGCCACCTGCGCGAGGTCCACCAGGTCGGGAGCGTACAGCTCGAGGCCGCGCTCGTCGCCGCCCGGCTCGAGGCCCGCCGCGCGGGCCGGTCGCGGCGCTGAGCCCTACGGGTCGAACGCCCGCGAGCGCACCCGTTCCCCGACGCGCCCGATGAACTCGCCGCGGGAGAGGTTCACCGTTCCCTTCGTGCCCCGTACCCGCAGCGCGACGCCGCCGCTCTCGACCTCGGCGTCGCCCACGACCGCGACGTACGGGATCCGCTCGACCTCGGCCTCCCGCACGCGCTTCGCGAGCGACTCCTGGCTGCCGGTCGCCTCGGCCCGGACGTGGGCCGCCCGCAGCTCCTGGGCGATCCCGTCGGCGGCGGCCCGGTGGCGCTCGGCGACCGGGAGCACGCGCGCCTGGATCGGCGCGAGCCACGGCGGGAGCCGGCCGTTGGTGTGCTCGAGCACGACCCCGAAGAACCGCTCCCAGGACCCCAGGATCGTACGATGGATCACCACTGGGGTGTGGAGGGCGCCGTCCGCCCCCTGGTACTGCAGCCCGAAACGACGGGGGATCTGATAGTCGAGCTGGATCGTTCCCGTTTGCCAGGGTCGCCCCAGGCTGTCGCGGACGTGGATGTCGATCTTCGGGCCGTAGAACGCCCCCTCGCCCGGTGAGACCTTGAACGGGATGCCGGACGACGTGAGGACCGCGGTGAGGGTCGCCTCGGCGCGGTCCCAGTCGGCGGGGTCGCCGAGGAACTTCGCCGGTCGGGTCGAGAGGTCGTAGCTCCACGCGAGCCGGAGGGTCGAGAACGCCCGCGCCACCCAGTCGAGGAGGGTGCGGACCTCCGCCTCGATCTGCTCCTCGGTCACGAACAGGTGGGCGTCGTCCTGGACGAACTCCCGCACGCGGGTGAGGCCGTGGAGGGTCCCGCTCGCCTCGTAGCGATGGAGCGGGGCGAACTCCGCCAGCCGCAGCGGCAGCTCGCGGTAGCTTCGGGCGCGCGATCCGAAGACGAGCATCGCGCCGGGGCAGTTCATCGGCTTCCAGCCGAAGGTCCGGTCGTCGATGGTCGTCGTGAACATGTTCTCGCGGAACAGCTCCCAGTGCCCGCTGGTCTCGAAGACCGACTGCGCGAACAGCAGCGGGGTCCGGATCTCGGAGTAGCCGGCCTCGTGCAGGTGCTCGGTCACGAACCGCTCGAGCTCCCGGACGACGATCATCCCGTTCGGGAGCCAGATGGGAAAGCCGGGGGCCTCGTCCACGAAGTGGAACAGCTCGAGCTTCTGGCCCAGGAGCCGATGGTCGCGCGCCTCGGCCTCCTGGCGCAGCTTGAGGTAGGCGGCGAGCTCCTCGCGGGTGGGAAAGCCGATGCCGCGGATCCGTTGGCGGGCGCCCCCGCTCGTCGCCTCGACGGTGATCGCCGAGTATCCGAGGAGGTGCGCCCCGCGCAGCCAGCGGGTCGTCGGAACGTGCGGCCCGCGGCACAGGTCGACGAACGTGCCGGTCCGGTAGAAGGAGACCTTCTCCTCGGGCGGGACGTCCTTGAGGTAGCCGAGCTTGTGGGGGTTCGCGGCGCACAGGCGCTCGGCTTCCTCCCGGGAGACCTCGACGCGCTCGAATCGTTCCTCCGCGGCGATCGCGCGGTCCATCGCGGCCCGGACCCGGTCGAGGTCCTCCGGGACGAGCGGCCGCATGTCAAAATCGTAGTAGAAGCCCTCGTCGGTCGGGGGTCCGGCCGTCGGGAGCGCCTCCGGGACGACCTCGACCACCGCCTTCGCGACGAGGTGGGCGGTGGAGTGCTGGACGATGTCCCGGCCGGCGCGGTCGTCGAACGTGAGGGCACGCAGCGCGCCGTCGGAGAGGAGCGGGGCGTCGAGGTCGATCGGGGCTCCCTCGAACGCGGCCGCCACGAACGCCGCGGCCCGGTCGGCGGCCCACTCGCGCAGCACGTCGCCCGCCCGGCTCCCCCGCGGGATCGTACGGCGGGTACCGTCGGGCAGGGAGATGTTCACCATCGCCTCGCCGTCGCTCATCGGCCGCTCTTCGGGCCCCGAGTAGTCCGTACGGGAAAGCCTTTCCCCCGCCGGGGCCCCGATCCGCCGAGGCCACGGCGCGCCGCTCCTCCGGACTCAGCCCGCCCATTAGTCATCACGGGTCAGCTGGTTCTCTTTTCATCATCGTCCGGGGGAGGGCGCCTCTGAGCCCGGGGCGTTCGAGGAGAGCCCCTCGAGCTCGTCCCGCACATGGAATATCGCTCCCGCCGCGCCGGTCGGACCGAGCGCGCTCGCTTGAGAGCGCTCGAACGTCCCGCCGACCCAGGTGGGACCGCCGTCGGCCACGCTCCGCACGGAGGACCAGTCGGTGTCGCGCTCGCGGTAGCTGACGACCACCTGCTCGACCCCGACGGCCCGCACGGCGGCCGCGATCTCGGGCACGGGCCGTCCGGTCCAGGCCGGTTCGGCGGCAACGACCCCGCTGTCGCGCACCTCGACCTCGACCGCAAGATCGGGGGAGAGCGCCCAGGCCTTGCGCAGCTCATCCTCGGATCGCAGGTACGCCGTTGACAGGACCGCGCGGCGGCCGCCGGTGATCAGGATGTCGATCGCCTGGTCCGCGGTCCGGGGGCCCGCGTCGATCCACACGTCGGCCTCGCGGGCGATCTCCTGCAGGAAGTCGAGCTGGGGGCGATTGTCCTCGATCCCGTCCAGGTCGACCACGTACAGCCGCGGATATCGGGCGCTCAGGAAGTCCGCCACGTCGAAGATGTCGAGCGGAGCCCCGTTCGACGCGCGCGCGATCTCGGGCCCGTCCTCACCGGGGACCATCACACGGCCCTTCGCGATCATCAGACAGGGGACCAGGAGCGGTCCCGAGGCGGTCGGAGGACGGGCTTCCGGGGAGGATCGCGGGGCCACCCCTGCCGCGAGCGGCAGGAACGTATCCCCCTTTCGGGGCGGGCGGCCCAGAGCTTAACTCCGTGCGGGCGGTGGCCCGGACGAGGAGCCGGAGGGCAGCTGACGGTGGAGGTCGCTGGCGACAGCACCCTGCTGAGGAAAGTCCCCACTCCGGGGATCACGGGGGCGGGCGGGAACCCGCCGGGCGAGAGTCCGAGCCACGGAGCAGAAACGACACAGTCCGGGGGTACGGTGAAGGCACTGTGCCGGAGATTCCCCCGGGATCTGGTGAAACGGCCGACTCCCCGGGAGCAAGCCCTGAGGGACGGGAGGAGGAGATCCCCCGACCGTCGAGGAGAGCGCGCAGTCGAATGCTGCCTGAAACAGGATGGGGCTTACTACCGGCACCTCACGCCGATCGCCCGGGGCGTTGGAGCTCCGGGCGACCGGCGGTACCCGGCGGCGTCCCGGACTCCTTCGGCGCGCCGCGGGTCGGGACGAACGCGGGACCGTGCGCCGCTCACCGGACCCTGATCCACCGAACCCGCCCCCGTCAGGCGGCCGGTTCCTGAACGGGCGGCGCGTCGCCCGGCGTCCCGTCGCGGGCGGGTCGCCCCCTCGGTGCATCGCGGCCGATCAGGTAGATGGCGACCACCACGAGCCCGACTCCCGCGAGCTGGGTAAGGTCCAGCCGTTCGGCATAGAGCAACGCGCTCGCCGCAAGGGCCACGATCGGGACGAGAAAGACGTAGGCGCTCAGGGTCGCCGCCCGGGTGCGGGCCAGGAGATGGAACCAGACGGCGTACGCGAAGGCGGTCCCCACGAGGCCCAGCCATAGGACGGACCCGATGAGGGGCCACGAGAGGGCGGGCACGCCGGTCGGCTCGGTGACGAGCGCGGCCACGAGGAGCGCCCCCGCGCCCCCGAGGAGCTGGAACGAGTTCGCCTCCTGGATCACCGCCGGCGCGAAGCGGCGCTGCATGAGGACGGTGGCGATCGCCCAACTGATCGCGGCGGCGAGCAGCAGCCCGAGCGCCCACGGCGCGAGGTTCGCGCCCCCGCCCCACGGTTGCGACAGCAGCGCCACACCGACGAACGCCCCTGCGATCAGATCGGAA
>JAKAOB010000070.1 GCA_021812305.1 Thermoplasmata archaeon
TCTTGAACGGCTGGAGCATTCGCAGAGTGGAAGCATGGACGGAGATGGACGTCATCCGGTCGGTCGCCATCGTAGAACCGACGGTTACCACATTATTTTGATTGTAGCCCCGAGCGGATTCGAACCGTTCCGTCAGACATTTTGCCCCTAGACCTCCCGAAGTTCGGCGTCCGCGCGGTTGAGCACATCCATCGCGGCGCGGGCGTCGTCCTCGTTGAGTCCGAGATAGCGGATCGTCGTCCGGGTGTCCTCGTGCCCCATCACCAGGGCGATCCGCTCGAGCGGAACGCCCAGGTCCCACAGTCTCCGGCCGTAGGTTCGACGGAGCATGTGGTTCAGGTTGTCCGGCCGCTTGACCCGCGCGTCAGTGAACGCCGGGATCATGACGTGGACGTCGACCCAGTCGTGCGACCAGACCTTGAGCCGGCCGCTCCACATCTTGCGGACGAACAGGAGTCCGTCGTCCGTGCCCTTGCGTCCCTCGACCACTTGCTGCCGGTGTCGAAGGAACTCGGGCAGGATCCGGCGGACCTCGTCGTGGTACGGGACGTACCTGACCTTCCCGCCGAGCCGTCCTTTCCCCGAGACCCGGATCTTGTCGCCCTTCAGGTCCCGAAGGGTCAGGCGGAGCAGCTCGCACCGCCGGAGTCCCATCAACATCTCTAGCGCGACCATCAGGTGCGCCATGATGCCGAGACGCGCCGCGCAGGAGAGGAGCCTCTTCCGCTCCGGCGGTTTGAGATAGTCCAGGTCGCGGACCTGTTCCCTCGGGAACCGGAGCCGAGCCTTCTCGACGGTGAGGTTGTCGTAGAACTTGAGCAGGCCGTTGAGGAGACAGACGTTGTACGCCCGCGCTCGCTGAGAGAGTCCTTCGGCGCCCGGGTGTGGCCGGTGCTTCCAGGGTCCCGTCAGAAGGTGGTCGAGGTGTTCCCGTCCGAACCGGCTCGGGTGACACGCCATGCCGGCGTCGGTGAGGTGACGGTTGGCCTCGGAGCAGATCCGGTCAATCTCTAGCTTGTGCTTGTCCGTCAGGTCCTCGCGTTTCCGCTCGGCGACGTACCGCTCTTGGGCTTCGTTCCACCCCCGCTTTGCTGACGGCATTTCGGGGGTGCGAATGGGTTGGTGAATCGGTTGGGCGCGGTTGGCCGTCGCCGCGCCGGGCGGCGGCGGGCCCGAACCGCCCAAGTACACGAGCGTGGATCCGGCCGACAAGCCGAGCAAGGTTTCGCACGGTACGGGAGAGTCAACGCGCGCGGCAGTCGCCGACGACACCGGAATGGGTATAGGATCAAAAAAGTTTGTCCAATCGCAGGACAAAAATTCCTTGACCCACTTGGTCCGCTGGCTGCGCGTGCTAGAAAGCCGCATGGAGACTAGCACTCGACCCGATGTCGTTCTTGAACTTAGATATTCTTGGGCGGGCCGGGGGTGCTAGTCCCCAGATGAGGTCCCCCGGCACGCTTGCAACCGCAGCGGCGGTACTTGGCACATGATTTCTTTCTGAATAAATTTTTCAGTAGCGGGGGGAGACCGCGGGTAGGATCGGGCGGGACTCGGGTTGCTGCTGTACCGGAGTTACCAACACTTCATATCATTCCGTTGAGCGAGTCCGTGTCGTCTCCCGTCGTTCTATATCGGTAGAGCACGGTGCGAACGACATGCCCCGTAGGCACGGGTCCGATACGGAACCCGGCGCGTCGACCGATACGCCGCCGACAGGAGAGCAGACACGGGAACCGATACAGGATCCGACACGGCCGCCACCGGGATTCCAGAGGGGGGCCGTGACGGAGACCGATGCGGCGAAGGTCCGGGCGAAGGGCGCGCTGGTCTTCCAAGGCATCGCTCTCGGGTTCACCCCGAGCCAGCTCGGCCGAGCCTGGGGCCTGAAGGTCGGCGCGATCGAGCAATTCCTCCGGGAGAACCCCGCGCCGGCCGTGTCGTCCGTCGCGACGCCCGACCCGTTCGCCGGTGCGCGGGATCCCACGCAGGAGCGGAGGTCCGGGTGGGGCCCGGACGCGCGCGACGCGGGGTGGGACTTCGGCGCCGCGTCGCCGACCGGGCCGGGATCCGGGTGGGACTCGCGGGTCTCCGGTGTCGGTGAGGGGGTGGCCCGCGAGCTCAGGAATCTCGGCGCTCGTCCGGGGACGGTCTCCTACATCGTGGGCCGTCTCGAGACGGTCGGCTACGGAGACTACGACCGGATCGAGGCCGTGATCCGCGACGCGAACGGCGAGCCGTGGGTGGCGAAGGCGATCACCAACTGGCTCCGCGAGCGCAACGACCCGGACCGGACGGCACCCTCCGCGGCGGGGTCCGCCGGTGGGGACACGCCGGACCCGCTCCGCGCCGCCTTCACCCGCCACCGCGAGGACCTCGCCCGGGCGCTCGAGGAAAAGTGGGCCCGCGAGCAGCTCGCCGGCGTCTCGGGCCCAGCGGCGCCCGCCCTGCCGAGCGAGCGCGAGAGGGCCCTGGAGTCGAAGATCGAGCAGTTGACCGGGACGGTCAACGAGCTCCTGACGGACCGGAAGGTCGACCAGGCGACGGGTCCCCTGAAGGAGCAGCTCCGCGCGCTGCAGGCGCGGCCGACGCAGGAGGACCCGGACATCGAGGCGGCGCGGAACAAGAACCGGGCTCAGGCGCGCGCGTTCGACGAGGCCGCGTACGCCCTGCACGGATACATCGATCGCGGCGGCTCGCTCCAGCACCTCGCACGGACCATCGAGACCGCACTGGCCCCCCAGTTCGCCGCTGACGTGGTGGCGAACGCCCGGGGCCTGATGCGCGGGGACAACGCGCCCGCGCTCTCCGGCGGGACGGGACGCCCGCCGGATCCCCTCGGCCCGAAGAGCCTCGGCGAGGCCGCTGCGGTCCTTGAGCGCCAGACGGGGGGCTGACGATGACGCTATGACGCTGGATCCCGAGGCCTGGGCCGGGGCCGTCCGGTTTCTCGACTCGCTCGTCGCCCGCGTGGAGAGTGCCAGCGTCCGGTACGTGTCGAGGGTTCCGGCCGCCGGCCTGCCGCCGGCCGCGTCAGTGTCCGTCTTCGTCTACGAGAGCGACGCGGCCCTCGAGTACGGCGCGGACCCCGTGCGCGACCAGTACGGGCTCGTCAAGCTGCCGAACATGGAGCGCGTCAAGAACCAGGCATGGTGGGAGACCATCCTGGTCCTAGACCGCGACCGCATCCGGCACGTCGACCCGGTCCCGTCGTCGCGGCCGGGCTGCATGGCGATTACGGATCTCCCGACGTTCGCGGGGATCGTCAAGGACCAGGCCGTCGTCATCGCCCGGGACGGGACGTCCTCCCTACGGTCGCCCTTCCGCGTGCAGGATGCGATGCGGCTCGGCCGGCTCGACGGCCCCGCCGTCTTCGCCGCCGTCGGGGTGCTCGGCCGTGTCCTCCAGGTCCTCGCCGACGCGCGCGCCGATCCGACGTTCCAAGAGGCGGTCGCGGCGCTCGGCGTGCCGACGCTCGAGGACCGGAGCGAGGCCTCGAACCGGGGCGAGGCCGTCCAGCCCTCGGAAGAGGAGCTTGAGCGGATCGCCCGGGAGATGGAGGAGGCCGCCGGCACCGGTCCGGGGAAGGTGACGATACCCCACGCACCGGCCAACGCGCCGGCGTGGCCGTCGAGCGGCAGCGAAGAGGCCGAGTGGCGCGAACTCGGTTGGGAACCGGGACGGCCGAAGCCCCCGCCGTGACCCCCGAAGTCCGGTGGTCCGACGGCACCCGGGGCTACGCCTGTCCCCGGTGCGGGTGCCTCGTCGTGATTTCTTGGGACCTCTACTCGGACCCGCCGACCCCGGAGGCCTTTGCCGAAGCCGTGAAGGACGCCAGGCACGTCTGCGATTCCTGAGCCCACAAGTTCAACAGCCCGGTCGGTCTACCCCCGGCGATGCCGCCGTTGCTCGACCTTCTGGACGCGCCGATCGTGATCCGCCGACCGCTTCGTGATGCCTTGTTCGGAGCGCCGCCGCCCACGCCGACCATCGTCGGAACCCTTGAGCCGCCGTCCGCGACGTCGGGCGTGTGGATCGGCAAAGGCGGTGTTCCGTCGGGCGGCCTCGTTCGTGTCCACGATTCGACGGCCCCGGGGCCGCGACTGACGCACCCGGCCGTGCTGAAGGAGACGCTGCGTCAGCAGGCGATCGCGTCTCGCGACGCGGTCGTCCAGTACTCGAAGAGCGACGCACACGTTGGTTGGGCCCGGGCCGAGGCCGTCCCGCTCGGCTGGACGTCCACCTCATCGCCCGCGTTCGAGATCGCGTCGCACCTCCATGGACGGGCGATCGCCGACCTGGGGTCGGTCGGTCCCGACACCAGGCCGCTCGCCCCGCTTGAGGAGACCTACCGGCAGACGGCCGCGCGGCTCGGGCCGCCTCCGGCCGTTCGAACCCACTAACCGGCGCCGCAGAGCGGGGGGCCGGTCGTGACGAGCCCGCGCACGCTCGTCCGACGGCTCCAGGTGGCCGACCGTGGATACGGCCGACTACCGGTCCCCCGCGAACTCCTGGACGTCCTGCAATGGGGACGGGGGACCGGTCTCGAGGTCGTGCTGCGCGAGGGCGGCCTGCTCTACCGGGCGGCCAACGGAGGGCGGGGAGCCCGCGTCCGGGTCCTGGGCGCCGCCCCGAAACGGTCGGCGCTCCTCCCCGTCCCGTTCGCCGTCCGCGACGCGCTGCGGTGGGGCGCGAGCGAGCGGTTGAGATTCGAGCTGCTCCCCGGGCCCGCGCTGCTCGTGCACCGCCCGAGGTCCCATATCTCGGACGCGGCCCGGTGCGCGACGCGGTGCGGGTGCGGGGGGCGGCACTCGTGCATCGTCCGTCCCCTCGGCCACGCCGGCCCGCACGACTGGATCGGCGCGTGTCCGTGGGGCCGGTCCGAGAGCGCGGTGGTGTGACCGAGCCGATAGATCCGGTCCCAGGCGGTCGCCGTCAAGAGCTTCGCCGTCGCCAAGGGCGCCGAGCGCGCCGCCCGGCAGGCCGAGGTCATCCAGCTCGGCTGCGAGCGCAAGGCCGGACAGTTCCTCCGAGGGATGGAGAAGAATCCGGGCGGGCGCCCGGTGAAAACCCCTTCCACGGTGGAAGTGGTTTCTCCACCTAGATTCAAGGAACTTGGACTAACCGTACAGCAGTCGTCTCGGTGGCAGGCCCTCGCGGCGATCCCCGATGCCGACTGGGAACGTTTCACCGCCGCCGCTGACCGTTCGGAACTGTCAAACGGCCCCGGAGCGTGCGGCGGTCGTGATCACGCGAGTCTACGACCTGTGGACGGACGTGTTCGACGACTCGGGGCGGAAGCTCGGCACGGTGTTCCACCCGCCGGGGACCCCCGCCGACCAGGCGTACACGATCGCTCTCCCGGGCGGGGTCGTGCACGGCCGGGCCGAGGACCTGGTCGAGCGGATCCGGCGGGAACGTCGCTGACCTCGGAACCGTCACCCCGAGGTCGGAGAGCTTCGAGACCGACGCAGGCGGTAACACGATGCTACCGCCTGCCCCTTTGCCTCCACCCGCCGTCCGCGCCCCTGGGTTCTTCTCCGCCCGCGCGAGGAACTCCCCCGCCTTCCGCTTGGAACCGTCCGGGAGAAGACGTGAGTCCCGCGTTCGAGAGCGTGCCAATCAGTCCGGTGGGTCAGGCTCCGCCCTGCCCCGTCTGGACGGTTTGACCCAAGCGGCCAAGACAGGCGTGGCAGACCGACGAGTGCCGTCCTGTCGAAAGGTCGGTTGCGACGACGCCCGGGACGTTGACGGCGCCACACATCATGCAATGGTCGAGGCGCGGTCTGACGGCCCATCGGAAGCCGGGTGTTTCCTTAGCGGGGGACGGGCGGGTCCCCGGGACAGCCTTCGGTCGGCGGAGTCCGTCGACGAGGGCCATGACGCCGATTATCAGCACGACGATTCCGCCGACGATTAGCTCAAGCGCTCGGGCCGAGTCTTGGGCGTAGGCGGTCGAGTTCAATTGACAGGTCGGGTTCGCCGCGCACCCGTTCGCAATCGAGTTCACCGACGACTGTAGGTCGGCCCCGATTGCGAGGAGAACCAGGCCGACGAGTAGGAGGGTTGTTCCTAAGGCAATTGCCACCTCGCGCAACAGGTTCCGGCCCGCCGCTTGGAGTGTGGTCGGATCCTGAGCCGTACCGGCCATCGACAGCAGGATGTGACGGGGCGGTTCTTAACAGCCCCGCTCCAAACCGTCCGGTTTCGGTCGGCCGGGCTCGATCAGCGAGTCCGGTCTGTTTTCGCCCGACAGGGAGTTTCGATCGCACGGGCGGGGGAGTAGGAAAAATCCTTTGACAAACCTCCGGTTCTCGCGCTGCCATGCCGACTATCGAGCATTGGGGGAGAGCTTTGGAGACTGCGGCACGACTATATCGCGAGGCAAAGGAAATCCGCATGCAGTACAGAACGGAGGCTCCAGGTGAAACGCACGACTACCTGTTGGGGATGGATGACGGGCAAATCCGGACTGCTTGCCTTGGAGCCGCCCTGGCGATGCAGTACGCGGAAGAGCAGGAATAGCGGCATCATTAGGGGTTCCGAGCGCCGGAAGCAGACGTCGGAAACGGCCCCAGGAACGAGGATCGGGTCCCCGGAGGATGTAGGAGGCCAACCGAACCGAGAACGCAGTTCGGCTCACAGCAGGGGCTTCTCCCGGGCCGCCTTCGCCATCTCGCCGGGCGTCGGGACGGCGTAGTGCCGTTCGATCGTCCGGAGCGAGTCGCCGGTCAGCTCCGCGACCTCGATCGGTTTCCACCCTCGCGCCTGGCAGAGCTTGACGCATGTCGCGCGGAGCGCGTGGAACGGCCGCGGGGCGAGTCCGGCCGCGAGGAGTGACCGCTGGAGGACGTCGTAGGCCGCCCGGCCCGAGAGGTGGCCCCGGGTCCCGTGCCGCGCGGGGAAGATCCACCGGGTCCCCCGCGGAAGATCCCGAAGGTGGGCGCGAAGGTCCACGACGACCCGGCCCCCGATCCGCACGTGGCGGTCGCGGGACTTCTTGGACTCGTAGTACGATATCGCCGCGATATCGCCGTCGAGCTCGACGCCTTCCCGGCGGATCGCCACGACGTCCTCACGCCGGATCCCGCTTGAAACGGCGACCTCCAGGAGAACGCGATCAGCGAAGGTGGGGGCGGCGTCGAGGAGCCGGTCGACCTCCTCGGGAAGGAGACTCAGCTCGCCGGACCGGTGGGGCTCGCACGACTTCCGACTTGCGTTCGACACAGGAAGAACGGACCGGCCGCTCCCCTATGAGGCCTCCGCCTCGGCGCCGGATCCGCCTCTACCGGGCGGAGTCGGAAGTCTGAATCAGCGGAGCGACCCGGCGTTCTCCGGGTCGTCCGCCCACGCCCTGAGCCGCAGGCTCCAGATTGCGAAGAGATCGAAGACAGCGGCCCACGCGAGGAAACGCGACCGCTCGCGCTCGTCGGGAGTTCTCGTTGCATCTCCGGCGGCGGCCGTGAGACGCCGGGCATCCTCAAGAGTGCCGACCTCCTCGTTGCGGAGCCAGTCCCGGGAATCCAGGGTCATCAGAACTAGTCTGAATCGCGAGGCACATAGCTCCTCCGGGTTCGACAGTTCGACAGTCGAAACCCATCCCTGACGAGGCAGGGACAGCATGGCTTTCGTGTCCGGTTCGGGGAGCCGGGAATGGCAATCAGCGCCGGGATCACCGGTTCGTCTGTCGGCAGGTGTCGCCGGATGTCGGGGATGCGCCGAAGGTTCGTGTGACACGATGTGTCACGTCGTCTTGATCGGGCCTCGCGGCTCGTGATCTTCGGGTGCGGGGCGCGGACGCGCTACCGGGGAACGGTTGGCGGGCGGTCGAGCAGCTCGAGGTACGGCCGGCACCTGGCCTCGAGGGCGGTGATCGCCCGCTCGGTGCAGGCCGCTACCTGCTCCTCGAGCGTCGCGCCGGGGAGCCGCCGGACGAACTTCGCGGGGCCGAGCAGGACGGCGGGGGACTCCTCGGGGGCGTGGAGGTGGGCCCGTATGCACGGCCCGGCCGGGAGTTCGACCTTCTCGACGTGGACTCGCTCTTCGAGGGCCATGCCCCGGGGGACGACGAAGTGGAACCGCGACTCCCGGAACTTGTGGAGGACCTCCTCCCAATACTGGTACGCCTGGTCGCGAGGGAAGACCGACATCACCCGGTCGACGAGCTCGACGACCATCCGGCGCGCGTCGGCGGTGTCGGCGGCGGGGCGGATCGCCGCGCCGACCTTGCGCCACGCGAGGGCCCCCGGTCGGACGGGGGCGAGTTCCTCCCCGACGAACCTGCTCGGCGGCAGGTCGGACACGACGGCGACCGCGTCGCCCGCGGGGGAGCTGAAGTACTGGGACACGGCGTCGGCGCCGACCCGTTCCAGGTGAGCCGCCACGTCCCGGCCGAACACGCGGTGCGACCCGTTCGCGTCGTGGGCCGCGAGCGCCTTCGGGGTCGCGGAGTCGATCGGATCCTCCCGGGCGCGCTCCGCGACGTAGACGTACCGCGCGACCGGCCACGCGAGCCAGTCGGCGGCGAGGCACAGGTGTTGCGCGAGGTTCCACCGGATCTGTTCGGGGTCGGCGCGCCACGTGGACGGGTCGACGCAGGGGACGGCTCCGTGGGGCACGCCGCACGGGCGGCCGTCGAGCGCGCGCCGCCGGTCGACCAGGGGGAGGAACCCGGGCGCCTCGTAGAGCGTGCCCCGGAGCAGCACGATCGCCTCGGCCGTCGCCATGCGGTCCTTGTACGCCTTCTCCCCGCGGCTCCCCTTCTCTGCCGTGACCCGGACGCCGTCGACCAAGACGGCTCTCGACCCGTCGGAGTGCGTGACCGCCGTCGCGTCGCGGCCGGCGAGCCGGGCATCGACGGCCGCGTGTAGCTGTCCCTTCGAGAGACCCGCCGGGTCGACCCCGAGGACGCGGGCGAGCTCGACCAGCACATCTTCGTGCCAGTCCTGAGTCTCCGGCGTCGTCCCGTCGTCGTCGGGGACGATTGGCGCGTAGCCGACGAACTCGGCGATCTCCGGGTGCGTCCGCCTCAGCCACGTGCGGAACTCCGGTGTTCGCTCGGCGATGTCGCGGTAGATGAACTCAACCTGAGCCTTGAGATAGTCCCACCGGACGGGATCCTCGGCGACGAGAGCGCGCTCGACCATTGCAGCGACGCGGGCGGCGCGTCCGTCCGTGCGCCACATCCACTCGGTCCGCCGGGCCGAGTCGCGGAGGTCTGCAAGGAGCCGGGCCCGTTCCTTCTCGTTCAAGCCATCGCCTCCGCGATCAGGACGAGCAGCAGCTCGGCCTCGTCCCACAGGTCCTCGAGGACCTCATCCGTCGTGCGGTCCGTCGGCCGCCGGACGTCGCGGATCGCCGACTCGAGGTAGACCAGTTGACATCCCACGCGGACTGGAAGGGGGACGTCCCGCCGGGTCGCCGGGTCC
Organism: Thermoplasmata archaeon; assembly: GCA_021812305.1. Lineage (GTDB taxonomy): Archaea > Thermoplasmatota > Thermoplasmata > Lutacidiplasmatales > UBA184 > Lutacidiplasma. The sequence goes on from JAKAOB010000070.1 coordinate 9,429, forward strand.
GGCCTCACGGGCACGCCCTCCCGTCGAGCTCGTGGATCTCTCCGCAGAGTCGGCAGAGCCCGATTGAAAGAACCGGGGCCCGCTCGGGCCCCGGGGAAATGGTTAGCTCCTTTGGAGTGGAACGAAGCCGAGCAGCGTACTCACGGTCGAGACGGTCGAGATCCGCGTGGTCGAATGGGCAAAGGGCACTATTGTTGTCGAGTAGCCCCGAGCGGATTCGAACCGCTGTCGCCGGCTCCAAAGGCCAGCATGCTTGGCCACTACACCACGGGGCTAGGTGCCGTCACGACGGGCCACCGATAATAAACCCACCCCGCTCCGCGCCGC
>JAKAOB010000071.1 GCA_021812305.1 Thermoplasmata archaeon
ACGTCGGACGCCGTCGGCGCCTCCACCGGATTCCCTCCTTCGCCACGAGGACCGGGCCCCCGGTTCGTCCGAACCGGCGATCACCCCGACGGCGGGGGGGGCGCAGGCCCGGAACGATCGAGCTCCTCGGAGACGACCTTGTGCTCCGCGCGGCGCAGCAGCTCGGCGGCCGCCGACCGTCCGATCCCGAGGCGGCGGGCCACGTCCGCGAGGCCGGCGCGTCGCGGGTAACCGTAGTAGCCGAGGCCGTGCGCGGCCGTCAGCGCATCGAGCTGGCGCCCCGTGAGCCCCTGGGACGGAGCGAACGGCCGTATCGCGGTCGGCCGACCGGCCCCCTCCTCCCGGGAGAGCGTGCGGACCGCCGACGCCCCGGGCACCGCGATCGACCAGCCGCGCCGCTCCCCCGGTCCGGGGTGGACGAGACGGCAGGACAGGCAGTAGCCGCCCACCTCGAAGAGGCGCCCGCACGCCGGGGGCATCGGGCCGACGGCACGGACGAAGAGGCGGTTCGGAGCGACGGGGGCGAGATAGAGATCGGTGACCCCGGGGGCGCTGCGGAGGTACCGTTGGATCGGACCGATCTCCTCCGGTCGCGTCGCGATCTCGAAGATCTGGAGGAGCCGCCCCGCCCCGGCGCCCACCGGCCGGCAGGTCCGCAGGCGAAGGCGGACCCCCCATCGGTCGGTCAGTTCCCGCAGCCAGTGGTCCTCGGCCCGTGGGGAGTAATGGACCTCCACCAGGCGCTGGTCCTCGACCTCCGGCGCGACGGATCTGCGGCGGGGCGGGGACCGAGCCTTTCGCCGCGATCCTCCCTCCTGGACGCCCTGATGGACCCCGGCCACGCTCGTACTCCGCTCCGATCCGGTCGTGGGGAGGACCCCCGCGCGCTTAACGAGAAGGGGGCGGGCGGCCCTCACGCCCGGCGGACGGTTCAGCGCAGGGGGCGGAGCCGCGGGATCGCCTCGGGGAGGAGCGGGGCGGGGGGGAGTCCGTCATCCTCGGGGTCGAGGTCCGGCCCCGGCAGCGGGGCCACGGTCTCCCAGCGGCCGGTCGTGGGCGACGCGAAGCGACGGGTGAAGGAGTCCCGGCCGGCCTCGACGGCGGCACCGATCGCCGCTTCGGCGAGCTCGGGCGATCCACCGTAGCGGCCGGCCCAGGCGCGGGCCCGCCGACGGACCACGGCCTCCTGCTGGGCGTCGAACAGCGGAAGGCCCAGTTCGGCCTTCGTGCGGAGCACCCGGTGCTGGAGGCGCTCGCGCAGGCTCAACAGGAGCACGAGGGAGCGGTCGACGGCGGCCAGCTCAAAGCGCAGCCGCGCGACCTCCAGCTCGTCCGGCACGGGGCCACCGCCGCCGCAACGCCGGCCCGGGGAAGGCACCTGTCCCGCACCGGTGCGGGGGCCCCGTTAGCCCCGCCAACGGCTGCGCCGGCCCGATGGAGATCGTGCTCGCCTCGAACTTCGACGACCGCCTCGTCGCGGAGACCCGCGACCTCCCGGTCTCCACCTTCTTCGGCAACTACCCGCGGACCCTGACGGGCGGGGGCCGGCCCCCCGCGATCCTCCCGCCGGTGGACGCCGAGCGCTTCCGCCGCCACCTCGAGGTCGTCCACCGCGCCCACCGCGTCTTCTACGCGACGATCAACAGCGCCGACCTCGGCCTGCACGAGTACCAGCCCGGGTTCGCGGAGGCGTTCCTCAAGGAGGTCGGGGACCTGCTCGACCTCGGCGTCGACGGCTTCGTCGTCGCCCTCCCCCTCCTCATCGAGCTCCTCCACCGCGAGCATCCGTCGGTCCCGATCTCGGTCTCGACCTTCGCCCGCGTGCGGACCGTGAACCAGGCCGAGTACTTCCGCAGCCTCGGCGCGGAGACGATCGTCCTCGAGGAGGCGAACCGGGACTTCGCCCTCCTGCGGGGGCTGGTCCGCCACGGCCACCGGGTCGAGGTCCTCGTCAATCAGACCTGCCTCTCCGGCTGTCCGTTCCGCGCCCACCACCTCACGACGAGCTCGCTCGCGGCGCAGCCCGGAACCCCCTGCCCGGCGTTCGAGTACCCCATCCTCGAATGCGGGCTCGAGTACCTGCGCGACCCGGGGCGCCTCCTGTCGTCGATCCTCGTCCGTCCCGAGGACCTCGAGGTCTTCGAGGAGGTCGGGGTCTCGCGCTTCAAGATCTCCGGGCGCAACAAGCCGACGGACTGGCTCGTCCGCTCGGCGCGCGCCTACGCCGCCCGCTCCTACCCCGGCAACCTCCTCGACATCCTGAGCTTCGTCCAGGTCCGGGGGCCGCGCGGGTTCCTCGCCGCCCGGGCGGACGCGTCGCCCGAGGCCGCCGCGTACGCCGAGGCGTTCGCGGCGCTCGAGGGGCTGAGCATCGACAATGCCCAGATCCCGAAGGGGTTCCTGCGCCGCATCGCGGCGACCGACTGCGAGCGTCTCTCCTGCGCGGAGTGCGGCTACTGCGGCGGGGTGGCGGCCCGGACGATGCGGATCCGGGGACAGCCGCTCCGCGCGTACACGCCCCCGCCCGGCCTGCGGGCGCCGGCGGGGCTCCTCCCGATCATCGGCTCGGCCCCGGACCGCACGACGCCCGCCGCCTCCGGCGGTCCGTCGGTGGCGGCCGCGGTCCCCGGCCGGGCGACGGCGGCGGGGAGCGCTCCGTAGACCCGCGGGCCCGGCGGGATCCCGGGGCGCCTACGGGCGGGCGGGCGCCGCGGACGTGAGGGACGCCACGAGGTCCGTCCAGCCCCGGCGACGGGCATAGTGCAAGAGGTGGCCCCGGTGGAAGACGAGGCCGCGGAGCTCGGCCCGCGCGCTCTCGGGAACGAGATCCGAATCGTACTGGACGGCGATCGGGTTGCCGGCGAAGCTCTGGTTGCAGCCGAAGCACATCGCCCCGGGCGCTGCGACGACCTCCCGCGACGTGACGGTCACGTCCGCCCGGACGCGTCCCCGGCTACAAGACCGTTCGGCTCGACCGGCCGCGGCGCGGCCCCGCCGAAGGACCCGGACGGGGCGCTCAGCGCCCCTTCCAGGAGACGAGGCGGGCCGCGAGGAAAAAGACGGCGACGGCGAGGACCGAGACGATGCCGAGATCGGTGAGCGCGAGGGTCGAGTTGCCGTAGATCATCGCGTTCCGAAGACCGTCGTTGAGGTAGGTGAGCGGCAGGACCCTCGCGACGGTCTGAAGGTAGCCCGGCATCGCCTCGATCTGGAAGAACGACCCCGAGAGGAACATCATGGGGAACCCGACGGCGTTCGCGATCGCGATGCCCGAGGACGGGTCCTTCACGACGGACCCGATGAGCATCCCGAGGCTCGTGAACAGCACGACGCCGGCCGCGATCAGCGCGAACGGCACCGCCGTCAGCGTCGCGTGCATCTGCCACGCCGCCACGCCGACGGCCAGGGTCACGAGGAGCGACGCGACCATGAGGAGGAAGTAGAACGCGATCTTCGCCGAGAGCCACCCGCCCTTCGTGAGCGGCGTCGTCGCGAGGAGCTTGAAGTAGCGACGGGTCCGGTACTCGGCGGCGATGCTCGTCATGCTGTAGAGCGACGAGGTCATGACGGTCATGCCGACGATCCCGGGCAGGAAGTAGTCCATGTAGGTGAACGACGAGGAGACGATCGGCCGGGCGGAGATCCCGAGGACCGGCTGCGCACCGTTCAGGACGAAGTTCGTCTGGACCAGGGCCGCGCCGACGACGTTCGCCGCCTGCGTGTACGTCGTGCGGGACGGATCGCCGAAGAGCGTGAGGTTGAACGGGACCTTGGCGGCCGCCGCCGTCCCGAACCCCGACGGGATCTCGAGGGCGACGTCGAGCGAGTTCGCCCGGATGTAGTCGGAGAGGTTCGCGTCCGTCGGCACCATGGTGACGGTGACGTACGGCGACCGGTTCAACAGGTCCAGGAACGCGCGGCTGGCCGGGGTCGCGTCCTGGTCCTGGACCGGCAGCGAGACCTTCGACGTGCCGATGCCGGAGAAGATCGCCCCGAACAGAAGGATGAGCAGGACGGGAAAGATGAACGCGAAGAACGCGCCGATCGGCGAGCGCAGGTACTGCCGGCCGAACGCGATGGTGTCGGCGAGGATCTCCCTCATGCCTGGAGCACCCCCTCCTCCATCCGCGACCCGACGATCTGGAGGAAGACGTCCTCGAGCGAGCTGCGGCGGGTGTACATGTCCGCGAACGGGGTGCGCAGGGCGGCGAGACGGCCGAGCGCCGCCCGCATCTCGGTCGGGTCGGCGACGGGGACGAGGACGTCCTCCCGGTCGAGCCGCGCGGGAAAGCCCTCCGCCTCGACCTCGCGCAGCCCGGCCGCGCCGGCCCCGCCGAGGACGATCAGCGTACGGCCGGCGTTCCGGGCGATGAGCTCCTCGGGCCGGCCTTCCGCGACCAGCCGACCGCGATGGAGGATCCCCACGTCGTCGGCGAGCTGCTCGGCCTCGTCCAGGTAGTGGGTCGTGAGGAGCACGGTACGGCCTTCTTTGCGGACGCCCCGGACGAGCTGCCAGACCTCCCGCCGGGCCGACGGGTCGAGCCCCGTCGTCGGCTCGTCCAGGAACAGCAGTTCCGGCTCCGGCACGAGGGCGATCGCCATCCCGAGCTTGCGCTTCTCGCCGCCGGACAGGCGCAGGGCCGGCACCCCCATCCGCTCCTGGAGGCCGACGGCCTCCAGCAGCCGGACGGCGTCGGGGCGGGAGAGGGAGCGCCCGAAGAGCCGGGACCAGTAGAGCACCGTCTCGAGCGGGCTCAGGCGGTCGAACGGCTCGAAGTCCTGCGGCAGGGCCCCGATCCGGGAACGGACGCGGGCGTAGTCGTTCGCGACGTCCTCGCCCAGGACCCGGGCGCGGCCGCGGCTGAGGGTCCGGATCCCTTCGAGGATCTCGACGGCGGTCGTCTTGCCGGCCCCGTTCGGACCCAGCAGGGCATAGATCGAACCGGTCGCGACGGTGAGATCGAGATGGTCGACGGCGGTCAGCGCCCCGTAGGACTTGACCAGCCCCTGGGTCTCGATGGCGTACACCATTGCAGCGGCGGAGCACGGGGCCCGGGAGCGATAATCCGCCCGTCGAGCCGTGTTCACCCCGCCGACGGGCGGTCCGGGCCCGCCGCGCGCGGCCGGGCGACGAGAAGTCGGGGGGCGAGCGGCGTCGGCTCGACCCGTACGAGGTCGAAGCCGGCGGATCCGAGCAGCGCCCGCCACTCGGGCTCCGTCCGCTCCCGGCCGCCGGAGGCATACAGCATCCGCACGTCGAGCTGCTTGGCCGGCGAGGGGGTGCTGCCCGGCGGCACGACCAGCTCCGCGAGGAGGAGCGTTCCACCGGCGGGGACGGCGCGGCGGAGGTTCTCGAGCGCCCGGGCCACCTCGCGGTCGGGGAAGAGGTGGAGGACCCCGACCTCGAGGTAGAGCTCCTCTCCCGCCGGGACGGATTCGAGGAGGGATCCCGCCTCGAGGCGGACCCGGTCGGCCACGCCCTGGGCGCGCAGATGGTCGGAGGCCCCGGCGATGACGTGGGGCAGGTCGAAGAGGATACCGCGCAGACCCGGGGTGGCGCGGAGGAGGGCCGCGAGGACCGCGCCGTGGCCCCCGCCCACGTCGACCAGGGTGCGGTGCGCACTGAAGTCGTACGCTTCCGTCAGCGCGCCCCAGTTCGTCTCCCGGGCGACCATCGCCGCCTGGAACGACGCGTTCGCCTCCGGGTGCGAACCGAGGTAGTCGAGCCACCCCGTCCCGAAGACGTGGGGGAAGGCGGTCTCGCCCGTCCGCACGGTATAGAGGAGATCGCCCGCCGCCCGGTAGAGCTCCTCGCCGAGGAAGACCGCCCTTGGCGCCAGCGAGCCTTCCCGTCCGGCGACGAGGAGCTCCCCGAGCGAAGTGAGGCCGAACCGATCCTCCGGGTCCTGCGAGAAAAGGCCGACCGCCGCGAGGAGCCGCAGCACGCGGTAGAGCGGGCCGGGCCGTGCCCCCACCTCCGCCGCCACCTCCTCGGCACGTCGCGGGCCGGCGACGAGCCGGTCGGGGACGCCGAGCTTCGCCACGACGTAGATCGCCTGTCCGACCTCGAACGCATCGAGCATCGCGCGCAGGCGGCCCGGCGGGGTGTCGGGCCAGCGCTCCTCTTCGAGATCGGACTCCGGTTCGACCATCGGTTCCCCTCCGCCCGTGCCGCGCTAACGGTCCCGATCGATGGGAGAGTACCGGGCGCCCCCACGTCCGGGGGGACTCACCGCACGACGGCCTGGACCTCGGTCCGCGACCAGGCCTTCGGGTCCTTCCAGGGGTTCCCGCGGTAGATCTCCCGGTACATCCCGATGGACCGGATGGTCCGGTCCTTGCGCCGCCACCGCAGCCAGTCGGTGAGCCCGTGGTAGACGACGCGGGGCGAGACGACCTCGGGGTCGAACTCGACGCTCGCCACCCGCGCGGCCGGCAGGGTACGGACCCGCAGGCCCGATCCGCGGCGCGGCGTACCGTGGAGCTCGATCCCCACCACGTACGACCGCAGGCTCGGCTCGAGGAACACCCAGCGGCCGGAGCGGAGGCCGGCGGCGCGCACCGAGCGCTCGAGCCGCCCGAACTCGGCGCGGACCCGCGCGTCCGTCCAGGCCCCCTTCCACCGGTGCCAGGCGATCCGGATGGCGGGCGATCGGCGGAAGCGGAAATCCACGGTCATCGACCTTGTCCCCGTCGCAGGGTAGGACGGCCCGATACATGCCCCTTGCGCGGCGTCGCCGTTTCACCACCTCCCCTTTGTCCTTCTTAGCCCGGGTCCCGGCTGGTCCGCCATGACCTACCAGTTCGAGGCCCTCGTGTTCCGGGAGAAGGGCGGCTACCGCATCGTGATCCCGTCGATCGGCGAGCTCCTCGCCCGGGACCGTAGCGAGGTCGAGGCGAGGACGCGCGAGTTCCTCCTGCGCCACGTGAGGGCCGCCTTCCCCGAGCGGATCCCGACCGAGACGCCGTGGGCGGCCGACACCTTGCACTTCTCGCTCGAACTGAGGCGGTCGCCGACCCCCCCGCGGGGACCCCGGCGCTAGCCGTGATGGTCGAGCCAATCGGCGAGCGACCGCAGGGTGAGCAGCCGCTCCTGGTTGGTCGTGGCGTGGGCGCTCCATCCGGTCGGGTTCGTCGACCGCAACGTGACGAGCCCGCGGTACTCCCCGCGCACCCGGGTCCGGGCGCAGTCGATGCGGTCGAACCGGGCCGTCGCGAACGTGCTCTGGAGCATCGTCGGAAGATGGCTCAGGCCGAGCGCCGGCGTCCCCGGGGGCATGGCGGCCCCGCAGCCGGCGCACGCGACGCCCATTCCCTCGATCCGGACGCGGTCGACCTGCGGCTCCATCGCCGCCGGAACGGACGACCCTCGCTGGCTTAGAAGTGCCGCTCGAGCGGCACGGGCAGCGGGCGCGCTCGCCGGCGTTGGCTACCGGTCGCCCGCGACCCACTGCTCGAACGCCGTGAAGCGGAACTCCCGTCCGAGGTAGTCCCGGACGAGCTCCCCGGCGGGCTTCGAGCTGCCCGGCTCGAGGATCGTCCGCGCGTAGCGTTCCGCGGTCGCGCGGTCAAGGATCGTGCCGCGGGCCGCGAACGGGCTCAGGAGGTCACGGGCGATCACCATCGACCAGGCGTAGGTGTAGTAGACGGCCGAGTAGCCGGCCAGGTGGCCCCAGGCGCACTGGAAGTGGGCCCCCTCGGCGATCGGGATCGGGCTCAGCCGGTCGAAGACCTCGCGGAACGCCCGGGTCGTGTCGAGCCCCGCGGGGTCCCGGTCGTAGAGGTCGAGCGAGACGGCCGCCGCCGCGGTCTGGGTGAGCCAGCGCATCGCGCGGCCCACGGTCTCGGCGCCCCGCAGGCGCGCGACGAGCTCGGCCGGGATCGGCGCGCCGGTGACGGCATGGCGCGCGAAGGTGGCGAGGCTCTCCGGGTCCATCGCCCACTCCTCGAACAGCTGGCTCGGGGCCTCGATGAAGTCCCACTCGATCTGGGACGGCAGATGGTAGATCCGACGCCCGTGGCCGGCGAGCAGCGCATGGAGCAGGTGGCCGAACTCGTGGAAGAAGGTGACGACATCGCTGTGGCGCATCCGGGTCTGGAGCGGGCGACCCGGGTCCAGGAAGTTGCAGACCAACGCGGCCTGGGGCAGCTGGACCCCGGCCAGCCCGGAACGGACGTCGAACTGCGCGGCGTGCTCGTACTTCCCCTCCCGCGGAGCCAGATCAAGGTAGAACCGGCCGACGGGCCGGCCGTCCCGTTCGAGGTCGTACGCCTCCACGTCCGGGTGCCAGAGCGCCGGCGCGCGGACGGGAACGACCGCGAGGCCGAAGAGCTCCCGGCAGAGGGCAAAGAGCCCGTTTCGGACCCGTTCGTAGGGGAAGTAGTCGCGGAGCAGCTGGGAGTCGACCCCGTACCCCTCGCGGCGCACGAGCTGGTCGTAGTAGCCCTCGGCCGACCACGGCCCCACGTCCCAGGGCTCGAGCCGGGAGGCCGTCGGGTCGTCCGCGCGCTTGCGTTCCAGGAACCGCGTGAGATCGCCGCGGGCCCCGGGGCCGAGGGTCTCGGCCATCCGGCGGAGGAACGAGCGGGCGTTCGCGGTCGAACCCATCATCTTGTCCTCGATCGCGTACGCCGCCCAGGTCGGATAGCCCAGCAGCCGCGCCAGCTCGAAGCGTCGGGCGAGGAGCCGATCCAGGACGGCCAGGTTCTCCGGGAACGCCCGGTTGTGGAACGCGAGCAGGGTCTCCCGCCGCACGGCCCCCTTCCGGGCGAAGGCGAGGACCGGCAGCACGTCGGTGTAGGCCGTCGTGAGGACGATGCGCCCGTCGGCCGACGGGGGGTGGGAACGGCAAAAGTCCTCCGGCAGCCCGTCCAGGTCGTCCGACGAGGCCAGGTCGATCGTCCGGGGGTGCCGCACGATGTTCGCCTGGAACTCGTTCGACAGCGCATCGATCTCGTTGGCGAGCGCCTCCGCGCGTTCGCGGGCCGCGGCCTCCAGCTCGACCCCGGCCCGACGCATCTCCCGGAGCATCTTGTCCCGGGCGAAGCGGGTCGTCGCATCGACGTCCTCACCGGGGACCGGCCGGAGCAGGGCGTAGACCCTGCGGTCGAGGCGGAAGGCGTTGAACCATTGGTCGGCGGCCTCGGAGGCGGCCCGGCCCGCGTCCCGGACCGCCGCGTCCGGGTGCACGGCGAACAGGAGTCGCCCATGGCTCGCAAGGTCGGAGACCCCGAGGAGGATCCGGTCGATGTGGTCCAGCGTGATGGCGAGGGGCGTGCCGGCGGCGACGACCTCCGTGAGCCGCCGGGCGGCGGCGTCGGGGATGTCCCGGGCGGCCCGCGCGAGGTCGGCCGGAGAGCGGGAGAAGTCGAGCGCCCCCAGGACCGGCTCGAGGGTCGCCGGGGCGTCCCGCGGTCCCGGATCGGGCGGACCGCTCAGGTCGGGGGCCCCCTCGCGGACCGGTCGGCGATCGAGTCCCGGAGCGGGCCGCCCCCGTCGAGGAGGAGCCCCCAGGCGCGGGCCGTGCCCGTCGTCGGGCCCGGCACTCCCGTGAGCAGGTGCGTCACGCGGCCGTCCGACCACTCGAGGAACACCTGCGGAATGAGGTAGTCCGGCGACCAGTCCCCGTGCTCCTTGACCAGGGCGTCCGCGACC
>JAKAOB010000072.1 GCA_021812305.1 Thermoplasmata archaeon
GTGCGCGATGTCGATGGTGACCCCGCGCTCCCGCGCCTCCTTGAGCTCGTCCATCACCCAAGCGAACTCGAACGTCGCCTTGCCCTTCGATTCGGCCTCGGCGCGGAACTTGTCGATCTCCTCCTGGCGGATGTACCCCGTGTCCAACAGGAGTCGACCGACGGTGGTCGACTTCCCGTGATCGACGTGGCCGATGAACACGATGTTGAGGTGGGGCTTCTGTGCCATGCGATGCGCTCCGGGCGCGCCGAAAAGGTGCCCATATATAGGCATTGTCCCGGGAAAACCCCGCCGGTGTCCGCCGGCCGCGCCGCCCGGCGTTCGCTCGGCACCCCCGGCGCTCCGCGCGCTCGGCGGGCCGTTCCGTTCAACCGCCCCGTGCGTCGAACCCACAACCGCCTTTAGGGCGGCGGCCGTCGGGGCCGCCGGGCAGGGCGCGGTGCGCCCCGCCGGGGCGGACGTCGGTGTCGAGATCGATGGGGCGGTCGGCGGCGGAGAGCCGCGCGACCGTCGTCCACCTGGCGGTGCCGACGGACGCCAACTTCATGGGCAATGTGTTCGGCGGGGTGATCCTCGCCGACGTGGACCGGGTCGCCTACATCACCGCGACCCGTCACTCCGGCCTGAACTGCGTCACCGCCTCCTTCGACCGCGTCGACTTCATCCTCCCGGTCAAGGTCGGCCAGGTCGTGACGTTCGACAGCCGGCTCACCTTCGTCGGGCACTCTTCGATGGAGGTCTGGGTCCAGGTGCTCGCGGAGCCGCTGCGCGGCGGGCCGAAAGAGCTGGTCGGCAACGCCTACGTGACGATGGTCGCGGTCGGCGAGGACGGCCACCCGGTCCCGGTCCGCCCGCTCGAGGTCACGGACGAGGAGGACAAGCGGCGGTTCGCTGAGGGTCGGGCCCGGATGGAGGAGCGGCGGCGCACCCGCCACCCGCCCCCCAATCCGGGGGCAGGGTAGCGCGGAGAAGTTCGATGCTCTGCGAGATGTGCGGAAAGGACGTCCCGAGCCTCGCCCAGGTACGGGTCGAAGGCTCGGTGCTGCGCCTGTGCGCCGACTGCAGCCGCTTCGGGAAGGTGATCACACCGCCCGCCATCCCCGTGAGCCCGAACCCCGGGGGCTCCCCGCCCGCCGGCCGGACCGCGGTAGCGCTCGTCCCCCGGCCCCGCCGCCTCGAGGAGCGCGATCTCTACCGGGAGCTCCCCGAGCTTGAGCTCGCACCGGACTGGGGCAAGCGCATCCGCGTCGCCCGGGAAAAGCTCGGTTGGACCCCCGAGGACCTCGGCCATCGGCTCAACGAGAAGAAGTCGGTGGTCCTCAAGATGGAGAGCGGCTCCTTCCATCCGCCCGACCCCATGGTCGGGAAGATCGAGCGGCTGCTCAAGATCCGGCTGCGCGCCGAGGCCGAGCCCAAGGCATAGGCCCCGCACCCCGCGCGCACCGGGCCCGTTCCTCAGTCCTCGCGGCCGGGCAGGTGGGTCGGGCCACGCCGTCCGCCGCCCCGGCGGTGGGGCGACGGGCGGGGGCGGCCGGAACCCTCTCGGTCGAAGCCGACGTCGCTGCCGACCTCGGCGCGCAGACGGGGCGGGGCATCGGCGCCCTCCCGTACCCGGGCGAGGTCCCGCGCGTACGTGTCCGTCAGGTGGTCCGCCCAGAACAGGAAGACGCCGCCGAGCACGGCGAGCGCGGCGACGGCGAGGGGCGCGGTCGCGCCGTGCGGGACGGCGAGCGCGATCGCGACGAGCGCCACCGTCGCGCCCACGAACAGGCCGGTCCCCGTCCCGAGCTCGCGGAGGGCCCGGTGGTCGCGGTGCGAATAGCTCACGGGAGGCCCCGCGGATCCGGGTCGCGCCGCGCCGCCCGCTCAGCGCCGGCGCAGCACGAGCTCGAGCAGGGCCTTCTGCGCATGCAACCGGTTCTCGGCCTGGTCCCAGATCGCGGCCCGCGGGCCGTCCATCACGGCGTCGGTGATCTCCTGTCCCCGGTGCGCGGGCAGGTCATGCAGCACGAAGGCCTCCGGGCGGGCGTGGCCGACGAGGTCGTCGTTGATCTGGAAGCCCGCGAACGCCCGTTCGCGCTCCTCCTTCTCCGCCTCATCGCCCATCGACACCCACACGTCGGTGTACAGGGCGTCCGCGTCCCGGGCCGCCGCTCGCGGGTCTTCGGTGAAGGTAAGGCGGGCCCCCGACGCCTGCGCGAGCCGCTGGGCGGTCGCGACCAGGTCGGACGGCGGGCGGTAGGCCGGTGGCGTGGCGCTCACGAGGTCGAGCCCGACGATCGCCGAACCCAGGAGCAGCGAATTGAGCACGTTGTTGCCGTCGCCGACGTAGGCGAGGCGACGACCCTTGAACCCGGACGGCCAGCGCTCGCGCAGGGTGAGGAGGTCGGCGACGATCTGGCAGGGATGCTCCCGATCGTCGAGCGCGTTGATCACCGGCACCGTCGCCCAGCGGGCGAGCTCGGCCATGTCGGACCGGCGGTACGCCCGATAGACGATCACGTCGACGTATCGGGAGAGCACTCGGGCCGTGTCGGCGATGGTCTCCCCCCGCCCCAGCTGCATGTCCTTGGGGGAGAGGTAGACGGCGTGACCGCCCAGGTCGTTCATCGCGATCTCGAAGGAGGTGCGGGTGCGCGTCGAGGCCTTCTCGAAGATCATGGCGGCGTTCGTCCCGGGGCGCGTCGGGGAGAGGTCGCCGGTCGCGCGGGCCCGCTTCATCGCGGCGGCCCGCTCGAGGACCGTCAGGAGGTCGTGCTCGAGATCGGCGACCGAAAGGAGGTCGCGCTTGCCTGGACGGCCCGTCATCGGCGCGACACCGGGGCCGGCCTAGAAAAGCGTTCGGTCGCCGGCGCGACGCTTCGGGAGGGCGCAGGATTATGAACGCCCCGGGGTTCGGCGCGCTCGAGGGATTCAGGTGGCACCGCGATCGAACGCACGCAGCCCGCCCGCTCCGAGCCCGGCAACCTCCCCGTCGAAGGGACGGAGGGTCTACATGGTGACCGGCGGCCTCACGAAATTCGCGAAGGCGCATCCGGAGGCGGACTTCCGCCTGATGGTCAAGCAGGCGTTCGAGTACGCGCGGAAGGACGCCCCCAACCTCACCAAGGACCGCATCGACGGCACCCGGGTCTCCTACTTCTCCGATCACTTCTCCCGCCAGCTCAAGGCGGCGAGCATGGTCCAGGACTATCTCGGGATGAACCCGAAGGGCTCGGTCCGCATCGAGTGGGGCGGCGCGACGGGCGGCGAGTGCTTCCAGGCCGCCTACGAAGCGGTGGCGAGCGGCCGGATGGACGTCTGCCTCGCGGCCGGCTACGAGACGATGAGCCGCGTGCAGACCTGGAAGGGCAACGAGTTCATCGCGCTGGCCTCCGACACCAACTTCGACTTCCCGCTCGGCGGGTTCTACACGGGCTACTACGCGCTGATGGTCGTCCGCCACATCTACGAGTACCTGCGGCGGACCAAGTTCGCGCACATCACGGACGAGCGGGAAGCCCAGCGGCTCGCGATCGCCGAGGGCAGCCGCATCATGAGCAAGGTCTCGGTCAAGAACCACCTCAACGCGCTGCACAACCCCTACGCCCAGTACCCGAAGCGCCTGACCGTCGACGACGTGCTGCGGTCGGAGATGATCTCGTATCCGCTCACCCGGGAACAGATCTGCACGATGAGCGACGGCGCGGCCGTCGCGGTCCTCTGCAGCGAGGAGCGCGCGAAGGAGTTCACCGACCGGCCGGTCCGCATCACCGGTGTCGGCTGCGGCACCGATACGATGCGTCTGGCCGACCGGCCCTTCGGCAAGGTCCCGCTCGCCCCCACCGAGACGGCGAAGGACTACGAGCACCTCGACTACCCGGGCGTCCACTCCTTCCGTGCGGGCCGCTCCGCCGGACTCGAGGCGTACCGGATGGCCGGCATCACCGACCCGAAGCGCGAGCTCGACTTCATCGAGCTCCACGATGCCTACGCCTCGAGCGAGATCCAGACCTACGAGGACCTCGGCCTGTGCAAGTACGGCGAGGGCTACGACTTCGTCGAGTCCGGCGACCCGTTCCTCAAGGGCATCGACTACGGGTTCCCGACGCCGAACGCGGGGGCGATCCCGGTCAATCCGTCCGGCGGCCTCATCGCGTGCGGGCACCCCGTGGGGGCGACCGGCCTCATGCAGGCCGTCTTTGCCTTCTGGCAGCTGCAGGGGAGGATCGACCGGCACTACCGCGACCCGGCCCTCCAGGTCGCGAACGCCCGCCGCGGCGCGATCCACAGCCACGCCGGCACGGGCTCGGCCGTGACCGTCTCGATCCTCGAGCGGGGGTACTGAGCATGACGCGACCGAAGACCCTGTCGAAGTTCCGCGAGGTCCAGGCCGAGATCGAACGGACCGGGTCGGCGATCTACCGGGACGCCGAGGGCCGCGAGAGCCTCGTCATCCGCAGCCCCTACCAGATCAACTACATCCACAGCTACGCCGAGGACTCCCCGTTCTTCCTGGGCCTCGCCGAGGGCCGGCTGCGCGGCTCCCGGTGCACGAGCGCCGGATGCCGGTTCGTCTTCGCGACGCCCCGCAGCCACTGCATGGTCTGCGGCGAGCCGACCGAGTGGTTCGACCTGCCGTTGACCGGCCGCATCCACTCGTGGACGACCTGCCACTTCGGCAGTGAGGCGTTCCTGAAGGAGACGCCCTACAACCTGGCGATGATCGAGTTCGACGGCGCGGGCAGCCTGCTGCTCGCGCGCCTGCGGGACGCCAAGCAGTCCGACCTCTACGTGGGCATGCCCGTCGAGGCGCGCTTCGACCCGAAGCCCAAGTACTCGATCACCGACGTCTGGTTCGTTCCGGCGGCCGCGCCCGCGCCGACGAAGAAGGCTCGGTAGGGCCGGGGGAACGGGGGGTGCCGACCACCGAGCCCCCCGATCTCTCTTCGGCGGCCCTCCCCATCGGGGAGCGGGTCTGGCCGATCGAGCGCTACCGGGCCCTGCACCGCCGTTCCGTGGAGGACCCGCTCCGCTTCTGGGAGGAGGTGGGCCGGGACGTGGTGCGCTGGCGGCGGCCGTTCACGCGCGTCCTCGACTGGGATCCGCCGTTCGCCCGCTGGTTCCCGGACGGGGAGCTCAACGTCGCCGAGAACTGCCTCGACCGCCACGTCGCGGGCGCGGCCCGCAACCGGGTGGCCTTCTATTGGGAGGGCGAGCCCGGCGACCGTCGGACGATCTCCTACGCCGATCTTCTCGCCGAGGTGAACCGGCTCGCCTCGGCGCTCTCGGCGCGAGGGTTCGGGCCGAAGGACTACGCCGCGGTCTACCTCCCGATGATCCCGGAGCTGCCCGTCGTCCTGCTGGCGCTCGCCCGGCTCGGGATCCCGTTCACGACCGTCTTCAGCGGGTTCAGCGCTCCCGCCCTCGCCGAGCGGGTCGCGGACCTTGGGGCCCGGATCCTCTTCACCGCCGACGGCGGCTACCGGCGCGGGCACGTGGTCCCGCTCAAGGCCATCGCCGACGAGGCGCTGCGGTCGGCCCCGGGCGTCGAGACCGTGGTCGTCGTGCGGCGGACCGGCGGGGACGTGCCGTGGCAGGAGGGGCGGGACGTCGCCTACGACCGGTTCGTCGCCGACGGCGCGGGCCGCGTCGACCCCGTGCCGGTCCCCTCCGGCCACCTGCTCTACCTGCTCTACTCCTCCGGCACGACGGGGACCCCGAAGGCGATCGCCCACGGCTCGGGCGGCTACCTGGTCCACGTCGCGGCCACGATGCGCTGGGTCTTCGACCCGTTGCCCACCGACGTCTACTGGTGCGCGGCCGACGTGGGCTGGGTGACGGGCCACAGCTACATCGTGTTCGGACCGCTCGCGCTCGGCCTCACGAGCGTGCTCTACGAGGGGGCGTTCGACCACCCGGGGCCGGATCGGCTGTTCGCGCTCGTCGAACGCTACGGCGTGAGCATCCTGTACACCTCGCCGACGGCCCTGCGGGCGCTGCGGCGGCACGGGGACGCTCCGGCGGCCGGCCACGACCTCGGATCGCTCCGGCTCCTCGGGACCGTCGGGGAGGCGATCAACCCCTCGGTCTGGCGCTGGTACTTCGACGTCGTCGGCGGCGGCCGCTGCCCGATCGTCGACACGTGGTGGCAGACGGAGACCGGAGGCATCCTGATCTCGCCCGCCGCGGGCCTCGGTCTCGTGCCGCTCAAGCCCGGCTCGGCGACGCTCCCGCTCCCGGGCATCGACGCGGACGTCGTCGACGAGGAGGGTCGACCCGCCCCCGTCGGGCAGAAGGGCTACGTCGTCGTCCGTCGGCCCTGGCCGGGGATGCTCCTCGGGCTCCACGGCAATCCCGGGCGCTACGCCGCCGCCTACTGGCAGCGGTTCCCGGGCCTGTACTACGCCGGGGACTTCGGGATGCGGGACGCCGACGGCTACTTCTGGTTCCTCGGCCGCGCCGACGAGGTCCTGAAGGTCGCCGGCCATCGGCTCGGCACCATCGAGATCGAGGACGCCCTGCTCGGCCACCCGGCGGTCGCCGAGGCCGCGGTCTGCGGCCAGTCCGACCCGGTCAAGGGCGAGGTGCCCGTCGCGTTCGTCGTCCTGCGGGCCGGCACGCTACCGGACGCCCCGCTCGCGCAGGCGCTCGCCGAGCACGTCGCGGCGCGGATCGGGAAGATCGCCCGGCCCGAGGCGGTCCACTTCGTGCGGCTGTTGCCGAAGACCCGCTCGGGAAAGATCATGCGCCGCGTCGTGCGCGCCGTCGCCGAGGGGCAGAGCGAGGTCGGCGACGTGTCGACGCTCGAGGACGGGGCCTCCGTCGAGGAGGTCCGCCGGGCGGCGGCGGAGCTCGCGGGCGAGCTGCGGCGCAATCCGGGCTAGCGACCGCGCGGGGACGGGCGGAGTGCCGCGGGCCGGGCTTGAACCGGCGGCTTCAAGATCTTCAGTCTTGCACTCTCCCAAACTGAGTTACCGCGGCACCGCGCGGGCCGACTCAGTCCGTCTATAAAGGGGCTCGGACCGCCGCCGCGCCTGCGGTCCGCGGGCCGGCGCCTTCCGCCTCGCGCGGGCGCGGGCGCGCGGCCCCTTCGCGCGCGCGCCGGCGTTCACGGCGCGTTCGTCGGGGGAACGTGCCTCCAAGTTTATCTAGTCCCGCCGGCGTTCTTTCGAAAGTGACCCGCACCCTCGTCGTCGCGGAGAAGTTCAACACCGCGCTCCGCATCGCGATCGTCCTCTCCGACGGTCGCATGAAGCGGACGCGCGTCGGCGGGACGAACGTCTTCCGCTTCGACCGGCAGGACGGGGAGTACGCGGTCGTCGGGCTGCGCGGTCACATCGTCGAGCTCGATTATCCGAAGGAGCTCGCCGAGTGGACCCTCGAGGGCCTGCCCCTGCTGTTGACGACGCCGCCGCTCAAGCGCGTGACCGAGACCGGCATCGTCGCGACCCTCCAGGACATCGTCCGCCAGTTCGACCGGGTCATCCTCGCGACGGACTTCGACCGGGAAGGCGAGCTCATCGGCCTCGAGTGCCTCGAGCTGCTGCAGAAGGTCCACCCGACGATCGAGGTGCGCCGCGCGCGCTACAGCGCCCTCACCCGGGAGGAGATCGAGCGGAGCTTCGAGCATCTCGCCGACCTGGACCGCGCCCTCGCCGAGGCGGCCGAGGCGCGCCAGGAGATCGACCTCGTCTGGGGAGCGCTCCTCACCCGCTACCTCTCGCTCACCGCGAACCAGCGGGGACGCGGCTTCCTCTCCGTCGGGCGCGTGCAGACCCCGACCCTCGCGCTCCTGGTCGAGCGCGACCAGGCGATCAAGGAGTTCGAGCCGAGCCCGTACTGGAAGATCCAGGCGACGGGCCGGGAGGGGGAGGAGAGCTTCCGCCTCGAGCACGAGCACGGCATCTTCCCGGAACGGGCCGAGGCGGACCGCGTCTTCTCGCGCGTGAAGGGGGCGACGCAGGGCCGTGTCCTCGACTACCGCGAGGAGGCGACGACGCGCCGGCCCCCGATCCCGTTCAGCACGACCCTGTTCGTCGCCGAGGCGACGCGCCTCGGCGTCGGCGCCGCCCACGCGATGCGCGTCGCGGAGGATCTTTACACCCAGGGGCTGATCAGCTACCCGCGCACGGACAACACCGTCTATCCGCGCGGCGCCGGACTCAAGACCCTCGCCGAGAAGTTCAAGGAGAGCGTCTTCGCGGAGGCGGCCGAGTACGTCCTCGCCCAGCCGACCTTCCGCGCGACGCGCGGGCGGGTCGAGACCACGGACCACCCCCCGATCTACCCCACGTCGGTGGTCGACCCGAAGAAGCTCAAGCCGGACCACGCCAAGCTCTACGAGCTCGTCGTGCGGCGCTTTTTGGCCACGCTCGCGCCGGATTCGACCGGGCTCGCCCGGACCGCGACGGTCGCGGTGAACGGCGAGACGTTCGCCGGGAAGGGTCAGCTCCTCGTCGACCCCGGCTGGTACCGGGTCTACCCCTACAGCCGCCCGGAGGAGGTGCCGTTCCCCGTCCTGCGTCCGGGGGCCGACGTCCGGATCGAGGCGGTCGAGCTCCTCGAGGAGACGACGAAGCCCCCGCGCCGCTTCACCCAGGGTTCGATCATCCAGGAGATGGAGCGCCTGGGCCTTGGGACGAAGAGCACCCGCCACGACGTCCTCCAGAAGCTGTTCGACCGCCACTACGTGACGCAGCGCCAGCTCGAGCCGACCTCGACCGGGATCGCCGTCACCGAGGCCCTGCGCGCCCACGCGCCGGTGATCACCCGGCCGGAGATGACCCACCGGCTCGAGGAGGACATGGAGCTCGTCGCGGAGTCGAAGAAGCCGAAGCAGGAGGTCCTCGACGAGTCGCGCGAGATGCTCAAGGAGGCCCACGAGCTCCTGGCGCGGAACGCCGAGGGCGTCCGCAAGACGCTTCGGGGGGCGCTCGACCAGCAGCACTTCGTCGGGCCGTGCGCGCGCTGCGGCGGTGCGCTGTCGATGCAGCGCTCGCCGAAGGGCAGCCGCTGGGTCCAGTGCGTCAACAACCCCGCCACGTGTCCCGCGAGCTATGCCCTCCCGCTCGCGGGGTTCATCGAGCCCGCGCCGGAGTTCCTCTGCGCCACGTGCAAGGTCCCGCGGGTCAAGATCATCTTCCGGGGCCAGCGCCCGGACCTCTACTGCATCAACCCGGAGTGCCCCGAGCACCACAAGGCGTTCCGGTTCGGCACGTGCCCCTCCTGCGGTTCCCCGCTCAACCTGCGCTACTCGTTCCGGGGCAACCGCTTCGTCGGCTGCTCGGGCTACCCGACGTGCCGGGTCACCTACCCGCTGCCGCAGCGCGGCAAGCTGGAGAAGGACCAGCCGCCCTGCCCCGTCTGCCGCGCGCCGGTCGTGACCGCGATCGAGGCCGGCCGTCCCCCGTGGACCCTCTGCATCAACCCCGAGTGCCCCACGCGGGCCAAGGCGGCCAAGGAAAAGGCCCCCCGACGCTCCGCGGGCACGGCGGGGCCCGAGGGCCCGGCCACCCCCCGCGCCCGGACCGCCCGCCGGGGCCGCGTCGCCGCCGCGGG
>JAKAOB010000073.1 GCA_021812305.1 Thermoplasmata archaeon
GACGACCAGTTCGCGGCCACAGCATCCCATACGTAGACCCGGGACATAAATCCGACCGCGCGACATCTCCCCCCAAGCGGCATGCGGGAGGCGCGTCGAGTAGCAGCCCTTTGTACACGGCCCCACGGTGTCTGTCGGAAGCCAAACGGGCGCGAACCGAGGTGGGAGTTCGGTCACGGACTCCGAGCGAGTCAGCGAGCCGACCTGGACGGATCGCCCGACCTCGCAACCCCGGTGCGGCGGCAGTGGCGGTGGAGGGCCGCGCCCTCTATATCGAGTACGCGCGCGCGAGGATTCCGGGCGATCCTGGCTCCGGTCACCCGCCCTCCCAGTACCCAGCGTCCGTCGACTTCCTCGCGCGCGTACGTGATGCATATAGGGTGGCGCGGCGCCTCCTCCTCCGCCTCCTCTCCCGTCACGCAGGTCGCTTTGGGGGGGGCGATCCTCCGGCGCCCCGTCGAAGGGTCCCACTGGCTAGCCTCGAGGTGGCGTTCAGTCCCCTCCGTCCCCCATACGCCTTCGGCAGGGAGTGTCGGGTCGGGCCGGCCTCCCCGGCCAGTGCCGTTCGTGCCACCCGGTCGGTGCCCCGGCCTTCCTTCCCGGGCGCGCGGAGTTCGCGCGGCGGTACCAGGGTACCCGGAACCGGATCGAACCCGGAAGGCGGAACCCCCCGCTCGGCTCGCCCGCTGTGCCGGCTGATGCGCCGTTCCCCGCCCCTCGCGCGCGATAGTACGTACGCGATCCAGTCTCGTAACCTGTAACCTGTAACGCGGCCGGCTACCTCGGTCGGACTCCCGAAGGGGCCGCCCGTCACGAGTGCGTGTACGGGGCACGCGGTGGCCTTACGGTACCCGCCTGTCGGGCCGAACCTGGGGGCAGAGGGGCCTGGGGCACGCCCGTCGTCCCGGCCGAGGCGCCGCACCCGTTCCGCGCGCGCGTAAGTACGTACGCGACCCGGGCTCGCATCCGGCAACGGGCAACTCCGTTGGCTTCCCCAGAGAGGTGCCGATGGAGTCCGCCGTCCCCCACGCGCGCGTAGGAGCGCGCGCGGAGCTTCCTACCTCCTCCCTCGTACTCCTCCGCCCACCGTGCCGGAACCGGGTGAGATCGGGCCCACCCGGGTGCGACGGGTTGGCGCGCCGGCCTCAGATCCCACGGTCGGTGTCGCCCGGTCCCTCGCCGCCCCCCCCCGTGCGCGCGGAGAGCGGGCCACGTCTGCCCCTCGCGCGCGTGAAGGTACGTATGCCATCAGCATGGCCCCTGGGAACTGGGAACCAGACAACTCTGCCGCGCTCGCGCGCGCGAAAGTAAGTAAGCTCCCACCTCGACCCCGTACCCGCTACCCGTGGTGCCCGATGGGGAGAGATCGCGCTCACCCGGGTTCGATTCCGGGATTACTCGGACGGGGCTTCGACCACGGCCTTCGCCCCGTTCAGCGGAGCCACGAACCGCCACCCCTTCTCGATCCACGCCTCCACCGCGGTGGCGTCGACCACCTTCTGCTGCCCGGGCGTCACCGGAGCATCGGCACCGGCCGACGCCTCCCTTGCCTTGTGCAGCGCATCCAGCACCACCTCGGAACTGAGCGGGCCGAGCCGGGCGACCTCGGCCTGGTCGAGCCCGGCCATCTCCAGGATGACCCGGTACACCTCCTCGTTCGAGGTCCGGGGACCTTGCTGAACAGAGAGGAACGGCAGCGTCCGCTCGTACGCGGCTCGCATCGCCTCGACCGTCTCGTCCGTGAGCCTCTTGCCCAGCGTGTAGCGGTTCTGGACCGAACCGAGTTCGTGGCCCATCCAGAACTCGCGCACGTCCCGCGTAACCGTCCCGTGCTGCTCCCCGAGCAGGCAGGCGGTCGCGAACCGGGCCCGCAGCACGTAGGGGCGGAAGGAGAGCCCCGAGCGGTGGATCCCTTCCCGCAGGTCCATTGTGATGCTCTTCGTGCAGACGAAGGTTCCCGCTGGTTTGGACCCTCGACCCTCGCGCCCCACCCCGGGACCGAGCGAACCGACGAGCGGGGCATCGGGAGTCAGCGTCTCCCCCCGCGCCACCCGTTCGTGGAGATAGGCGAGGATCGCCTCGGCGAGCTCCGGCCCGCCGAAGGTCAGGTATCCCTTCCCGATCTTGTCCCGGGTCGACCGGACCCGGACGAGGAACGGGACATGACCGAAGGCGAGTTGGGCGAGGTCGAGGTCGGGCAGGTCGCCGAGCTGGAGCCCATCGGCCGCGTCGATGGAACCGAGAACGCCGGGGCGGACCCCACTCTGCGCCATCAGGAGGGCGCAGACCCTCCCCCGTGCGGAAAGCACACCAAGGAGCCGCCGCAGGTCGTCCGCGGAGGGGACCCGTTCATTCTCGATGGTGACCCCGTCCCGTCCGCCGACCTTGGGGAGGCGGGTGAACTCGACGCCGTTGTGGTCGAGCCAGGAGCGGAGGGCGAACAGGACCTTGCGGATGTAGGCCGGGCTCCGGCCCCGTTCCAGCTGAGCGA
The DNA here is from genome assembly GCA_021812305.1 of Thermoplasmata archaeon. Taxonomy (GTDB): domain Archaea; phylum Thermoplasmatota; class Thermoplasmata; order Lutacidiplasmatales; family UBA184; genus Lutacidiplasma. The sequence goes on from JAKAOB010000073.1 coordinate 2,492, forward strand.
CGGCGTAGTCGGCGAGAAGGCGGCGGATGGACTCGGGTCGAGAGCGGGCGCGGCGGACGAACTCCGCGGGAGAGACCCCCGCAACCTCGCAGAACAGGGCAAGCCTCCGCACGTACCCGTCGGCGGTGAGCTTGGAGCGGAGAGAGAGTTCGCGGTTCCACCGGACGACCTCGCGGGACTGACGGAACCGGGTATGGTCCCCACGTCCTTCACGGAAGGCGAACTCGGCCACGAGGAGTACAGGTACCAACTAGGTAAAAAGGTTTATTCGGGCCCGAGGGGATTCGAACCCCTGACCTTGCGGTTAAGAGCCGCCTGCTCTACCGAGCTGAGCTACGGGCCCGCGGACGGGTCGGCCCGAGCCGACTTCCTCCTATTAAGGTGAGCGGCGGTCAGCGGCGGAGCCGCTCGAGGGCCGCGCCCACCATCAGCGGAAGGAGGACGGTGACGTCGCCCTCGACCGTCGTGTGCTGCGCCGTGGGCTTGACCTTGCCCCAGGAGACCGCCTCGCGGGTCCGGGCACCGGAAAGGCTGCCGTCCCATTCGACGGCCGTCGTGATGTAGAGCGCCGCGTCGAGCCCGTTTCGGAACTGGTTCCACCAGATCGTGTGGTGCTTGGAGATCCCGCCGCCGAGCATGATCGCCCCGGCCCGCTTCGCCTCGAAGACGAGGTCGCTCAGGCGCTGCTCGTCGTCGAAGAGGTCGAGGCTGAAGTCCTTGTGGCTCTGCCAGAACAGCCAGAGCTGCGAACCGACGGCCCCGTCGGTGATGCCGGGGACGAACACCGGCACCTTCCGGTCCAGCGCCGCCCGCGCGAGGCTCTCGCGTCCCCGCGCGCCGAGCTCGCGGGCGATCTCCCAGACGAGATCGCGGGTCGAAAGGCGGCGGACGCCGCGGGCGTAGAGGCGCGAGAGCAGCCGCTGCATGCGGCGCTCGACGGGCCGACCGTAGTGGCTCTGGGGGATGACGAGGTTGCCGAGGCGGTAGAGCCCCCGGCGGTAGAGCCGGGCGTCGTCGAGGTTCCAGTCGCCGTGGTAGTACGGCGCGATCGAGCGCGCGAGGTCGTGATCGAGGGTCCCGCAGGTCGTGATCACCGCGTCCACGTACCCCCCGGCGATGAGCGTGCGCAGGACGCCCCGGGTCCCCGTCGCCACGATGTCGGCGGGGAAGGAGAGGAAGCGGGTCATCTCCGCATCCCCGAGGATGCGGGCGAGCACGTCCACCCCCTTCGTCACCTCCTTCGCGCTGAACCCGCCGGCGGCCTCCATGCGGCGGACGAGGGTGTCGAGGCTGGGGCCGTCGTCGATCCGGATGTCCTTGACCGTGCGCGGCATGCGATCCCCCTAGAACGAGAGCGAGAACCCGAGCGAGGGGTTGTGGAAGAGGAGGAGGTAGGCGACGATGTAGCCGACCATCGCGCCGCCGTTGAGGAACGGAAGGCCGGCCTGGGCGCTGCCGCGCGCGACGCGCCCCATGAGCACCGCGTAGCCCGCCAGGGACCCCGCGAGGGCCCCCAGGGCGACGAGGAGGTTGGCGCCGACGCCGAGCGCCGTGAGGGTCGGGGGCAGCGAGACGAAGGCGCTCACCACCAGGACCCCGGGGATGACGACGTCCCCGAGCCCCATGAACATCACCTCGCGCTCCTCCGCGGGCCGGCCCTTCGCGGCCGAGAACGACCCCGACCGGGTGTAGTCGTAGCCGCCGGCGGTCGGCATCACCATCAGGATCGGGAGCTTCATCTCGGTCACGACGTCCGCGAGCGAGATCATGTGCTTGGTGCGGTAGACGGCGATCGCGTCGTAGACGAGGAGCGCCCCCAGCAGGATGAACGTCGGAAGGATCCCGAAGGAGATGCCGAGCAGGGCGATCAGCGAGCCCGCGGCCAGGAACCCCGCCAGGTCGACCACGTACCATTGCGGCTCCATCAGGAGCGCGAGGAACAGTGACGTGGCGACGATGCCCGCGAGGGGCAGCGCCGGGTCGGCGACGAGCGCGAAGCCCGGGGGCGACAGGTAGAAGGGCGGCGGGGTGAACAGCGCGAACGTCGCGTAGAGCGTGTAGTCGAGCGAGCCCGCGATCCCGACGAGGATGAGGTAGCGGAGCGCGGCGATCCCCCCGCTGCGCCGGGCGAGCCAGAGGATGCCGAGCGGGGCGATGACGATGATCGCGATGATGAGCAGCGGGTCCGTCGGGGAGTTGGGGTTCGAGGTCGAGCTCAACCCCGCCGACTTGAACGGCAGCGCGAGCAGCAGCGCGACGACCTGGGCGCCCACGTACAGGGCGAGGAGTCCGACGGAGCGGAGGGCGCCGCGCATGCGGTCCTACGGCTGGACGACCGCGTAGGCGTTGTTGCCGAGGACCTTCGTCACCTTGGCGTTCACCGTCGCCCCGCGCTGGTTGGCGCCGGTCACGAAGATGACGAACCCTTCCTTCTTGGCGACCCCGTCACCCCGCCGCCCGACGTCCTCGATCGTGAGACGGTAGACCTCCCCGACCACGACGGGCGTCTTCGGCCGCTCCGGCTCGACGACCCGGCGGACCGTGACCGGCCGCTGCGCGCCGCACGCCTCGCAGATGAGGAGCGTGAGGCGCCCCTCCTTCGACAGGTGCGTGTCGGGGCGCTTGCATTCCGAGCAGAAGACGTACTTCTCCGTGTAGTCCCGCAGGCGCTGGGCGATCGCCTCGCGGGTGACGCGGGACTTGAGGACCCCGCGGGGAAGGTCGAGCACCCCGGGGCAGCCGAGCTCGCGGGCCAGGTGGCCGATGACATGCGCCGGCTCGCGGCGCAGGACGTCGGCGATCTCCTGGAAGTTGCGGATGACGGTGTTCTTCCCGTCCGACATCACATCCGGGTCCGGGACCTTGAACCGCTCGTGGCCGACCTGCACGGGGGGGAGGCGGGTGCGGGCCCGCTCGAGGAGCGACTGGTACGCATCCATGGGGGTAAGGTGGGAGCCCGGCGCGCTTCAAAAGGCTTTGCCGGTGGCGCCGCCCGATCCGCGCTCGTCCTCCGGGAACAGGGCCGGCAGGACCCGCGCCAGGTCCTTGTCGCGGACGACGGCCGTCGCGTGGCGCGTCACGTGGTCGTCCTCGGGCAGGAACGCGACGCCGATCGCGCTCCGCCGGAACAGGCCGACATCGATGTCGGAGTTCCCCACCGACGCGGTCTCCTCCGGCGCCACACCGAGCTGCGCCTGGATGCGGGCAAGGACCGTGTCCTTGCTCTTGATCGGGACGCGGATGATCCCCTCCCCGGTCAACCGCCCGTGCGCGTCCACCCGGAACCCGTTCGCGAGCGCGTAGTCGATGCCGAGCTGGCGGGCGACGCGCTTGGCGAGCAGGTCGATCCCGCCGCTCACGATCGCCGTGCGGACGCCCCGGGCGTGGAGGGCGTCCATCAGCGCGTGCGCCCCCGGCATCAACGGGACCGTGGCGAGGATCTCCTCGAGGTCCTCGACGGTGATCCTCGGGCGGTGCTTCCACCACAGGGTGATGTCGCGCCGGAGGAACTCCTCGTCGTCGATCGCGTCGGCGAGGAACAGGCGGAGCGCCTCGTCGTTCGACTCGCCGAAGTAGTCGTGGACGGCGCCCCACGAGCTGCGGACGTCCACGAGCGTCCCGTCCATGTCGAGGGCGACGAGCCTAAGCACGTTCGCCCCGCGCGATGGCGTCGGCCCGGTCGAGAACGTCCTCCGACGGCCGCGCGGCCCAGGCCGCGAGGATCTCGTCGACCTGCTCGGGCCGGCTCGCTCCGAACACCGGGGCCGCCCCGCGCCGCCGCAGCCAGCCGAGGGCCAGCGCGGCCATCGGGATCCCCGCCGCCACGGCGAGGGCCCTCAGGGCCCGGGCGCGCTCGCGGTAGATCGGGAAGAGATCCGGCGAGAACAAGCGGTGGGCGAACCGCCGGACCTCGGCCGGAGGCTTCTCCTGGTCCAGGTAGCGCCCGGTCAGGAGCCCCCGGGCGAGCGGGGTGTACGCCTCCAGGACGATCCGTTCGGCGCGGCAGTAGTCGGCGAGCGCGTCCCCCTCCTCCCGGTCGAAGAGGTTGTAGAGGACCTGGTTGACCACGAGCGGCGCCTTTGAAAGGGCTGCGCGGGCGGCGTGAAGTTCCGTGAGCGAGAAGTTGGAGACCCCGACGGCGCGGATCTTCCCCTCCGTCCACAGCTCCTCGAGCACCCCCATCGTCTCGGTGATCGAGACGTGGGGATCGGGGGCGTGGACGAGGTAGACGTCGACCGAGCTGAGGCCCAACCGGGCCAGGCTGCCGATCAGGGCGCTGCGCACCTGGGCGGGGCGGAGGTGCTCCCAGGAGACCTTGGTCGTGACGAAGACCTCATCCCCGCCGCCGGCCCGGCGGCGCAGGACGTCGCCCAGGATCCGTTCCGACCGTCCGGTGCCGTAGACCTCGGCGGTGTCGAACCAGCGCACGCCGGCCTCGAGGGCCCGGGCGGCGGTCGCCTGCGTGCGGGCCTCGTCCTCCCGGGTCCACCGGCCCAGGGCCCAGAGACCGAGGCCGATCGCGGGATGGGACCGTCCGGTCCCCCCGAGCCTAAGGCGATCGTCGGGCGGGGCGGACGGTGCGGGGGTCGAACCCTTCTTGCGCGCCCGGCCCGTCATGCCGCGCCCCCCTCTGTCGGGGCCCCGGCAAGATGTCGGTCGATCCGTTCGAGCCGTTCCGCGAGCTCCTTCGCCCGGGTCTCGGCGTCCTGGACGACCGCGGGCGGGGCGCGGGAGAGGAAGCCCGCATCGCCGAGCCGCGCCCGGGCCCGCGCGAGCAGGTCCACGAGCCGCTCCCGCTCCCGGCGCAGCGCGTCGCCCTCGGCCCCGGCGGTCGGCCCGGTGACCTCGACGAAGAACTCTCCCCGCGAGGTCACGGCGCGGGCCGCGCGGGCCGGCGGCTCGGCCCCGGGGGCCAGACGCCGCAGGTCACGGACGCGGGCGAGGCGGAGGACGACCTTCTCCTGGGCGGCCAGGACCTCGTCGACGCCCGGCGCGCTCGGCCGGACCAGGGCCCCCGGCACCTCCGCCCCAGGGACCCGGGCCTCAGCGCGCAGGTTGCGGAGCGTGCGGACCGCCTCGAGGACCGTGTCCATCTCGGCCTCCGCGGCCGGGTCGGGGACGGCCTCCGTCGGGCTCGGCCACGGCGCCACCGCGAGCGCGTCACCGGCGTGCGGCAGGGCATGCCACAGCTCCTCGGTGACGTGCGGGACCATCGGGTGGAGCTGGGTCAGCGTGCGGTCGAGGACGAACCGGAGCGTCGCCCGGGCCTCGCGCTGGGCCGCCGGCCCGCGGGCGCCGGCGAGCGCGTCCTTCGCCATCTCGACGTAGGCGTCCGCGACGTCGTGCCAGAGGAACTGGTACAGCTGCCCCGCCGCGCGGGTCGGCTCGAACGCCCCGAGCGCGGAGTCGAGGTCGTGGGCCGTCCGGCTCCACCGGGACAGGATCCACCGGTTCTCGAGCGCGGACGCGTCGGTCAGGCGCGGAGCCTCGGCGCGCGGGGGCTCCCCCTCGGGTAGGTGGCCGAGGGCGAACCGGACCAGGTTCCAGAGCTTGGTCAGGAAGTTCCGGGCCCCCTCGAGGGTCCCCGTCCCGAACGACCCGTCCTGGTCCACCGGGTTGGGGAAGAGGAGGGCGAAGCGCATCGTGTCGGCCCCCCATGTGCGGATGATGTCGATGGGGTCCGGTGAGTTGCCGAGATGCTTGCTCATCCGGCGTCCCTCTTCGTCGCGAAGCATGCCGGTGAAATAGACATCCGCGAACGGGGCGCGGCCGGTGAAGTGGAATCCGGCCATCATCATCCGGGCGACCCAGAAGAACATGATGTCGCGGCCGGTCACGAGGACGCTCGCCGGGTAGTAGGCGGCGAGGTCGGCCGTGGCGTCGGGCCATCCCAGGGCGAGGAACGGCCAGAGCCAGGAGGTGAACCAGGTATCCAGCACGTCCGGGTCCGCGGTCAGCTGCCGACCGCCGCACTGGGGGCACTCGGTCGGAGGGTCGACGCGGGCGATGGCGCGGTGGCAGGCGTCGCAGTAGTGGACGGGGACCCGGTGACCCCAGACGACCTGGCGGGAGATGCACCAGTCCTGGAGCGACTCCATCCAGCGGAAGAACGTCAGGTTCCAGCGTTCGGGATGGAACCGGACCGCCCCGTCCCGTACCGCCTGGATCGCCGGGGCGGCGAGCGGCCCCATCCTAACGAACCACTGGGTGAGGAGCATCGGCTCGATCACCGCGTCGGAGCGCTCGGAGCGGCCGACGGAGTGGACGATCCGCTCGGTGCGGGCGAGATGGCCGGCCGCCCGCAGCGCCTCGGTGACCTCGCCCCGGGCCTTCTCACGGTCGAGGCCGCGGAAGCGCTCGGGCACCCAGTCGCCCTCGAGGTGGCCCGTGGGGGAGAGGATGCTCGGGGGGAGGGGCAGGCCGGACTGGCGGCGGAAGATCTCGAAGTCGAGCGGGTCGTGCCGGGGGGTGAGCTTGAGGGCCCCGTTGCCGAACCCGGGATCGACGGACGGGTCGACGACGACGGGTACGACGCGGTCGGTCAGCGGCACCCGGACGGAGCGCCCGACCTCCCCCCGGTGGCGCTCATCGTCGGGGTGCACGGCGACGGCGATGTCGCCGAAGATCGTCTCGGGGCGGACCGTCGCGACGACCACGCCACCGGCGCTCCCATCGGCCCACGGGTAGGTCACGTAGAGGAGCTCCGCCGGCTCCTCGGTGTGCTTGACCTCGAGGTCCGAGATCGCGGTGCGCAGTACGGGGTCCCAGTTGACGATGCGTTCTCCGCGGTAGATCAGGCCCTCCTCGTAGAGCCGGACGAACACCTCCCGCGTCGCCCGGACCGACCCCGCGTCCATCGTGTATCGGTACCGGGTCCAGTCGACGGAGAAGCCCCCGGCCCGGAGCTGTTCGACGATGCGCGTCTCGTGCTCGCGCTTCCACGCCTCCACGTGGCCGAGGATCTCCTCCCGGGGGAGCGACTCGAGGCGG
>JAKAOB010000074.1 GCA_021812305.1 Thermoplasmata archaeon
GCAACACCGTGGTCTTCAAGCCGGCGTCGGCGACGGCGCGCTGCGGCGTGGAGGTCGTACGGTCCTACGAGGCGGCGGGTCTGCCCCCCGGGGTGCTGAACCTCGTCACCGGCTCGGGAGGGGTGGTCGGCAACGCCCTGATCGACGACCCGCGCGTCCGCGCGATCTCCTTCACCGGCGGCGTCGACACGGGCCGAGAGGTCTACCAGCGCGCGGCGAAGACGCTCAAGATGGTCCACCTCGAGCTCGGGGGGAAGAACCCGCAGATCGTCATGGACGACGCGAACCTCGACCTGGCCCTGGAAGGGATCCTGTTCGGGGCGTTCGGCACCGCCGGCCAGCGCTGCACCGCCACCAGCCGGCTCATCCTCCACGAGACGGTCTACGACGAGTTCCTGCGTCGGCTCAACGAGCGGCTCGACCGCTTCAGGATCGGCGACCCGCTCGACCCGGCGGTCGACATGGGGCCGGTCGCCTCGGCGGACCAGGAGAAGAAGGTCCTCGGCTACGTCGCGGTCGGACAGTCCGAAGGGGCGAACCTCCTGCGGGGCGGGCACAAGCTCACGGGCGGCGCCTACGACCGGGGCTTCTTCGTGGAGCCCACGATCTTCGCGACGCGCCACGGCACCCGCATCTCGACGGAGGAGATCTTCGGGCCGGTCCTCTCGGTGATCAAGGTCGGCAGCTACGACGAGGCCGTCCGGGTGGCGAACGACGTGAACTACGGGCTGTCGAGCTCGATCTACACGCGGGACGTCTCGCGGGCGTTCCGGGCCATGGAGGACCTCGAGGCGGGGATCACCTACATCAACGCCCCCACCATCGGCGCCGAGGTGCAGTTGCCCTTCGGAGGGATCAAGAACACGGGGAACGGCGGCCGCGAGGCCGGCTCGGCCGCGATCGAGGAGTTCACCGAGGTCAAGACCGTCTTCGTCGACTTCTCCGGCCGGCTGCAGAAGGCCCAGATCGACCCGCGGTAGGCGATGGGCGGGTTCCGCGGCTCCGACGAGACGCTCGATAAGGAGATCGAGACCCTCGAGGCGATCGCCCGGCTGCGGGTCCGTCGCGTGAACCGCGAGCTCCGAGAGCTCGACCGCGACCTGCGCGAGCTCCGGCGCGAACGCGCCCGGCGCCGGGCCGCGGCGACCGACCCGGTCCGCGAGGGGGCCTCGGCCCCGAGCGAGGCCGGCGCGTAGTCCCGGATCTCAGTACGACGGCCCGGTGCGGTTCGGGTTGTCGAAGTTGGTGAGCAGGGTCTGGTTCCGGGGGCGGGGGCGGCCCAGGGGCGCGAGCAGCGGGTCGTCCTCGAGCGCGGGCATCGTCTCCGAGACCGGCACATCGACCACGATCTCCGGGTGCGGCCCCCCCGGCCCCGCGAGACGATCGTCGCGCGGATGAGGCCGAGGTTCTCCAGCTCCGACAGGTAGTTCGAGATGCTCCGCGTGTGGAGCGGCTGGAGACCGAGCCGCTGGGAAAGGCGCGTGTATCCCTCGTAGACCTCGCCGGTGAGGACGCCGCCCCGCCGCCGCTCGAACTGCTGGAGGATCGCGTAGAGCAGGACCTTGCAGTGCGGCGGAAGGGTCCGGCAGCACTCGACGATGATGTCCTGCTCGAGGCGGCTCTTGGCCTTCACGACGTGGTCGGCGGTGATCCGCTTGGCCCGGTCGCGCTCGGCCATCTCCGCCGAGAGCCGCAGCAGGGCAAGCGCCCGCCGGGCATCCCCGTTCTCGAGGGCGGCGTACGCCGCGCAGCGCTCGATGACCCCGGCGTCCACGACCCCCTCGTGGAAGACCTCCTTCGCGCGGTCGCGCAGGATGTCCTGGAGCTGCAGCGCATCGTAGGGAGGAAAGACGACCTTCTCCTCGCTGAGCCGGCTCTTGACGCGGGCGTCGAGGTTGTTCGTGAACTTGAGGTCGTTCGAGATGCCCAGGAGGACGAGGCGGGCGTCGGTGAACTCGTGGTTGAGCTCGCACAGGGTGTAGAGCACCCCGTCGCCGCTCTTGGCGACCAGGCGGTCGATCTCATCCAGGATGAGGATCTGGGTCCCGCCCTTCTGGTCCATCAACTGGCGCATCGTCGTCTGGACCGCCGTGAGCGACCAGCCCGTGGGGATCCGCTCCGCCTCGGTCCTCGCAAAGCTGTTGCCGATCGTCTGGAGGAGACTGTAGGGCGTATCGATGTTGGCGCAGTTGATCGAGACGAACGTGATGTGCGCGCTCAGGTCCGTGCGGCGGAGCATCTCCAGGCGGACCTGGGCGACGACGGCGGTCTTTCCCGTCCCGATCTTCCCGTAGATGAGCAGGTTCGACGGCACGTCACCGCGCAGCGCCGGGGCGAGGACCTTCGCGACCTCCTCGATCTGATGTTCACGGTGGGGCAGTCGGGTCGGGATGTACGATTCCCTCAGGACCTCCCGAGGACCCTTGAACAGCGCCGCCGGCCGCTCCAGGAGGGCATCGAACACGTCCCGCGCGGGACTCGAGGAGGGGAGCGAGCCGCCGCTCGACCCGGCCGGTGGGGGCGCGTTCGCCGCGGAGGCCGGCCCCGGGGTCGACTCCCCCCGAGGGCTCGGGACCGAGTTCGCGGGGCTCAGATTCGGCAGCCCATCGGGGACGGGGGATGGGGTGCCCTCGGGAGGTTCCTCCACTGATAGACGCCTACCCGGGCCTCGGGCAGGGTTCGCAGGGCCGAGTCCCATATCTATCTTTTGTCACGGCCTCGTCGCGTCGGCCGACGCCGGCCGTTCGGACGACCGCCGCCGGTCGTCGGAGCGCGCCCGGGCTCCGACGCCCCCTTTTTACGCCCCCGGCGCGTTCTTCGGGCCGATGCGGTCCGCCCGACGGGGCGTGCACGGGTATGGCCTCCTCGTGGTGGGCCTCGCCCTGGTCGTGATCCTGCCCCCCGCGTCCCCCGGGTTCGTGGCGGCGGGTCCCCTCCCGCCGACCCCGGCGGAAGGAAACCACGTCCCCCTTTCCCTCCCGCGGCCCGCGGCGGACCTCCGCCCCGGTTTCACCGGACCGGCCCGCCCCCCTTCGGGGCTCCCGGTACGTGACCTCGCCTCGGGGGGCCCGCGCAACGTGCTGGTCGACGCCCCCTGCAACCTCTCGTCGAACGCCGAGGTCGAACAGGTCTACGACGCGGCCACCGGCGACCTGTTCGAGGCGTGGATCGGCTGCGGCGGGATCGGATTTTCCCGCTCCCTCGACGGCGGTTACTCGTTCGAACCTGCGGTCACGGTGCCCGGAAGCCACCCCCTCAACGGCTCGAGCTGGGACCCCGCGATCGCGCTGGCTCCCAACGGGACGGTCTATGTCGCCTACATGGCCTCGACCGTCGCCGGCGACACCCCCCGGGTCGCGTGGTCGTGGGATCACGGCGCCTCGTTCGCGGGATGGGCGAACGCCTCGACGCCGAACGCCCGGGAGTTCTCCGACCGGGACTTCATCGCCGTGGCGCCCAACGGCACGGTCGAGGTCACCTGGGACTACTCGCCCAACGCCTCCCTCGACTCCTTCGGGTGCGCCGTCGGCGGGAGCTGCTACTTCCTGACCGGGGACTACAACGTCGTCCTCACGGAGTCCTCGGACGGGGGGCGGACGTGGAGCCCCCCGGTCCCCATCGACCCGGAGTATCCCAACGGCGGCGCGATCGCCGCGCCGCTCCTCGTGACGGGCAACGGGACGATCGACGTGCTCTACGAGGACTACGCGATCAGCGGATCGGCCCACACGCTGGGGAACGGCACGAACTACTTTTCCCGCTCGACAAATGGGGGGGCGACGTGGAGCGCGCCGGTGGCGGTCTCCCACGCGACGCTCCTCCCCACGGTCTGGTGGATCGACGGCGACATCGCCGAAGATGCCGGGGGAACGCTCTACGCGACGTACGACAGCCAGTCCGGGGGGACGGACACGGCGTTCGTCACCACCTCGGTGGACGGCGGCTCGACCTGGTCGACCCCGCTGCGCATCAACCCGGACGTCGATACGGCCGTCCACGCGCTGGTCGGCGTCGCCGGCGGGAGCGCGGGCACCGCCTTTCTCGCGTGGATGGCCAACAACTCCTCCCTCGGCTGGGCCACGTTCGAGGCGCCGCTGACCGTGGCCCCGAACGGTAGCTCGCTCGGCCCGGTCACCCGCCTCTCCTCGCTCTACGGCATTCCCGGCGAGTGGATCGGCGACACCCTGGGCGTCTCCTGGATGGGCGGCAACGCCTCGGCGGTGAGCTGGTCGTACGGGGTCGACCTCAACGGGACGAACGCCTCCCAGGTCTTCGCATCGGTCCTGGGGATCGCCCCCCCGGAGGCGCCGACGATCACCGGAGCCCTCCCGGGCGACGCGCGACTGACCCTCGACTGGCGAGCCCCGGCCCACCTCCCCGCCCCGACCGGCTACCGCGTCGCGTGGGCGATCGAGGGGTTCCCCGCCGCCGGCGAGTCGATCCCTTCGAACGCCACCTCCGCGACGATCACCGGCCTCATCGCCGGCGCCCGCTACGAGTTCACCGTGACGGCGTACGATGGGGGAGGGCTCGGCCCCCCCAGCGCTCCGCTCAACGTCACCCTCAGCGCATGGGAGGTCGTCGCGGGGACCGTGTCGCCCGCGTCCGCGGCGGTGACGCTCGACAGCGTCCCGGTCCCCGTCGTCGGCGGGGCGTTCTCGGTCAACACCACCTTCGCGGCCCACCTCCTCTACGCGACCGCCCGCAACTACACGCCGATGATGCTCGCCCTCGCGACCGCGTGGAACGGGACGGTGAACGCCTCGCTCGCGCTGGCCCTCCTGGGCGGCGACGTGCGCGGGACCGTCTTTCCCTCGCCGAGCACGGTCACCTTCGACGGGACCCCGATCCCGGTGGTCGGCGGCCGCTACGAGGTCGGCGCTGCGGGCGACACCTCGCACGCGATCGCGGCGCGCTACCCGGGTTTTGCGCCGCTCGACCGGAACGTGACGGTCCCCGCGAACGGCACGCTCTGGCTCAACCTGACCCTCGTTCCGCTCGACGCGCATCTCGACCTCGCCGTCACGCCGCCCGCCGCCGTGGTGACGGTCAACGGGACGAGCGGGCCCGCCGCGGTCCGCGGCTGGGTCAACCTCTCCCTGGCGCCCGGCACCTATCCGATCGAGGTCTCGGCGGCGAGCTTCCGGCCCTACTTCACGAACCTCACCCTCCTACCGGGGAGCTGGCGCAATCTGAGCGTGGGGCTCTCCCCGGCGGCCAACACGACGCCCGTCGTTCCGCCGAACGGGAACGGCTCGGGCGCGCTCGCCCTCCTCGGCGATCCCTGGCTCCTCGTGGGCCTCGCGGCCGTGGTCCTGCTGGGCAGCGCCCTCGCGCTGAGGCTCCGCCGCCGCCCTCCCCCGCCCGAGGAAGAGACGTCGACCGGGTCGGCGCCCGCGCCCTGGCCCGAGGAGCCGCCGTGGCGCTCCGACGGCCCTACGTGAGGGAGACCTCGCCGTCCTCGGGCTCGCCGTCCGCCGGCGGCCGCCCCCGCAGCCGGCCGGCGAGGTAGACCACGGCGACGACGAGCAGCGCCACCGCGACCGCCAGCCCGGCGAGGAGCGCGACGGCGAGCGGGCCGAGCGGTCCGCTCCCGCCCGTCCCCGTGCTCGGGCCCGGGCTCACCGTGAGGACGTAGGTCGAGTTGCCCGAGCGGCCGGCGGGATCCGTGGCGGTCACCCCGACCGAGTACTGCCCCGGGGCGGCAAAGTCGTGGGGGACCTCGGCGCCGCGGGCGACGCTGCCGTCGCCGAACGACCAGAGGAACGTCGACGGGCCGCTGCCCCCGAACGCGCTGGCCGTGAAGACGAACGACCCGCTGCCGTTCGCCCCGGGGTAGACCGAGATGAGCACCGTGGGGTCCTGGAAGACCTCCACGGCCACGTCGGTCACGTTGACGCCTCCGGTCCCGTTGTCCGTCACGGTGAGGACCGCGGTGTAGGCGCCCGCGCTCGCGTAGGTGTGGGTGGGGAACGGCCCCGCGCCCGTCAGCCCGTCGCCGAACGCCCAGGCGTAGGTGTACTTGCCCGAGCCGCCCGAGGCGCTCGCCTCGAAGGCGACGGGCGACCGCGCGTACGACGGCGCGTTCAGGATGAGCACCGAGACGGACGGGGACGCTCCGGCGGAGACGTAGACGGTCGTCGTCTGGATCTGCGTAGAGTAGAACGCGTCGAACAGGTGCAGGACCACGACGAACGTGCCGGGGCCGGGGAAGGTGTACGACGCGTTGAGGTAGATCGTCCCGTTGAGGATCGTCACCTGCGCCGGCACGAGGACGAACCCCGGGAACGAGTAGATCGCGCTCAGGACCGAATCGTTCGACCCGGCCGTCGCCGTCGCGCGGAAGGAGTCGTTGAACGGCGCCGGCCCGCCCGCGACGGCGGCGATCGCGCCGAGCACGAGCGGCGCGGGCGTCGCGGTCCGCGGCGTCCCGGTCGCGGGAAGCAGCCCCTCGCCGGCCGCGTCCCAGGCGACCACGTCCGCCCAGAGTCGGACGCCGTTCGGCACGGGCAGGTACAGGGACAGCCCGGTCGTGTTCCAGGCCGTGAGCCCGAGGGCGGAGTCGTTGAACGGGCCCACGGCGGTCAGGACGCCGTCGGACGCATTGTCCTCGGTGAAGAAGACGGTGTAGCGGACCACGGACCCGGCCGGGGAGGCCGGCGGCGACCAGGAGATGTTCACCGCGCTGTCGCCCGCCGCGGCGACCGCCGGCACCCCGAGGGGGGTCGCCCAGACGGGGAGGAGGAACGGGGACGATACGGCGACCTCGCCGAGCGCGTCCGTCACGGTCGCGACGGCCCGGGCCGCCCCGAAGTAGGCGCCGAAGGCGTGCGCCGCCGAAAAGCTGAGCCCGGTTCCGTTCGAGACGGTCCCGTTGCCGTCGCCGAAGTCGATGCGGAAGGAGTACGGGGCCGCCCCACCGCCCGCGTCCGCGGCGAACGTCACCGGGCCGGCGCCGACCCAGACCGGGCCGGTCGGGCTTGCCGTGAGGTTAACGGTGAGCGCGGGCAGGGTCGCGGACGCCGTCACGACCGTCGCGACGGAGCTCAGGTTGGCGGCGTTGAGGGCCGTCACGCTCAGGTTGTAGGCGACCCCGGCGGCGAGGCCGGTCAGGACGAGCACCGTCGCGTTGCCGAAGTGGAGATCGACGGGGGCTCCGCCGGCGATCGGCGAGGCCACGACGCCGTAGCCCGTGAGCGCCGGGCTCGCGTCGCTCACGTTGACGCGGTAGCCCCGCGCGAGCGACACCACGCCGGCGCTCGGGACCGTCGGCGCCCCGGGGGCGGAGATCGGGCAGCTCCCCGACCCGCCGCTCACGGTCACGTTCGTCTCGGCCGCGGCGCTGACCGTTCCCGCCGCGGACGTCGCGCGGACCCAGATCGGGAACGTGCCGGAGTAGCCCGGTAGCGGCAGCGAGGCGCTCCAGTTGCCGTCCCGCGAGGTGTTCTCCGCGCCCGGGGAGAGCGAGGCGGCCGCCGCGGAGACGCCGGGGGTGGCGCTCCCCGTGCAGTACAGGCCCGCCGCCTCCACGCTCGAGACCCCGACCGGGTCGCTCACGCGGAGCGTCACCCCGAGCGAGGTCGCCTGCGCCGTCGCGGCCACGGGTCCCAGGACCGCCGGGTTCAGCGGGCGCAGGGTCCCCGAGCCGTTCGGGAACTGGACCGCCGCCTCCCCGAACGGATCGCCGGGTCCCACGACGCCGCCCACGGCGAACGAGGCGCTCCCGCGGGCCGCGTCGATCGAGAAGAGCGGGTAGGCGCCGTCGCCCCCGAAGCTCCGGGCGTCCGCGCACGCGGCCGGACCGGACCGGCAGGCGCCCGAGCTCGAGGCCGTCGCGACGGCCGAGAAGTCGCCCGTGTACGCGCGGAAGGCCGGCACGTAGTACGTCGGGGCGCCGACGATCGGGCCCGCGACCGCCGCGAGGGTGCTCGCGCTGTAGGAGTCGCAGACCGTCGACGCGTTGACCCCGTAGGTCGACGGGCAGGTCTCGAGACCGAGGGCGATCGCCCCGTGATCGCCCCAGCCGGTCTCGGAGGGGGTCGAGGCGTTGAACGCCGGCCGCAGCGACCGGCCGTCGAACGTCGCCGTGCCGCCGAAGGTGACCGCGAGGCTCGAGGAGGGGTTCGTCGAGTCGTTGAGGTAGAGCGACAGCGCTCCGGGGCCCTGGGGGCTTCCGGCGAGGGTCACGGTGAGCGCGTCCCCGGGGCGACCGGCCGCCACGCTGGGACCGTAGCGGCCGCCGATCGGCCCGACGACGACATCGTCCTCGCAGAAGCGCGCCGAGAGGACGCTCACCGTCGCGCTCGCGTTCTGGCAGGCCGGATCGCACGACCCCGCGGGAACGAGGTCCCACGCGGGCGCCCAGACGGTCCAGTTCGCGGAGGGGACCCTGGTGAGGGGGCTCCACGGGGGAAAGAACGTCACCGCGAGATCCGTGAGCCCCTCGAAGGAGCACGGCACCCCGGTGACCCACATGCGGACGGAGAAGGAGGCGAACGCCGGGCCGAACGCCCGGTTCGTGCCGGGGAGGACGATCGGCAGGGAGACCCTCGAGCCCGCGCCGGACCCGTTGGAAAGGAACGTCAGGCTGGCCTCATCCGGGGTGAGGGCGCACGGGGCCAGGAGATCCCCCGCGACGGCCGGAGGCGTCATCCCTCCGGCCCGGAGGAGCTGCGCCCGCGCGGCCAGGCCCGAACAGTCGATCGGGGCGGACGGGGCGAACGGGGCGGCGGGACCGCCCGGGGACAGGACGGACGAGGCGAGCGCCGCGATCGCCCGAGCGGTCGTCGGGGACCCCGAGGTCCCCCCGAGGGACGGCCACGCAACGACGAGGACGACCCCCACGACCACGGCCGCACAGAGCGCCGGGAACCGCCGGGGACGCTCTCCGCGGGTCATCCGCCCGCACCGAGCGGCGCACGGCCCATAACTCCTTTCACCCGATACGTGCCCGGGCGGCCCCGTCGGGGCGCCGCACGTCCCCGTCATGCGCGCAACGGGAAAGGGGGGCGGGAAGAGGTTGGAGCGGGGGGCCTACGCGCCGCCGGGGGGCGGACCCATCGTTCCGTCGGACTGCAGGTGCGGGAGCTCGCTCGGCGCCGTCCCCTGGTAGGTCTGGTCGGGCTCCTCCGGGGCGGTCGGCGGCGGGGGGCTCGCGCGACGGCGGGTGAGCAGCACGACGCCCAGCACGGCGGCCAACGCGATGACCGCGACGAGGAGCAGGATCGTGGTGAGCCCGATCCCTCCCCCACCGCCCGTCGGGCCCGTCTTCGTGGTGTTCGTCGTGTTGTTCTGGTTCGTGCCGCAGCTCGAGCCCGTGCACGGCGCCTTGAGCAGCGTCACGTTCAGCCAGGAGACGTTCCCCGCGGAGACGGGGACCGGGGAGACCGAGAGA
>JAKAOB010000075.1 GCA_021812305.1 Thermoplasmata archaeon
ATCCGACGGTCCATCAGCGCCCCCCGCGGGCGGCCCGCTCGGCCCGCGCGCGCTCGAAGGCCTCGGGGGTGTCCACGTTGGCGAGGACCCCGGGATCGTCGGACGCGATCCGCCGCACGCCGGCCCCGAGCGGCGCGAGGACCGCGCGCAACGGCTCCGCCGGGGACAGCGCTCGCAGCCGCGGCACGACGGAGGCGCGGAAGGCGACCGGATGGCCCGATCGTCCGCGGTAGGAGGGAATGAACCAGACGCTCACGGGATCGGTGCGGGCCGCGTCGAGCAAGCCGCGCACGGTCTTAGCTTCGACAAACGGATGGTCCACCGGCCACAGCACGATCGGGTCGCCGGACCCCAGCACGCTCAGACCCGCCTGAACGGAACCGGTACGGCCGGCCGCCCACGCCGGGTTCTCGACCACCCGGGCCGGCCCGCCGGCGAGGACGGCGCGTATCCCCGCGACCTCGGCCCCGGTCACCACGACCGGCGGAAGGGTACCGACCTCGCCCAGCTGCCGGACGATCCGGACGACGGCGGGCTCGCCATCGACCGCGAGGAGCGCCTTCGGCGACCCGCCGAACCGGACGGAAGCTCCCGCGGCCAGCACGATCGCGCCCGCATCCCCGCGTCGCCGCGTTCCACCCAACGACGGACCTCCACTATCGATAATGCGACGGCGGGAGGACCCGTCAATTTAAATACCCATGCCGGGTGGGCGCGCCCGATATGGCCCACCCGACCGATGTACCGTCCTCCCTCCTACTGCCCCGCCTCGCCGAGCAGCTGAAGAGCCGCGCCGCGGTCGCGCCGCCCCCCTGGTCGTCGTTCGTGAAGACGGGTGTCCACAAGCAGCGGGCGCCGTCCCAGCCGGACTGGTGGTACCTGCGCAGCGCCTCGGTCCTTCGGAAGATCTACCTGCACGGAGCGACAGGGGTCGCGCGCCTCTCCGCGGACTACGGAGGGAAGCGGGACCGGGGCAGCGCTCCGTACCATGCCCGCACCGGCTCGCGGGCCGTGCTGCGGGAGATCGTGCACCAGCTGGAGCGCAGCGGTCTCGTCCAGCCGATGAAGAACCGCGGCCGTCGCCTGAGCCCCGAGGGGGTCCGCCTCCTCGACACCGTTTCCCGCGATGTCCTCAAGGGACTGGCCGAGACCCGGCCGGAACTCGCCAAGTACCTCTGACGCATACTCCCCGGAGACCCATGGCGTACCAGAGCGACCCGGAACTCGCCGAGCTGCGCCGCCGCCGCACGCAGCAGCTGCAGGAGGCGCAGGCCGGAGGGGTCGTGGACCCGTACGCGGCCGCGCGGCAGGCCGAGGTCGACCGGCGCGAGTCCGAGCGGGCGGAGATCCTACGGCGGATCCTGACCCCCGAGGCCCGCGAGCGGCTCGGCCGCATCCGGCTGGCCAAGCCCGACGTCGCCCAGGCCGTCGAGCAGCAGGTCATCTCGCTGGCCGCGAGCGGGCGGCTCCAGCGGCAGATCGACGACCCGACCCTGAGGGCCCTGCTCGAGCGGATCATGCCCGAGCGCCGAGAGATCAAGATCACCCGCCGCTGAACCACAACGTAAGGAGAGATCCCGATGGCGAACCGTCGAAAGAGCCTGGCCCGAAAGACCCGACTGTTCCGTGCGGTACGCAGCAACCGCCGCGTCCCGGCCTGGGTGATGCAGCGCACCAACCGGACGGTGACGCGCCACCCGAAGCGCCGGTCGTGGAAGCGCGGGCACCTCCACCTGTAACGGAGCAGCACGATGGCGAAGAAGAGCGCAGCGTCCCGCACCGAGGAGCTCGAGCGGGAGTACATCATCCCCCTGCGGGCGAGCCAGCATCAGCCGTCGCGCCGCCGCCGCGCCGGGCATGCCCTGGAGACGGTCCGGCGCTTCGTGACCCGCCACATGCAGGGGGCCCCGGAGGATGTCTGGATCGACCCCCACCTCAACGAGTACATCTGGACCCGCGGGATCCAGCACATCCCCCGCCAGGTCCGGGTGAAGGCGATCCGTTTCGAGGACGGCCTCATCGAGGTCGATCTCTTGGAAGGGGAGTAGCCCGCCTCCCGGGAGCCCTGTGCCGGTCGGCCGGACCCTCGTCGCGGGCAGCCCCTACATCGGCGTCTACGTCCGGGCCGGCGAGCACGGCGCCGTCGTGCCGCCGTCGGCGGGAGCCGTTGCCCGCGAGGTCGAGCGGCTGTTCGGCGGCCCGGTCGTCCGCACCACGATCGCCGACACCGAGATCGTCGGCGCCCTGCTCGTCCTCAACTCGAACGGGATCATCGCGGGCGAGGACCTCGGAGAGGACGAGCGGACCGCGCTCGAGCGCCTCGGCCCGGTGACGCGGCTGCGCAGCCGGCACAACGCGATGGGCAACAACCTCCTCGCGAACGACCACGGCGTCCTCGTCCATCCGGAGTTCTCCGACGAGGCCGTCGCGCGGATCTCGGCGGGGCTCGGCGTGCCCGCGCGCCGCGGGACGATCGCGGGGCTCGGCACGGTCGGCATGGCCGCCGTCGCGACCAACCGCGGGGTCGTGATCCACCCGAAGGCGACGGAGCACGAAGCCCACGTCGTGAGCGAGGTCCTGGGGGTCCCCGTCCACCGCTCGACCGCGAACTTCGGGGTCCCGATCGTCGGGGCGTGCCTTGCGGCGAACTCCCGAGCGATGCTCCTCGGCCGCCCGACGACGCCGGTCGAGTTCGCCCACCTCGCGGAGGGCCTGGCGGTCTACGACTGACCGCCGGGGACTACACGCCGCGCTTGCGCTTCATGTACCGCGTCGCGTAGCCGGCGATGCGGTTGACGAGCTTTTTGTAGACGACCCGCGGCTGTCCCTCGACCATCACCTGGAGGTCGGTGAGCTCGAGGACGCGCTTTTTGTTCTGGGCGAAATCTCCGGTGAACTCGTTCGGGTAGTGCCGGATGAGGTCGACGGCGACCCGTTTGATGTACGTCTGGCGGATGTTGCCCATGCGGGGCGCTCCGACCCGGGTTCCATTTATAACCGTTGTCGTGGAGGGCGATCGCGGCGGCGGGCGGCCCCCGCCCGCGCGGCGCCCCCGGCCGGGCGGGCGGCCGTCCGCGCGGGCCCCGCCGGCGGCCGGGCGTGCCCTCGGACCACTGGGGAAGGCACAAATACCCCACCCCATCAATATCTTGCGTCGTGGACTCACAGGCCCGGCGCCCCGCTATCGCTATCGATAGGAACCGTCTCGGGTAGCCGAGCCGGGTGAGACGGACCGTACGATGACCGAAGCGGAGCCCGACCCGATGGCGGTCGGACGGGCCGTGCGGGAACGCCACGTGCTGATCCTGGACCTGTCCAAGAGCATGCTCGCCCCGCTGCCCGACCCGGAGAACCCCGGGCCGGAGAAGCAGAAGATCGAGGTCGCCCGGACCGCGGTCTACCGCATCCTCGAGAACGCCGAGGCGACGGCCGCCTACTTCGGCCTCGTCACGTTCACGGAGACGGTGCGGGTGGCGGTCCCCCTCACCGAGATCCGCCGCGAGAACCTCCCGTACGTCGAGAGCCTGATTTCGGTCCTGACCCCCAGCGGGCGCTCGGCGATCTGGGACGCGATCGCCGTCGGCGCCGATCTCCTCCGCTCGGGCGGCGGGGGGGTCCGCGGCAATCTCGTCCTCGTCACGGACGGTTGGGACAACGCCTCGGCGAAGTTCGAGGTCCCCGAGCCGACCGACCCTCCCAGCACCGGGGTCCGGACCGACCTCGTGCCGTACCTGGTCACCCCGGGCTCGGACCTGACCCTGCGCGTGATCGGCATCGGCAACGGGGCCGAGCGGGACAAGGGCGTCGACTCCGGCCGCATGAGCTCGTTCCTTCACCGCTTGGGCCAGCGGGCCCAGGAGCTCGGCCTCGCGCCGGCGTTCTCCTTCCAGGAGGTCGTCACCGGCTCGCAGCTGTTCGCCCAGCTCGTCAACGCCTTCCTCGACATCGACTTCGAGGGCACGCGGCCGATCGACCAGCTCCATCCCGAGGAGCTCGCCCGCAACGCCGCGAGCGCCGCCCGGGCCCTCAAGGAACCGCAGCAGCACGCCACGGTCAGCCGGCTGGAGAGCCATCTCGCCTCGCCGGCGGCGGCCGAGGCGGCCTATTCCGAGGCGAGCGCGATGGAGGTCGATGTCCTGTCGACACCGAACGGGATCGTGCCGCCGTACCTCAAGGATCGCTACGGCCCGCTCGGTACGGTGATCGAGGCCTATCTCGCAAAGGACTTCGACGGGGCGCTCGAGCGGCTCAACCGGGCGCAGGCGGTCCTTCCCGCCGTGACCCGGTACTACTGGCTCGCGCGCATCCACTTCGGCCGCAGCGAGATCGTCGAAGCGGCGCGGGCCCTCCTCCAGGCCTGGAGCGAGGCGGAACATCTGCCTCCGGCGAACCGGGCGCGCGTGATCCGCCGGCTCGCGATGCTCCAGGCCCGGATGCAGAACGACCGCGAGACCGAGATGCTCGTCCAGTTCATCGACGACACCGAGACGAAGCTCGCCCGGGCTCCGCCTAAGCTCCGGTCGCAGCTCGTGGAGCTGTTCGGCCGCCTGATGGAGCTCCGGGGAACGTACCAGCTGACGAAGATCGAGGGCGACGATGCGGTCGCCGACGCCGCGCGGCGCCACGAGGCGGCCGTCGAGCGGGCGTTCGGCCTGCTGCAGGACGCGCGGCTCGAGAACACGGGCACGGACCCGGCGGTCGAGAGCGCGCTCGACTTCGTGGAGATCTGTCTCGCGGAGATGCGGTAGCCGGGACCGAGGGGTGGGAACGATGGCGGAAACGAAACCGACGAAGAGCCGCACACGGAGCGCGCCGCGCAAGGAGACGAAGGCCGCCGCGCCCGAGGCGCCGCCCCGGCGCGAGGCGAAGCCCCCGAAGGAGGCCACGGCCCGGATCGCCGTCGTGGGGATACCGGCGTCGGGCAAGACGACGTACTTCCGTTTCCTCTCCGGCCACTTCGGGCTCAATCTGCCGATCTTCTACGTCCCGACGCCCGCCCAGGGCTTCTCCCTCCCGCTCTACGGGGACCTCGACCGCGACGTGATCCTCGAGGAGACGACCTACGAGACCACGGACCCCACCGATCCGGAGGGGTCGCTGGAGACCACGACCCGCTACTACGTCAACCGCCCGATGACGGACCGCAAGAAGCTCTGGGTCGAGCTCGCCGCGGGCCGCCAGGAGCAGGGCGTCCTCACCAAGTACCCGCTGCCGACGAAGTACAACCAGTTCGTCGAGATGAAGATGCACTTCCGCTTCGGCAGCGCCGACGGCAGCTCCGGCGCCTCCCGCCCGATGGAGCTGCAGACGATCGACGAGGCCGGAGGGATCATCTCCGATTACTTCACCTACGATCGGCTCTGGCTCGACTCCGCCGACGCCGAGGTCACGGACCGCACCTGCCGCGTCATCCCCCACTTCGACCAGTGGCGCCCGGACCGCCGCGACCTCTGGCGCCGGGGCCTGACCCTCCTCGGACGGTTCGTCCACCAGGCGGAGGGGATCATCTTGCTGCTGTCCCCGTCCCTCCCGTCGCTCCGGGACCAGGCCCAGCAGGTGAACCTCGCCCGCGGGGTCTTCCGCTACGTCCGGCAGCGGAACATCCCCCTCGTGATCGCCGTGTCCAAGGCCGACAAGCTCCGCGATTTCTACTCCGAGATCGAGCAGGTCGTCCGCGACCGGACCTACCGATCGGCATTTGACACCCAGGACTTTCTCCTGAAGCGCGACGGGGCAGGGATGGGAACGATCCTGGTGGCCCAGGACGGTCAGGGACTGTCGGCCAAGGAGGACGTCTACCTCGTCTCCTCGGCCGTCTCGACGGGCGAGGGCCATCCGCTCCTGCTCAACGAGTCCGGCGTCGAGGCGACCCAGACCGGCACCGACACGCTGGGGGTCCCGGTGATGGTCAACACGACCCTTCCGCTCGCGCGCATCTGCGAGCGCGTCCTGGAGCGCCAGCAGACCCGGGGCGCCTGATGGCCAGCGATCCCGACGGCGCGCATCGCCCCCTGGACGAGGGGGAGCCGATGGGCAGCGGCGTCGGGACGACGACCTCGCCCGTGGCCGTCGTGTGGTGTCGCCAGGTCGACAACGAGGCCGAGAGCCCCGGCTACACCACGGTCCCGGAGGAGTTCCCCGGCCACCGCGAGACCCTCGAGGCGATCCGGGCCGTCGGCCACCTGACGATCAACATCGCCGACACCCACGACTACTGGGACCCGGACCCCGCCCAGCCGCTGTCGTACTATCCGAACCTCTTCCTCTACCCCGCGAACGGCGGCCGCTACACGTGCGTCGGGCGGATGTTCCTCTCGACCGAGGACCGTCCCCGGCTCGGGATGAAGACCCTGGTCCTCGACACGGCCCAGCTCCTCGCCTCCGGGGAGTTCGGCCCCGCGGTGCTGCGCTGGCACGCCTCGATGGGCGGACCGCGCCGGGACGGGGCGCGCCCGACCCCGCCACCGGATCCGGCCCTGTACCCCGTGCTCGGCGAGGGGTTCCTGTTCCATCGGGGGTCGACGGACCCCGTGCTCGCCGTCGCAAGCGACCGGTGGGAGGCGGCGGTCCAGACGATCCTCGATCTGATCCGGGTCCTGCCGGGCTCCCTCGTCGCGCTGGGCGCGATCCTCGCCTTTCCCTACTTCCTGCCGCAGCCGAAGACGAACCTCCACGAGCTCACCGAGCAGCTCCCGCTTTCCCTCGCGCTCATGCGCGTCCCCGTCGCGGAGGCCGCCGGTGAGCGCCACGCGAAGCGCATGGCCAGCTGGGAGAGCGCTCCCCTGACCGTGCGCGATCTCACCACCGGCGCCGCGGCCGGTCGCGCCAAGGAGAACCTCCCGCTCGTCCTCCAGTTCGCCCGCGACCGCGCCGAGACGAAGCTCTCCCCGATCTCCCAGCGCGTCGACCTCGTGGAGATCCCCCGGGTGCGACGGCACCTCAGCGACCCGGAGCGGCAGTCCGGGCGCGACCGCCGCAAGGAGATCTGGCGGATCGGCACTGCGATGGAGAGCGCCGCCCTGCTGCTCCAGCGGGCGCGGGGCCGGCACGTTCCCGTCAGCGTTGAGACGGCCCGGCGCGCGCAGGAGTACCTGCACGCGCGCATCCCGGAAGCCCCCCCCGCCCCCGAGCCGGCGTACATCCTTCCCGAGTCCGGCCCCGTCGCCGCCGGTCAGCTCCCGCCCTGGCTGCAGCGCCCGGCCGACCCCGAGCCGGCCCCCCCCGCGGAGCCCGAGGTGGTTCCGGTCTCCGTGAGCGACGACCCGTCGCTCCTCCATGTGCCGGCGCCCCCGCCGCTCCTGCCCCCGGCCGGCCCGATGCCGGAGCCTTCGCGCTCTCCGTCGGCCCCGCCCCCGTCCGTGGCGGCGCCCGTCCCGGTCCCTTCGCCGCCGGTGCCGGCCCCGGTGCCCCGGGCCGAGGCGCCCGCCTCCCCCCCGGCGATCGACGTGATCGCGCTGCGGGCCCAGATCCAGGCCGAGCTGCTCCGCTACCTCGATGACCGGCTCACCGCGATGAAGGTCCCGGTTCCCCCGGTCGGACCGGCCACGGCGCTCGAGGACACCCTCCAGGCCGATCTCGACCAGCGGGTCGACACCCGCATCAGCGCCGCCCGGGAGATCCAGGCCCGCGAGGTCGCGCGGCAGATCGCGGGGCTCGAGGAAGGGCACCGCAGCGCCCGCGCCGAGGCGATCGAGGCCGCGGAGACGCGGTTGCGCGAAGGGCTGTCGGCCCACCTCACCGCCGAGCTCGCCCGCCAGGCCGAGACGATGCGCCAGGCGGTCGCACTGCAGATCGCCCGGCTCACGAAGGAGACCGAGGATCGCCAGGGCGCCGCGGTAGCCCAGGAGGCCCGGGGGATCGAGGCGCGGATCCGGGAGGCCGTGACGGCCGGGGTCGCGGCCGACCTCGACCGACGCTTCGCCACGAGCGTCGACCCGAAGCTGGGCGACCTCGCCCGCCGCCTCGAGGAGTCCGTCCGTTCCCTGTCCGACGCCACGCGCACGGAGGCCCGCGCCGAGCTTGCGCGGTCCCAGGAGACCTTTCGCGCCCGGCTCGCGCAGGTCGAAGCGGATCTCAAGGGGGCGCTCGCGGCCCAGGCCGAGGCGCTCCGCCGCGAGTCCGCCGCCCGGTCGGCGGAAGCGCCCGCCCTCGTCGACCAGCGCGTCGACGCGGCGCTCGCGCTCCGCGCGCCCGAGACCGAGGCGCGGATCGCCTCGGACCTCCAGGCGCTCGAGGCACGGCTGAACGAGCTCATCGACCACCGGATCTCGGAAGGCCACGCCCGGGCCCTCGGCGCCGCGGACGAGTCCGAAGGGCGGCTCTCCGGGGTCGTCGAGCGCCGGGTCGCGCTCGCCGAGGCCCGGGTCCAGGAGAAGGTCGACGCCTTCGTGGCCGAGACGAACGAAGCCCGCCTGCACGCCGTCGCCGACCTGCAGGTCCGCATGCAGGCCTACTTCGACGCCAAGATGCGCGAGGACCAGGACCGGGAGCGCCAGAAGTACCTCGAGCTGTTGGCCCGGCTGAAGAGCGAGGTCGACTCCTCCCTGTCCCGGATGGTCGACTCCGCCCGGTTCGATTCCGCGCTGCGCGAGAAGATCGGCCGGTCGACGGACTCGTTCCGTGCGGACACCGAGCGGCTGCTGGACAGCCGGGTCGCGAACGTCGAGCAGCAGCTGCGGATCGAGCTCGCCGACCTGACCGAGCGCCTCTCCCGGCTCGACGCGGCGCTCGAGGAACGCCACGGCGAGCTCCAGCGCCTGGACGAGACCGTCCGGGCCGAGGTCGACGACCTCGACCGCCGAACGCAGATCCTCGCCGACCGGCTCGTGCCGATCGTCCGGAAGACCTGGCTCAAGGTCGCCGAGGGCCGTCCCGAGGGCGCGACGGCGGACGCCGAGGCCCAGGTCAACCAGCTCCGACGCGAGTTCAACCGGGACGTCCGCCGGCTCGAGTCCGAGCTCGCCGAGCGGGTCACGGAGATCCGCGAACGGATGGAGACGACGATCACCAACCAGGGGCGGGTCTGGCTCACGCTGGTCCGCCAGCTGAGCCAGCTCACCGAGGATCGCCGCGCCTTCGACACCGCCCGGCGGGCGGCCCCGAGCGCCGAGGGCCGCGACATCACCGACTCCCTGGACGAGATCCCGACCCTCATCCCCTCGCGGCGCTCCAAGAGCGTCGTCGAGCCGGACCCCGTGAACCCCCTCGACCCCGAACCCGCGGCCGACCCCCTCGAGACCGGCCGCACGGGTCGCGGCCGCCTGCGGCGCAGCCCGCGCTAGGCCGCGACGCGCGCCGGGCCCGGCCGGGTCGAATAAGTATTAATACGCATAATT
>JAKAOB010000076.1 GCA_021812305.1 Thermoplasmata archaeon
GATCTCCGCCCGTGGGGCGCTGCCCAAGCCGAGGCGGCGCCCGAGGCACGATGCGGAGCGGCGGACCCCGCTCGCCGTAACGGACGCCGACCGCTCGGGAAGCCGCGCCCGCGAATCGATGCCCGACGCGGTCGCTCGGCCGTGGTCGCTCGTCGAACGACCTCCGGGCCCGCCGGCTCGCCGCGGCCGAGCGATCGCGCCTCGCCCGTGTCGGGACGATTCTCAGCCGGTGCCGACGAGGTAGACGGCGAGTCCGACGCCGATCGCCGCCATCGTGAGCGTCAGCGCCCACTCCAGGCCCGCGCGCACCCGGTATCGGCCGGCATCCAGGTCGTCCCGGGTGGTGCGGAAACGGACGAACGCCAGCAGCAGGAGCGCCGCACCCGCGAGGACGAGCAGGACCCCTGTCGCTTCGGAGATCGGGGTCGAT
Organism: Thermoplasmata archaeon; assembly: GCA_021812305.1. Lineage (GTDB taxonomy): Archaea > Thermoplasmatota > Thermoplasmata > Lutacidiplasmatales > UBA184 > Lutacidiplasma. Next base: position 431 of record JAKAOB010000076.1, read on the forward strand.
GCGCCCGTACCGGACGTGCCGGACAACTCCCGGAGCAGGAGGCCGAACTTGGCGACCACGAACCCGAACGCCATGATGGTGATCGAGGTGCGCACCCAGGCGAGGAACGTTCGCTCGTTCGCGAGATGATCGGTCGGGGTCGCGGGACGGGCGGCCGAGGTCACCGACGTCGTCCCGGTGGGTTCGCCCATCGCGGTCCGCGGTCCACCGTGCCCATCGTTCATAAGTTCCGCGCCTCTCCGGGCGAGAAGCGTGCCCCGACGCTCCTCCGGGAACCGGGGGGCCGTTCCCTCGTGGGAGGGACGCCGTCGGAGGGCTTGGACCCGAGCATCACGGTGGAATCTCCCTCCGTCTTCGTGAGGATTTCCACAGGGCCGAAGACCTTGACCGACCGACGGCAGGTCCCGCGGCGCGAGAGAGTGGCGGTCTTCGCGGCGGCGGCCCTGATCGCGCTCCCAGTGCTCGCAGGAGTACTCACCACCCCAACGAGCGTGAAGCCGAGGTCGGCCATCACGGAGTGCCCGGGAGGGCTCACCCCCGGTCAGGCCCCTACGCTCCTGACGCCGTCCCACCCGCTGGTGCTCAGACGGTGTGAGTACCTGCGGTCGCCCTTTCTGGGAATCTCATTCACCCTCACCGCTCCCGCAGATCTTCGCGGGGCCTGGGCGTCCGACGCCCCGGAGGCGGTGGGGATCTTTGGGGCCCCGCTCGGGTCGAACTTCGACTGGCCGTGCCCGGGCTGCTATGCGCTCAATGGAACCTTCAACCAGACGCTCTTTCCCGGAGCCTACGAGATCCTTGCGTTCGGCTCCGCCAGGACGTTGGTCGCCACGCAGAACATCTCCGCGGTCTTCGACCGAGGTCTGGTGACCGTGGCGGCTCTGTCCACCGAGAATCTCAGCGCAGGGGGCTACCAGGCATGGCCCGTGACCCTGCCTCCCGGTAGCTCGGACTATTACCTTCACGGACTGGTCACCACGACCGGGTGCAGCGAGACGATGGCCGTCTTGCCGGCGGTCGTCTTCGCCCGGTTTCAGACCGATCGGTCCGAAATCTGGTCGCCCTTGGGCCTGCTCCTCGGAGCCGACGCTGCGAGCACCTGCCCGACTCCTCCCGTCGCGAACCCGCTGGGGGTCGACGCGGGGCCCATCACGATCCAGACGGGCGAGGAGCTGGTATTCTACAACTCGTGGCCCGGGCCGGTAGAGTTCTCGGTGGCCGACCCGATCCAGATCTCCTTTCTGACCTAGCCCCGGGCGCTCGCCGGGTCCGGTACCGATCGAGTCACCCTGAGGGCGGCCACGTCGGATCGCGGACCTATCGGCAACGGGCTCGAAGGCCGGTGCCGGTTCGGCCGAGAGCCTCGCCCGGATACGACCTCGGCGGGCCGAAAGGGAGGTCGATCGACCGCGACCGCGTCTTTCTTCGATCCCGGTGCGACACGCCGAAGCGAACGATCCCGTCCGCGCTGAACCGACCCGAACGGCCCGTGGTCCCCGGGCGTCCGACCCCGGACGACACGGCCGGCGGCGCCGTACGGACCCGGTCGTCGGCCGAAGGTCCGATATCCCCGGGAGCATGGGAGGAGGGATGGCATCGGCGCGGAGCAAGGTGGTCGTCTCGTGGAGCAGCGGGAAGGACTCCGCGTACACGCTCCATCGCCTGCGTCTCCAGCCGCAGTTCGAAGTGGTGGGGCTGTTGACGACCGTCACCCGGGACTTCGACCGAGTCTCGATGCACGGGGTCCGCGAAGAGCTCCTACGACAGCAGGCCGCGGCCGCCGGTCTCCCGCTCCGCATCGTGGAGATCCCCTCCCCGTGCCCGAACGAAGTGTACGAGGAACGGATGCGGGCGGAGGTCGCGCACCTTCGGGACGAAGGGGTGAGCCATGTGGCCTTCGGGGACCTCTTCCTCGCGGACGTGCGCGCCTACCGGGAAACCCGGCTTGCGGGATCGGGTCTCGCTCCCCTGTTCCCGCTGTGGGGTTCCGCCACCTCGGAGCTCGCCCGCGAGATGATCCGTTCCGGGCTCCGCACCCGAGTGGTGGTGATCGACCCGCAGAAGCTCCCCCGCGAGTTCGCGGGCCGGGAGTTCGACGAGGAGTTCCTCCGGGAACTTCCGCCGTCCGTCGACCCCTGCGGCGAGAACGGTGAGTTTCACACCTTCGTGACGGCCGGCCCGATGTTCTCCCATCCGCTCTCGGTGTCGGTAGGGCCGACGGTGGAGCGGGACGGATTCGTGTTCACGGATCTGAAGCCGGCCTGAAGGCCCCCGCGCCGCCGGGCACGGTCCGGGCGGGGGGTGGTCGCTCGCCCCCCTCCGCCGTCGTCCCCCGCCGAACGGTCGTGACGAGGACCCGCCCGCGAAGGGCCCGCGCTCGGTGCAATGGCGTTGGGGACACGACGGCGGGAACCACCGACCCCCGGGGTGGCTGCGTTCCGTCCCAGCCGACCGCGCGGAAGATCCTAGCTTTCGGGACCCCGTCGGAGGGACGGTGGGTAGGCACTCGCACGTGAGGGTCGCGGGCGAACGCGGTGCGACCGCACGTCGACCCGTCGGCGGTGCGCGCCGGCTCGGACGGCCGGCCGCCCTCAGGGCGACCCCGGCGGACCGAGCTCATCGGGTCCGGGCTCACCGCCCTCGCCCGCATCCGTCGGCTCGGAAGGAGTGTCCGGCGGAAGGTCGCGACCGCGACGACGCCGTACCGTGACCACGATGACCGCGATCAGTGCCACGGCCGCGGCGGCGGCGATCGCGAGGGGGATGCCCCACGACGCCGGGCCGGGGGCGTTTTGGACGCTGAGCTGCCAGGTGGCATTGGCCCCACGACCCACGACGTCCCATGCCGTGACGTTGACCGTGAAGCTTCCGACCCCGGTCGGGAGACAATCGATCGACGTGGCGTTCTGCGAGGAACACCCCGGGGGCAGGCCGGTCCAGCTCACGCGGTACGGGGCGACCCCTCCCGTGATGTTCACCTCGAAGAGGACGCCCTGGCCCAGCGTCACGGTCGAACTGCTTGCCGTCAAGTTGGCGGTCGGATCCGGCCGGACCGTGAGACGGACCGTGGGCCCCTGCGCGGCGAACCCGCTCGAGTCCGTCGCGCGGATCCCGATCGAGTAGGTGCCCGCGCTGTTCACGGTGCAGGCCCAGGTCGGGGAGAGCGCGGCCGACGGGCAGCCGGCGGGTGCGCCGGTCCAACCGAAGCTGTCGTTCGGCGCTCCACCGGTGACCACGGCCGAGAACGCGACGTGCTGCCCCACATCGATCTCGATCTGCGACAGCATCCCCGGCGCCAGCGCCACGATCGGGTCCGAGTAGATCGGGACCACGAGGGTCGGGCTCTGCGCCACCACCCCGCTGGAGTCGGTGACCTGGACCGAGACGTTGCTCGTCCCGGGGCTCACGGGGGTGCAGGTGGGTTCGGGGATGTACGGCCCATCGCAGCCGGACGGCAGTCCGCTCCAATGATACACGAAACCGCCCGAACCGTTCGACACATTGACGCGAAGGCTCACCGTCTGCCCCACGTCGACCGACGGACGTCCCAGGTCGGGCCGCGCGGCGGTCGGGGGAAGGTAGACCGACAGGGTGCCGTTCCCGGTGGCGACGGACGTTCCCCCGATCTCACCGACGACCAAGCTCGCCGAGTAATTGCCGGGGCTGCCCGGCGCCGGGCACGACAACGTCGTGGACGACGGCGAAACGGTGCAGCCGGCCAGGCCGGGGGAGCGATCCCAGGTCATCCCGGTGGATCGACCGTCCAGCGAAAGGACCGAGAGATTGTCGACGAAGCGCACGCTGGGATACTGCCCCACATCCATCGTACGGGGATACGGTTCGGGCGCCGGCGGACGGGCGTCCGTAGAGATCGACCACCAGTCGGTGGAGGACGTGGCCGAGATGTTCCCCGCAAGGAGCCAATGCGGTCCGTAGACGCTGCCTCCCGACCCGTCCACCAGGAACTGAGTCGAGTCGTTCACGGGTTCGGTCACGTTCGACCCCGCTCCGATGGTCGTGTAGCAGATCGCGCCGGTCGAGGGGTCCCACAGGTCGGAGAACGGCGAAAACTGGGTCACGTACGCCCCCTCGATCGTGCGGAAGTCGACCGTCGGGAGCCCGGTGAAGTTCGTGCATCCCGTGGCGTTCGGGTTCAGGAACTCCACCATCGGTCCGGAGAAGAAGCCGCCCGATCCGCCCCAACGAAAGTAGTTGGAGTCGGGGGTCGGCCCCGGGTCGGGTTGCGCGATGCAGTTGTAGTAACCGATCTGCGCCTGCGTCACATCCTGGGCGTAGAAGCACACCTTCCCCGCATCGGAACCGTTCTGGACGATCTCCACGCCCAGCTCGACGAGGTCGCCGGCAGCGAACGTAGGCCCGGAGTAGCAGCCGACGCCCCCGCCGGAGGGATACACGGACGTCCCGTTGCGGTCGAACGCCTCATTGCCCCAACCGAACGGCGGCCCCCCGCACCAGTTGAACAGCACCATGGACTGGTACCAATCCCCGGTGTTCGAGAGCCCGTTGAACTCGTAGCCCGTGGGGTACGGGGCCGTCGAGATGTTCACCTGGACCCCCCAGGAATGGAATCCCGGCCAGGCGTTGCACGCCCCGGGGATCAACGGGGCGCACGCTTGGTCGAGCGTCGCGCCCTCCTGAAGGTAGTAGGCGCAGGTGAAGCACGTCCGAGGGCTCGGCGCGGACGGATCCCGATGACCGAAAGAAGCGAGGGGGGCCCCGAAGGAGACGACCCCCCGCGCCCCGGACGAGGCACCCGGTCGGCCGACCACGGAGAGCGACGCTCCCGAGGTCGGGGCGGACGACCGGGCGTGCGGGGGGTGCGCGACGGCGCCGGCCCGAAGGTACGTTCCCCCGGCCGGGCCAAATGTCGTGACGGTCGCCAGAGCAAGCGCGATCACGGTCAGCGCTACGAGCGGGAACTGTGCTCGGGCGACGGGTCCGCCACCGAGCCGAGGGTGTGACGTGGCGCGCCTCGCCCAACGGTGGGGCAGTGCCGGGCCTCGAGGTCGAGATTTCAAGGGCCCCCCGCCATCATGCCTAACTCGTCGGTCGACGGGAGCTGCTGGCGGCCGCGCTTATTCTACTTCGCCGTCGATACTTCGCCGTCGATACTTCGCCGGGCCGGTCTCCGCCTCCGGTCGAGGGGCGGGGGAGCCCCGAATCCGCGGGCCGGTATGGTCGCTCCGATCGAATCGCTGCCTCGCCGCATCGCACGTTTCGGCGTCGGGCGCCGACGCCCCGTCGCGCGGACCGTACGGCTCGGCACCGCCGACGCGCTTCGGGTCGCCGCGGGCTGGACAAGCTTACAAATACCCCTCCGGCGGAACGGCGGTCGCACGCGTCCGACCCTCGGCACAACCCCGAGGCTCCGTGGCGTGGAGCGAAGCAAAAGGGGGTGAGTGAATCAAATGGTGGACCTGAACGAACAGCGAGTCGCGGGGCTCCTGGGCTACCTCGGCGCGGGCCTCTTCGTGCTCGGCGGACTGCTGGCGATCGTCAGCGGTTCGATCGCCCTGATGGGCGGACGGGTGTACGGCGCGTTCGACCTGTGGGGCGAGAGCCTGCTGCTCCTGGCGCTGGGAGGCATCACCGGCTTCTTCGCATGGCTCGGACGGCACGACTGGAGCGCCCGACCGGGGACGAGCGGGGTCATGCTGGTGCTGGTGGCCGTGATCGGCATCGTGACCCTGGGCTTCGGCGCGAACGTCCTGGGGTTGCTCGGGGTCGTCTTCGCTGTGCTGGCGGGGGCGCTCTTCCTGATCCGTCCCACTGGCCGCGTTCTCTCGCTGCCCACGGCGGCGTGAGGACCCTCCCGCCACGGAGGCCAACCTCTTCACCCGACTTTCTTGCACCCTCAGCGGAACGGGCCACCGGCGGCCGGCGGGCGACCAAGGTTCCCTTCCCTCGACTCCTCCTCGAACGTCCGCGCAGCAGGTCCGACCGCCCTCCGATGGTGGGGGGGCCCCATCGGACCGTCTCTGGCCCACCCGACCACCGGCGCGCGGGGGGGTTCTTGGCGGGCCGTCGCGGGCGCCGTCAGTCGGGAAGGCCTTGGGCCGTCCACGCCGGGTACCTGGTCAGCTGGCCATCGCAGACGTTGCCCACGTATCGCCCGGCAGAGCGGTACTGCATGATCCGCTTGCCTTCCTGGGCCAGCTGGGCCCAACGCGACTTCGTGTTGGGGTTCTGCTCGATCCCCTCGATGACCAGGGAACCTACCCGGAGGGCGACCGTCCGTAGGCCGAGGCTCCCGGTGTGTCCCACACGGAGCTTCTGATCGCCGAGATCGACCGCGGGAAGCGACTCCACAAGCACCTGGCGCCAGATCTCGATGAGGGTCTCCCCGAGCCGGCGTCCGGTGCCCGCGACCGGCTGCGTCGGGCGAGGAACGTCCGTCATGCGGGCTTCTCCGGATCGGAGGGGTACGCAGGGCACAGGCAGTGCCGGTAGATGAACCGGCGGCACGTTCGGCCCTCGCGAGCTCGAAGCGGCCGCTGCCCGGGCCACCGGGCAGCGCGCCCTCAGCCCGGCGGTTGGCCCGGGACGCCGAGGAAAGGGAACGTGAACAGTGGGTGCCGAAGGAAGCCGTAGGCGAGGAGATAGGCGAAAAAGCCGACGAAGGGAGCGGCCGCCTGGAGGGCATTGCGGACCCACGCGCGGTTCACGCGACGCGCCAGCACGATCGCCGAGACGAGGGTCGGTCCCTCGACGATCCCGATACCGAGCCCGAAGACCACGACCGGGCTCACCCCCAGAAAGCCGTCGAGCCAGGGGGTCATCACCTGGGTCGCGGCGCCGATGGCACCCCCGATGATGAGCGACGTAGCGATCACCAGGCCGGACCGAGAGTTCTCTTTCACAGTGGCTCCTGCTCTCCGCCCCCAGGGGTCGCCCGAACTTCCTCGAGCCCCGCCGGCGGACCGTTACGGCCCTGCCATGACCGCCCGTGCTGCGCCGAACGACGTCGGCAACCTCCGGGCAGGGGGCCGGGGCCCCGGCGAGCGGGGACGATCGACGATGAGAGGTTCACCGGGGTATATGGACCCCCTGCCCCGCGCTCCGTTACCCGTGTGGTCGTCCGTCGCCCGTGGCTCGGCCCTCGGGCACGCCGATGTCCGCGGGGCGGACGGGTGTGTCCGGGGGTGAGGCTTTTCCGAGGCGGGTGGGTACCGGTGGTGGGCAGTGACCCCGGGGAAGTCCCGTGCGTCGGAATCTACGCGTCGCGTTGATGGTCGTGGCCGCCGTCGCCCTCATGGCGGTCTCCAATGCCGTTCCCTACGGCACGGCGCTCGCGGCGGGGCCGGGCGAAGGGCGGGCGGTCCATCCCCCCGTGGACTCGTCGCTCGGAAACGCGGGGACCTCCTCCCCGACCACCGCGTGGAACCCGGCGAGCGGGAGGTCCTCACCGGGCGCGCCCCACTACTCGTTGAGGTCTGCGTCCCTGGCCACGTCCGGGTGCAATGCGAGTTACGCCGGGGAGGCCTGGCTGGCCTTCGACTCCTTCGTGGGGGCCTATTGGATCGCGAACGCGCCATCGTGTCTCGAGGAAGTGACGGTGAGCTCGACCTTCGGGGCCAGTGTCGTCGCCACCTATACGGTCGGGTCGGCACCGTTCGCCGTTGCGGTCGACTCGGCGACGCACGAAGTGTATGTCACGAATACCGGCTCCGACAATGTCACCGTGCTCAACGACACCACCGGTGCCTCGGTCGCCTCGATCGGGGTCGGGAGCGCGCCGTCCGGCATCGCCTACGACCCCTTAACGGGCCTCCTGTTCGTGGCCAACAACGGTTCGAACAACGTCTCGGTGATCAACGGCTCACGCCACGTGGTGGTCGCCAGCCTGCCGGTGGGATCCAATCCGATCGGGGTGGCCGCCGACCCGGCCACCCAGCGGGTGTTCGTCGCGGACTCGGGCTCCGACAACGTGACCGTCCTTTCGACCGCGTCGCTGAAGGAAGTGGGGTCGATCGGAGCGGGGAGCGAGCCGTACGGGGCGGTCGTCGACAATCGGAGCGATCAGGTATACGTCTCCAACCGCGGCTCGAGCAACCTGTCGGTCGTGAACGCCTCCAGCCTCACGGTGACGGCCTCCGTCGCTGTCGTCCCGGCCATCGCCTTCAGGATGGACGTTCAGGGGCTCTCCTATGACCCGCTGCGCAACTTCATCTGGGTGGCCGCGGGAGGCTTCTTCGCCGTCGTGGTGAACGCCTCGAAGAACGCGGTGGAATGGTACCTTGGAATAGACCCTTCGGGGGTGGCCGTGGACCCGGCGACGGGGAATGCCTGCCTGACCAACACGGCGAACCGGACCTTGCTCTGCCTGAGCAACTATACCTTCTCCCAGAATTCAGCCTGGTCGACGGCCGAGTTCGACTTCAACGAGACCGGCCTCCCGGCCGGTACCGCCTGGTCGGTCTCGGTCGACCAAGCCACGGCCGCGGCTCCCACGCCGACGCTCCGCGTCGGCGTGCTCAGTGCGTTCGCCAGCTCGACGACGTACAACTACTCGATTGCGAGCGTCGATGGGTTTGCCCCGTCCCCGTCCCTTGGGACCATCACGATCAACTCCACCACCACGGTGGTCCCCGTCAACGTAACCTTCGGCCCCGGGCCCGCGACGTATTCCTTGGTCTTCAACCAGACCGGGCTTCCCGCGGGAACGACGTGGGGCGTCACCGTGGGAGGGGTCTCGGGTCGGACCGCGAGCAGCTCGCTCACCTTCGCCCTGACGAACGGGACGTACACCTACAGCGTCGCGTCGGTCCCCGGGTATACGGCGGCCTCTTCCTCCGGAACCGTCGTCATCGACGGGAGCGGACTCGAGGTCGCGCTGACCTTCTCCCCCAGCCCTCCCCCGGCTCG